>CAXTRS010000606.1:0-2026 GCA_964246635.1 uncultured Chthoniobacterales bacterium | reverse complement strand
GGCGCGCGGGCCTGCCCCCCCCCTTCTCGTGGATCCCGCTGCTAAACCGCGCCGCTAACCCCCCCCCGCTACAGCGCAGAGGCTCGATAGAGATTTGAAGTTCAGAGCGTTCCCGCTGGCACCTGCCCATTCGAGGGACATGGCCGCGGGCCGTGCGCTGATGTCCATCTGTAACCATCTGTCCCCGGAAAATTCCCTCCCGCCTTCTTCCCCCATGAACACCCCTGCAACCACTACAGACACGACAAAAAAGAAAGGCCGTCCGCTGACGACCTATATCCTCATCGCGATGATCCTCGGCATCCTCGTCGGCTACGCTTGCAACAAGGCGTTTCCCGACAAGCAAACCGCCACCGCGATCTCCGGCTACATCTCGATCGTCACCGACGTGTTTCTGCGGCTGATCAAAATGATCATCGCGCCGCTGGTCTTCACCACGCTCGTCGTCGGCATCGCGCACATGGGCGACGCCAAAACCGTCGGCCGCGTCGGCGCGAAAGCGATGGGCTGGTTCGTCACCGCCTCGCTCGTCTCGCTGCTGCTCGGCATGATCCTCGCCAACATCCTCCAGCCCGGCGCCAATATCGGCCTGCCGCTGCCGGACGCCGGCGCTTCGACGAGCCTGAAAACGTCCTCCTTCACGCTCAAGGAATTTGTCACCCACCTCGTGCCGCGCTCAGCGGTGGAGGCGATGGCGAACAATGAGATCCTGCAGATCGTCGTCTTCTCGATGTTCGTCGGCGTCGCCCTCGCCGGCCTCGGCGAGAAGGGGCGCGAGCTGGCAAACATTTTCGATCAAGCCGCGCACGTCATGCTCAAAATCACCACCGCGGTGATGATCATGGCGCCGCTGGCGGTCTTCGCGGCGATGGCGTCGGTGGTGACCACGCAGGGCCTGGGGATTTTGCTCACGTTCGCGAAGTTCATGGGCTGCTTTTACCTCGCGCTGGCGTTGCTCTGGGGACTGCTCGCGCTGGTCGGTTTTTTGTTCCTCGGGCCGGCGGTGGCGACGCTCATCCGCTTCGTGCGTGAGCCATTTCTGCTGGCGTTTTCCACCGCCAGTTCGGAGGCGGCTTACCCGAAAATGTTGGAGGCGCTCGACCGCTTCGGCGTATCGCGCAAGATCAGCTCGTTCGTGCTGCCGCTGGGCTATTCCTTCAACCTCGACGGCTCGATGATGTATTGCACCTTCGGCGTGCTCTTCATCGCGCAGGCTTACAACATCCATCTGCCCTACGGCACGCAGGTCACCATGCTGCTGCTGCTGATGCTGACCTCCAAGGGCATGGCCGGCGTGCCGCGCGCCTCGCTCGTCGTCATCGCGGCCACGCTCAACCAGTTCAACATCCCGGAAGCGGGTCTCTTGCTCATCATGGGTGTGGACACGTTTCTCGACATGGGCCGCTCGGCGACGAACGCGGTCGGCAACGCCATCGCCTCTGCGGTGGTCGCCAAGTGGGAAGGCCAGCTCCATCCGTTGCCGGAGGCCGAGGTGCGGGTGCTCGAAGCCGATCCCTCTTTGGCGCCGACTTCCTGATCCTCACTGGAGTCTGCCATGAACGCGTTCCATTTGCCCAAAGCGCTGCTGGCGACAACCGTCGCGGCGGCGCTCGGCGTTTTGTTCGCCGCGCCAGGCGGCGCGCGAGCATCGGAAGAAGACGAAGCGAAGCGCGCGCCGGCGGAAAACGAATTTCACGCCGCGCCGCGCCAGGACGAGCTGAAAGGCACGCTGAAAAAAGTCCACGACACCGGCGTGCTGACGATCGGCTACCGCGAATCGAGCATCCCGTTTTCGTATCTCAACGCGCGCGGCCAGCCCATCGGTTATTCGATCGATCTCGGCCACGCCGTCGCCGCGGCGATCTCCAACGAGCTCGGCGGCGAAACGGTGACGGTGAAGTTCATCCCCGTGACTTCCGAGACGCGCATGGACGCCGTGACGTCGGGAAAAGTCGATCTCGAATGCGGCTCGACGACGAGCAATCTCGAACGCGCAAAACATGTCGCCTTTTCGCCGATCTTTTTC
>CAXTRS010000605.1:0-2032 GCA_964246635.1 uncultured Chthoniobacterales bacterium | reverse complement strand
CGATTGAATTTGCACGTGAACTAGGCCGGGATCAGCGATCCCGGCTACAACGCATCATCGCGAAATATCCGCCTGACTCAGCAAACGAAAGCCGTTGCCAGCGAGCGCGGCGCTGGCGCACTCGTGGTCTTCGACGTGCAGCGCGAGCACGGCGCGGCCGCGCGGGCGGGTCATCAGCGGGTAGGAGAAAAAGATGTTCACCTCGGCGCTCAGCAACGACGTGAGCACCTTGCCCAAATCCGTAGCGACTTCTTTCAATTCCACGACGACCATCTCCGACACGCTGAAGGGAATGTCGTGCTCGCGGAAAAGCTCCTCGACTTGGTCGGGATCGCTCACCACGCAGCGCACGATCGCGGAGTCCGACGAATCCTGGATCGACAGCGCGAGCACCTGCACATCGTGCGCGTTGAGCATGCGCACGACATCGAGCAGCGCGCCGACTTTGTTCTTCAAAAAAATGGAAAACTGCCGCACGCGCGGCCCTTCAAAGCTCTGCGTGGTCTGCGGCAGCAGCGACTCGGTGGCCATGAAGAAAAGGCTAAAGGCTAAAGGCTAAAGAAAAGACAAAGGCGCGAATACGCGGTTCTGAATTTTTAGCCTTTAGCCTTTAGCCTTTAGCCTTTCATTTATACGTGCAGATCAGGCAGAACTCGGCCGGCTCGCCCTCGAGCAGTTGCACGCGCACGTAATACGGGCCGCTCGCTTCGGGGGCCACGCCGGCGGCGGCCACGGGGCGCTCGGAGTCTTGCGAAGTCAATTCGCCGGGGAGCAGCTTGCCGGCTTCGTCGAAGACCGTGACGGCGACTTTTTTGGCTTTGTCCGAGGCGCCGAGCGAGAAGTAGTATTGGTTACCCGCGTAGAGGTTGACCATGAGCACCGGCGCGTCGCCAGTTTTGATCGTGCCCGTCCAGTGACCGTCGCGGATTTTGTAGCCGTCGTTGGAGAACGCGCCGGCGAGATCGAGCGCCGCCACCTGCGCGACGGCTTCGCCGTCGGTGTCGGCTTCCTTCGCGAGGACGACACCGGGACGCGACGGGAACGAAAAGAAGACGATGGCGGTAAACGCCAGGAACAAATCAGCGGACGAGAAGCGGCGAGGGAAGCGCATGAGCTTGGGGAAATTTTCGGCCTTCATTCTTTCTTCGATCTCAAATCTTTGTCGTGATTGTCTTCACCATCGCGACGGCTTGCTGGTTAAGTTTTTGCACATCTTCTTTGCTGGCAGTGCCGCCGAGCGGGAAGGAGACGAGTTTCGAAATTTCTTCCATCTGCGCATTGAGCGTCTTGATGAGCGGCTGCTCCTGCAACTTCGGCGACAGTTTGCCGAGCTTCGCGCGCAGATGACCGACGACTGCGGGCTGGCGCAAAATGCTGGCGGTCTGCGGCGAGAAATTTTTTGCGATCGCGTCGCTGACGACCTGCGTGCCGCGCGCCCAGCCGCCGAGACTGACGAGGGTAACCAACTCGTCGTCGCGTTTGGCTTCCATCGCCAGCTTGACCTCGTTTTGGGTCGCCTCCAGTTCCTCTTTCAACACGGTCCAATCGTTCTGCTGCGCGAAGTCGCTGATGCGTTTGCCGCGCTCGAGGATTTCTTTGGAAACGCCGAGCGCGCTGGCCAGTTTGAGGATGTCTTTGCCGAGATTTTTGACCTGCTGGCTGTCCTGTGCTTCGACCGCGATGTAGCCGTCGGCGATGAGGCCGCCAAGGTTGAGCGCGAGCTGCGCGCGGTCGCTGTAAGTCGAGGTGAGCGGGCCGCGATACGCGCCGCTCCAGTTCGGTTTGATCTGCTTGCCGAGCGCGGCAAAAAGCTCGCCGGGGGTCGGCACCGTCATGGCGTCGAGATTTTCCGCGCTGCCCATCTGTTGGGCGGTCAGCGTGGCGGGCGGCGGGGGCGGCTGGCCCGCCGCAGGCGCGGGGCGATGGTGTGCAGGGGCGCAAGGTGGGGCGCGGGGCCGGGCCGGCGGGCGACGACTCGGTGCTGATCGAGCAGACCCGGGGCACCCGGGACCGGGAACGCGCGACCCTGAGC
>CAXTRS010000604.1:0-2041 GCA_964246635.1 uncultured Chthoniobacterales bacterium | reverse complement strand
TAAGTGTTCCCACAAAAGTAACGCGGCAGATGTTCCGGGGTAGGGGGGGGGGGGGGGCCCGGGGGGGGGGGGGGCCGCGCCGGCGGGCCCCCACCCCCCCCCGCGGGCCGGGCTCCCCCCCCCCCCTACCCGCGGAACGTCTGCCGCGGTATGATTGCTCCCTCACTTAGCTCCTTCGACGCCTGACTGGAGGGCGCAGCCGAGGATCCGCAGCCCCCGATTTCACCGCAGGCCAGGCGGCGAGGGGAAATTCTCAGCCGCGGAAATCGTTCCGCTCGGTTGCCGACCGATTGAGCATCGCATCCAGACTGAACCGTCCGCCGCCGGCGATCAGCAGCGGCACCGCGCCGAGCAGATACAGGTAAGCCAGTTCGCCGTTGTCCGGTCCCATCAACGCCGCTTTCTTCACGATGAAAAACGCCACCGCCATCGTGACCGCGATGTTCAGCGCCGCGAAGCGCGTGAACAATCCGAGAGCCAGCAACAGCGAGCAAACCGCCTCGGCAAACGTCGCCAGCGTCGCGCTCGCGGGATGGCCGATGCCAATCGGGTCGGGGAACTTTTGCAAGAGTTCGGAAAACTTCATCGCCTTGCCCAAACCGTGCAGAGAAAAGAGCGACAACCCGAGCCAGACGCGCAACACGAGCAGGCCGAGGTCCACGCTGCGGGGCAGAAAGTTGAGTTGCAGGAAGGAGATCAATTTGTTCATGACTCGAAATTAGCGCGCCATTACAGCGCCCGGCGCGCTCGTCGGCAACTCTTTCGTCGCTTCGACGTGACACCACCGGGCCAGGAAGTGATCGCCCTTCCTTGCCAAGTCGCGGCGCAAAGGTCCCGGTAGGACGCGCGACCCGGCGGTTTATTCCGTCGTGCGACCCTCGCAGGTAGCAAGTATTTACTTGACCTCCATCTGGGCAAGCAGCACATAGAAGGAGGGCGAGGAACGCTTATGTGCACCTGCGAGATGGCGAATGGTTCGCGCAGTCTCCACCGGTCGCCGGTGTCGAGAGCGGAGGCCGCGTCGCCTGCGCGCGAAGCCCGGTCGCCCGACCGCGAACGGGCGCTGCCGATCCTCGAATCATGGTCGCAGAAACCCGAAGCGCCGCCGCCGAACCGCGAACCCTCGTCGCCGGAGCGCGAACCGACGTGGTCGCAACGCGAACCGACGTGGTCGGAACGCGAACCGACGTGGTTTTTGCGCGAAACCCCGTCGTTTTTGCGAGAAACAGCCCTTCCACGGCGGTTTTGCGACCCAGAGACGCCCCTTTCAGCCGCCTTTTCCCTCTTCCCCGCCTGAAACCATCCCCGGAGCGAACCGCTCCGTAACCTCCAAACCCCATGCCTGACGACTCGTTATCCTCCCCTCCTGCTCCCACGCCAAAGCCCTCCGGGTCGAAAAAACGCGCGAAAGCCGGCTTCATCGACCAAGCCCTCGAAGACGCCATCAAACTGGCCGAGGACTGCCTGCACGCAGCCGACAAGCCCGAAGTCGCTCCCCAGCTCGCCGACCGCGAATGGACACCGGACGATGGAACCACCCTGAACGCTTCGCTCGGCCGCTGTGCCGAATTGCTGGACCAGATCCGCACCACCCGCGCCGGCAGCAGCACCCGCACGGACGAGGAGACCGCCGCCCGCGCCGAACTCCTGGCCGCCCTCGACCCCGTCATCAAAGGCGCCCGGCGCAGATACTCCGAAGGCTCCGCCGAACGGCGCGCCTACGGCATCGGCGCCCGGCTCAGCACCGCTTCCACGCAAGACCTCCTCAACGCCGCGCGCTACGCCGCCGGCCAGCTCGCCCCCGGCGAAAACCGGACGCCGCCGAAGGACACGCTCAAAGGCGTGAAACCCGAGGAAATCGCCGCCCTCGGCCGGTTGGTGAAGAAATACCAGGAGGCCGGCTGGGCGCAGGGCGACGCGCAGAAAGACGCGACGGAACTTCTCGCGAAACTGCGCCTCGAAGTCGAAACCATCCTCAACCCCTTGCGCCGCGACCTCCAGGGCGCCGCCGACCAAGCCTTCACCCACCGCGACAAAACCA
>CAXTRS010000603.1:0-2052 GCA_964246635.1 uncultured Chthoniobacterales bacterium | reverse complement strand
GCAGCCGCCCGACCTCATCGTGCTCGATCTCAACCTGCCGGGACTCGACGGCTTCTCCGTGCTTGCCGAGCTGCGGCGCGCGAACTGTCCCGCGCGCGTGTTGATCCTCACCGCGCGCGGCGAAGTCGAGCATCGCATCAAAGGGCTGAAAGCCGGCGCGGACGATTATCTGGCGAAGCCGTTTTCCATGGATGAGCTCGCCGCGCGCGTCGAAGCGCTCGGCCGGCGCGCGGGCATCGCGACCGCCGACGACCTGCTCAAGGTCGCCGACTTGCAAATGGACGTGCATCACCGCCACGTCAGCCGCGCGGGTCAGGCCATCTCGCTGTCGCCGCGCGAGTTCGATGTCTTGCAACTGCTCATGCAGGAGCCCGGCCGCGTGTTTTCGCGCACCGAGTTGTGCGAGCGCGTCTGGCAGCGCGACCACGCGTATGACACGCGCACGGTCGAGATTTTCATCACGCGCTTGCGCAAAAAAATCGACTCCGGCTTTGATGCCCCGCTCATCCATACGCTGCGTGCCGTCGGCTATACCATTCGCCCGCCAACGGTGTGACCCAAAGCCGGCGGTGTTTCGCGCGCGCTGCGATGAAGTTTCCGTCGTGCGCGGTTTTCTGCTAAGCAGCAGCGATCCGATGAATGCGCGTCGCTTCTTCCTTTGCTTTTCCCCGTGTCTCTTCCTTGCCAACACTGCGTTTGCGCAGACCGCCGTCATCGAAGGCCGCGTCGAGTTGCCGAAGTCACGCACTGCTCCAGTGATGACCAAGCGCTACGAGATCGTCTCGAAGGGCGGCGCGATCGCGCCGAATCCGCCGGTCGCCATCGTCTATCTCGAAGGCGCGTTCCCCAGGCCGGCGTCGCTGCCGACGAAACAGATCGATCAAAAGGGGCTGGTCTTTATCCCGGCGCTGCTCGCCGTGCAGGCGGGCACGAAGATCGAATTTCCCAACCTCGACGACACGTATCACAACATTTTTTCCTTCTCACCGGCGAAGCGTTTCGACCTCGGCCGCTACCGTTCAGAAGAGCGGCCGATCCCGTCGCAAATCTTCGACACCCCGGGCCTCGTGACGCTGCGCTGCGAAATCCACGAGCACATGCGCGGGTTGGTGCTTGTGCTCGACACGCCGCACTTTGTCACCACCGACACCGACGGCCGTTTCCGCCTGAGCGGGCTGCCTGCCGGCCACTACAAACTCAAAGCCTGGCTCGACAGCAAGACGACGCTCGAACGGCCGGTGGAATTGAAAAACGGCGCGACGGTGCGCGTGGATTTTCCGTGATTCCGTGACGTGAGCGCTGATTCTCCATTTGCGCCGAGGCCGTGCGGGCTGACGAGCTTCCGCGCCCGCCTGCTGGTGGCGATGACGCTCGTCGTGCTCGCCATCACGGCGGTCGGGCTCTATTTCGCGCAGCGCAAAGTCGCCGCTGAAACCGAGCACGATCTCCAGCGCGATTTCCAAGCCGAGCTGGCGCTGCTGCACAGCGTGCAGGAAGTGCGCCGTGCCGCGCTCGCCGAGCGCACTCGCGCGCTGGTCAGCCGGCCGCGCATCCACGCAGCGCTCGAGGACAACGCGCTCGATCTCCTGTATCCGAATGCCCGCGACGAGTTGCGCGACGTGATCGCCGCGGAAACCGACGACCCGGTTCCGGGAGAGTCGGCGGAAACCCAGGTGCTGCACGCCCGGTTCTATCGTTTTCTCGGCGGCGACGGCGCCGTGATCTCGCCGCCTGGCGCGGAAAACGTCGGCGCGCTCAGCCCGAACGCCGAGGCTCGTCTGGCGCTGCCCGGCGCGCCCGACAAACAGCAAATCGGCTATTTTTTGCGGAAGTTTCCGAAGGACGTGGGCGGCAAAGCTGAGATCGAAACGATCGACGAAGTCGTCGCGGTGCCGATCAAATCGAGCGAAAGCGGCGAGCCGATCGCGGCGGTCGTTCTCGGTTTTCGTCCCGCCGAATTGGGCGCCCAGAAAGCGGAGCGCGAAATGCTCAACGGCGTCTGGATCGACGGCCAGTTACACTTGCCCGCGCTCGGGCAGGCTCCGCAAAAGC
>CAXTRS010000602.1:0-2052 GCA_964246635.1 uncultured Chthoniobacterales bacterium | reverse complement strand
CCGTTTGCGCGAAGCGCCGAAGACGAGCGGTCGGCCTCCGGGCGCCGCGGCGACGAGCGCGTCGAGCTGCCGGCAGAGGGTCAGATTGTGAGCGACAGTTTTGCCGAAGCCGATGCCGGGATCGAAGGCAATGTGCCCGGGTTCCAAGCCGGCGCGCTGCACGGCGAAGGCAAACCGCTCATGGAAAAATTCGCTCACGGCGCGCACGACATCGTCGTTTGGGTAAGCCGGCGCGTCCTGCATGGTGCGCGGCTCGCCGAGCATGTGCATGAGCACGACGCCGGCGCGGTGACGACTCACTACCTCAGCCATTTCCGGATCGCCGCGGAGGGCGGTCACGTCGTTGACGATGGCGGCGCCCGCCTCGAGGGCCGCGCCGGCGACGGCGGCTTTGGAGGTGTCAATGGAAACGGTCGCGTCTGGCGCGCGCCCCAACAACGCCCGAATGACCGGCAGCACGCGCCGGGTCTCTTCTTCGGCAGAAACCGGCAGCGCGCCGGGCCGGGTGGATTCGCCGCCGATGTCGATGATCGCCGCGCCGTCGCGCAACATCGTGAGCGCCGCTTCGATGGCCGCTTCGACGTTTGCACCGAAGCGTCCGCCGTCGGAAAACGAATCCGGCGTCACGTTGAGAATGCCCATGATGGCGGCGCGACAGGTCAGGTCGAGCGGGGCGCGCGCGGTTTGCCAGAGCATGGGAGAAATTCCAAGATTCAAAGTCCAAGTCCCAAGGAATCAGGCAGAAAAATGTGGAAAGACAAAAGCAGAGCCGGTGCACGGCCTCACGAACTGCCTTCGGTTGGCAGTTGTTCCGGTGTCAGCGTTTTTTTCAAACCTTCTGACTTTTGGGATTGATTCCTTGGAATTTGGATTTTGGATTTTGGAATTTCCTTCCCCGAGCGTGTCCACCGTCCACCGCCAGATTTTTTACACCGGCCACGTTCAAGGCGTTGGCTTCCGCTGGTCGGTGCGGCAGCTCGCGGCGGGCTTTGAAGTGGTCGGTTCCGTCCGCAATCTCCCCGATGGCCGCGTCGAATTGCACGCCAGCGGGGAGAGCGCCGAAGTCGAGGCGTTTCTTGCCGCGATTGAGGAGAGCGCGCTCGGCGCGCACATCCGCCACGTCGAGCAGCAGCCGCTGAGCGCGCCGCCAAAAGCGGGTGCCGCTGGATTTACGATCCGTCACTAGCCGCGAGCGACGCCCGGCGCTTGCAGTCCGCACGAAGCCCGCGCACGGTTTCGGATCATGAACCGTTTATCCGGGAAAAACATCCTCATCACCGGTGCGTCGCAGGGACTCGGCCGTCAGCTCGCGCTGGATTATGCGCGCGAAGGGGCCGCGGCGCTGGCGCTCACCGCGCGACACGGAGCCGGGTTGGAAGCGGTGCGCGCCGAACTCGCGCAGCAGCATCCCCAAACCCGGGTCGCCATCATCGAGGCCGACGTCAGCCGGCCGAAGGACGTCGAGCGCAGCGTGGCGACGGCGCTGCACGCATTCGGCGGCCGGCTCGACGTGCTCGTCAACAATGCCTCGACCATCGGTCCGGCGCCGATGCCATATCTGCTCGATTACCCGCTCGAGGATTTCCAGACCGTGCTCCACACGAATCTCGTCGGCCCGTTTCTGATGATCCGCAATGCCCTGCCGGCGATGATCGAGCGCGGCGGTTCGATCATCAATGTCACCAGCGACGCCGGCGTGAACGGCTACCCGGGCTGGGGTGCGTATGGCATTTCCAAGTTCGGACTCGAGGGCATGTCCCAGACGTGGGCCGCCGAACTCGAGGAGAGCGCAGTGCGCGTTAACTGGGTCGATCCTGGCAGTCTGAACACCGCCATGCACCGCGCGGCAGAACCCGAGGAAGACCCGGCGCAATGGGCGGACCCGGCGGACGTGACGGAAGTTTTCATTTTCCTCGCGTCCGACGAGTCGCACGAGGTGACGGGAAAGCGGTTTCAGGCGCAGGAGAATTGGCGCGAGGCGATGGGAAGCGGGGAGTGAAGAGTGGCGAGTTGTGGGTTGCGGGTTGCGGGTTGCGGGTTGCGGGTTGCGGG
>CAXTRS010000601.1:0-2075 GCA_964246635.1 uncultured Chthoniobacterales bacterium | reverse complement strand
AAGCAGCTCGCAGTGTTCCGCGAGCGAAAAGCCGCGCGGCACCTTCACCGTCGTCCAAAGCCGGTATTCGCTGCCGGCGGTTTCCGCGTCGGTCGAACGCAGGACGACGTGACCGCTGAACGGGTCGTCTTTGAACATGAACTCGAACGCCGCGTCGAGCCGCTCCGGCGCGACCTTCCAAGCGACCAGCGCGCCTTGGGCGAGGTTCGTGGCGAGCAGCGTCTGGCGAACGCGGCGCACCGTGCCGGCGCGCAGCATGGCGGCGATGCGCTCGAGCACGACGGGCAGCTCGACGCCGCTGCGCGCGCTGATCTCCGCGAACGGCTCGCGCACAAAGCCGCCAATTTTATCCTCGCTGATTGCGAGGATGTGCGCGTTGACGGGATCGTTGTGCTCGACGGGAGTGGACAAAGAAGGATCGGTCAGCGTGGAAGACATGCGAATGGAAAAAAGCGTGGGGGGCTCGTGCTCACCATTCACCAAATCCGCGCGCCGCTCACGCGGATTGTTTGGCCACGGAACCAAGTGGCCGGGGAAAGCCGAATCCATTTTTACACAGCAGCAATTCGTATTTGTTTCCCTATCATGAACACCTCTCCCGACATCCCCACCGGCTCCGCGAGCGCGGGCAGCGTCATCAGCGCGCGCTTCGCCGCGCAAGAACAGGCGGAAAAAGCGGTCACCGATCTCAAATCGGCCAGCTTCAGCGGCAGCGACATCGGCCTCGTGCCGCACGATCGCGAAGCCGAAGGCGGCGTCTTCGGCGAACCGCGCGAAGACGCGCCGAAGGCCGACACCCGCGGCGCGACCGTGACCGTCTCGGCCGGCGCGCGTGTGGCCGACGCCGAACGCATCCTGCGCGCAGCCGGCGGCACCGTCGAGACGGCCAGCAGCGGCGGTGCGACCGGCAGCCCGGCCACGGCCGACGTGATCGCGCCCGGCATCCACGCCGGCACTCACGCCACTGACATGCACGTGTCGGAAAGGCTCATCCGCCCACCGCAGCCGCCGAATGAAGGCAGCGGTCGGCTGTTGAGTTAGCTTGTGCGCCGCGCACACCGCCACCCCGCCCTGCTCCGACTCGTGTTTTCCGCGGGCTGGATGCTCGCGGTTTTTGCCTCGACGACGCAAGCCGCCGACAAGCCGCGCGCTCGCGCGCTCGGTATTCCGTTCGAGGGTCAGCCGGGGCCGCTGAACGCGCTCACCGACGTCGCCGGCGTCGCGGTCGGGCACACCACGCTCATCGCCGGCGGCGACGGCCCGCTCGTCGTGGGCAAAGGCCCGGTCCGCACCGGGGTCACGGCGATCCTGCCGCGCGGACGCGACGCGTTGGACGACCCCGTTTTCGCCGGCGTCTTTTCGCTCAACGGCAACGGCGAGATGACCGGCACCGCCTGGATCGAGGAGTCCGGCTTTCTCGAAGGCCCGGTGATGCTGACAAACACGCACAGCGTCGGTGTGGTGCGCGATGCCGTGGTGGCTTGGCGCGTCGCGCACGGGCCGCCGGACCAGACCGGCTTTTGGTGGAGCCTGCCCGTGGTGGCCGAGACCTGGGACGGCTGGCTCAACGACGTGAACGGTTTTCACGTCAAGCCCGAGCACGCTTATCACGCACTCGACAGCGCGGCCTCCGGCCCGGTCGCCGAAGGGTCGGTCGGCGGCGGCACCGGGATGATCTGCTACGAATTCAAAGGTGGAATTGGGACCGCTTCGCGGAAAATTCCAAACTCCAAAATCCAAAATCCAAACGTCGCGGCGGCGCCAGAGTCTTATACCGTCGGTGTGCTCGTGCAGGCGAACCACGGACGGCGCGGCCAGCTTACGGTCGCGGGCGTGCCGGTCGGCCGGGAGCTGCCCGAGGGGGCGCGGCGGCGCGAGGAGTTTGGGTCGATCATCATCGTCATCGCCACGGACGCCCCGCTGTTGCCGCACCAGTGCAAGCGGCTCGCCCGCCGTGCCGCGCTCGGCCTCGCGCGCACCGGCAGCGTTTCCGGCAACGGCAGCGGCGCTTTGTTCATCGCGTTCTCGACCGCGAACACCCGCGCCGGGGAAACGGACGGCGTGCGCGCGCTGGC
>CAXTRS010000600.1:0-2082 GCA_964246635.1 uncultured Chthoniobacterales bacterium | reverse complement strand
GTCGCACTTGCCGTGGCTTGCGGCTGCGCGGCGGCCGTGGGCGCCGGTGTTACCGCAGCGGCGGGCGCGGCGGAGTTCAAAAGTTTTTGCTGCGTGGCGGTCGTGCTGCCGCCGCCTTGGTGCGCGTAGAGAAAAATGAGCGCGACGGTGAGCAGGAAAAACGCGCCTGCCATCCAGGTCGTGAATTTCTGGAGCACGTCCGTCGTGCCGGCGCCGAAAATGTTTTCGGTGAATCCGCCGCCGAACGCCGCGCCGAGACCCTCGCTCTTGGGCCGTTGCATGAGCACGACGAGCACGAGCAGGATGCAAACGATCACGTGGATTGTGAGAAGAAAATTGATCAAAATCGCCATAACCGAAAGGAAGGCGGGCACCTTGGCGCAGGGTGCGGGGGTTGTAAAGGGCAGGCGGAGCAGGCTTATGGATGAGTCGGGACCCAGCGCATCCTAGCTTGCGGTCTCACCAGCCATCGTGCGAATGCTCGCGACCAGCAGCGCCGAGAGCATGTCGGTGCCTCCGCTGTCATCTTCGATGTGAATACGCCCTTTGGGACTGATCCAAGCGTGCTCCGCAGTGGGCACAAAGAACTCCCGTCCATCCGCCGTGCGAACTACAAAAGGCTGAAAAGGTCGAGCCAACAGTAGCTTGCGGATATTATCCAACATCGTGTCGATATTCTATGCAGCACACCCGCACTCGGCAACTCAGTGTTACCGCGACTCGACCTGCGTCAACTTGAACGACAACCCGGCCGTCGCGGCGGTGTCTTGCAGCCCGTTCTGCCGATTCTCCAAATACGCCACGGCGCGGCGCGCGCTGACGCCCAGTTCCGTGCTGCCGCCAAATTCGTTGATGAGCTGCTGCAACACGCTGATCGCCTCCGGCCGGCGCGTTTCCGCGAGGGCTTGCACGGCGCTGTGCCGGAAGATCGGCGTGAGTCGTCTGTCGCGCGCCCAGGTCGGCAACATTTGCAGAGCCACGTCGGGGTAATACCGGCCGATGCCGTAGAGCGCGTAGTGCCGCGTGCTGGCGTCGCCCTTGGTCAGCTCGTCGCGCCAGTAGGTCCATTCGGTTTCCGGGGTGATCCCGTAATAGGTCAGCGCGGCGGCGTGTGCGAGCGGGTCGATCATCGCCTCGATCTGGAGCTGCGGCTCGCGCGCCACGGCGAAGTTTGTGCGCGGGTAGCCGGCGCTTTTCAGCAGCGTGAGCGCGCCGAGAATCTCGCCGGTGTTCACCTTGAACGCCTCCGCGTTGGGCAGCCCTTTCGGCGCGTCGCCGGCGAGCACGCTGAACTTGGCAAACACGCTCAGCGACGGGTTTTCTTGGACGAGAAGCACCGCGGTCTGGAGCGCTTCGCGCGAGGTTTCCGGGCATTCGCGCACGCGTGCGAAGAGGGCGTCGAGCGAGGCGAGCGCGGCTTCGGGTGCGTCGCTCAAAGTGAAGGCGGTGTCGCCAAAGGCGTTGATCAAGCGCGTCGCCGCGGTGGCCAGGCGCGCGGGGCGCGTCTCGTTGGCAGGCAGGTCGAGCGCGGTGTCGCGCGCGACGACGACTTGTGCGCGGCCCTCCGCGGCACTGTTGAAAACGAGGCCGGCGGCGAATGTTAGTTGCAGCGCGCGGCCGGACTTGTTCGTGACCGTGGCGACGATTTCGTCCCGGCCGTTGCCGCGATATTGCGCGGTGACCCAATGCCGGCCCAACGCGTCGCCGAGCGAGACGGCGACCACGGGGCCGGCGTGCGCAGCGGTTACTGTCGCCGCCGCGGATTTGGCGTTGTCAGTCGCCGGCGCCTTCGCCGCCTCCTTTCCCCCCGACTGGCGCAGGGAAACGAGCAGGGTGAAGGCGACGCCAACAGAAGTCAGCGCGCACAGAAACGGGATTTTCCAAGCCGGGGGCAGGCGCAACATACCCCGAGGAAAAGCAGCTTCCGAGCCTGCCCGCCGCTTCTGGCGTGCTTCTGATGGCGACGGCCGTTTTTTCCAGGGCGCGGCGTGGCGCAGCCGGCGCCGCCAACGCCAGAGGACGCGGCCCGCGGCCGAGCGCCGTCGCCGCCAGATCGTCCATGCTCATCCGGTCCGTCCTCTC
>CAXTRS010000599.1:516-2107 GCA_964246635.1 uncultured Chthoniobacterales bacterium | reverse complement strand
GCGGAGTTGACGCCGTCCGCCCCGACGAGCAGGTCCGCGGTGGTGTGCTCACCGCCTGCGAACCGGGCCACGACCCCGCCGTCCGCGCGCCCCGAGTAGACGGGGCACGCCGGCCCCGGGTGGCCGGGGGGGCCCGGGGGGCGGCCTCGCCCGCGGGGGGTGCCGGTCGCGGGCGCTGCCGTCCGTTGCCCCGGGTTCCTCCGGCGGCGCGGAAAAGAGGAGCTGCCGCAACGCGGTCTCGAGCGAACCGATGGCGTCGGCGGTCGTGTAGGCGTTCAGCAGGGCGCGCCAATGCTCGGGGCTTTCCGGCTCGCGCGCGCAGAGGATTTCCGCCAGCCGCGTGGCTACTGGCAGCGTCGCCAGCGAGGGCAGCCGTTCGGCTTTCATCGGCACGGTGCCGGTGCCTGCCCCGAGGCGGGTGCGCAGCGTGGCGAGCGCGTCGGTCGGCGTTTCGTTGGCGAGCAAATCGCGCACGACGATCTCCACGCGCGCTGGGTCGCCCGGCGCGGCGTTCAACTCGAGAATCGCCAGCCGAATGCGGATTTCGCGCAGCGCCGAGGCGCGCAATGCCGCGTCCGCGCCAAGGCCGACTCGCGCCGGATCGGCGAGCACCCGTTTGTAGAAGTGGATCGCCAGCGGATCGAAGCCCAGGTTCGACAAGCGTTCCCCGATTCCCTGCCAATAAGCCCAGCGGCGAGTCGCCACCGGATCGCCCGACCCGGCGAAGGCTCGGTCGCTCAGCGGCCCGAGCGCGAACAGCGCGTCCAGCCTCGCGCGGCCCGCCGTCCAGTCACCCGCGAGGGCGTCGAGGAGCAGGAGCGAGCACAGGCGCTGGGTCGGCGAACGGTCGTGATGGCCGACCGCGAGCGCCGCGAGTTGAGCGCGCGTGAAGCGGTCGCGAAACGGCGCCCGTTCCTCGACGGGCAGCAGCGCGAAGTAGCTGCGCATACATTCGTCGGCAAACGCGGCGTCGTCGGAGTCGGTGGCGGCGCCGCCGGTTTCCTCGAACGACGCACGCAGGATCGCGCGCGCGCGCTCGGTCTGGCGCAGGCTGAGACACCAGCGGGCAAGTTGCAGCCCGCACGCCGCGCGTCCGGTCACGCTGCTGGCGAACACGCGCTCGCCGAGCCGCACCGCCTCGGTGAGGCGACCTGCGGGCGCGAGCACCTGGCTGGCAGCCTGCCAGAGCCGTTCGCGGGGCAGTGTCCCCACGTTCGCTGTCCCCAGGTCGGGAAAGAGCGCAGCGAGCAGCGCGGGACTGAGCGCGTCGGTCTCGACGGTCGGCACGTAACGCGCCAGCGCCTCGCACGCCGCGGAAAGCCGGCGGGTGCGCGTCTCGCCATCGAGCGCCGTGTTGTCCGGGCGCAACCAACGCGCGAGGCGGGCGCTGTCTTCCGCAAGGAAAACGAGATCGAGAAACCCGCGTTGCAGCCGTGCGTCGTCCGGCGCGGCGGCGAGCAAACGGCGCTCGCAGACATCGAGCGCGAGCGCGTGCTCACCGGCGTAAAAGAAAGCCCAGAGCGCGTCGAGCGGCGCACCCTCCTGCCGCGCACGCCAGCGCTCGATCCACGAGCGGAGTCCCGTCGGGTCC
>CAXTRS010000599.1:0-506 GCA_964246635.1 uncultured Chthoniobacterales bacterium | reverse complement strand
TCGCCAATCGCGAGAGAGCGCAACGCACCGTCGCCGCCCGTGGCCGCCGGTTCCTCGGACGCGCCGGGAAACGCGCCTGGAGCAGGGTCCTTCGCGGCGGCCCGCACGCGGGTCGGATCGGAGCCACGCCCCGCGGCGGGGAGAAACGCTGGCAGCAGGAGCACGGACTCGTCTCCCGTTTTCCCGCTCGCCCGCGCCGGGGCGTCGGACGGCTTCTCGCGCTCGGTGCGCCCAATGATCGTTTCAAAGGCCCGCCGCGCCGCCTCCGCCAGCTCGGCTCGACCGACCCGCAACTGCCGCGCGAGGTCGTGCGGATCGATCGCGACAATTCGGCGGAGGATCTCCCGCGAGAGGCTTGGCTCGTCGGCCACGCTTTCAAAAAAATCCTGTGCGCGCCCGAGCGTGTCGGGATCGCGCGGGAACCGGGCCGCGATGGCGTTCCAGGTGCGCGTCGCCGCTTCGAGATCGAGATTGGCGACTTCGAGCGCGGCGAGTTTTTCCCATCC
>CAXTRS010000598.1:0-2107 GCA_964246635.1 uncultured Chthoniobacterales bacterium | reverse complement strand
GGAATGAACGACTCGAAACACGAGTCGCGGTTTGCCAACTTCCAGCGCTTGATTGAAGGTGCGGGACGCGCTCGACCGCGCTGAAAATCCGCGTGGCCGAACGCCTTCACCTGACCCCGCAACGCCCCCTTTCGCCATCCCATTCGTTGTGTCAATAGCGACGTCCTCCAACTCCGGCGATGCCGAAAAAGGCCCGTGCATGCTCACGCCGCGCCTAGTCAACCTGGAGCTGACCGCTGCGACTCAGCGCGACGCGATTTTGGAGACCGCGGACCTCCTTGCGGGTCACCCTGCGATGAGCAGCTTTGAGCAATTTAAGAAAGACCTCCTGGCGCGTGAGGACGCCGGTTCGACGCACCTCGGCGGCTGCGTCGCGCTGCCGCACGCGCGCACCGCGGCGGTCAACGAAATCCTCGTCGCCGCCGGCCGCAGCGAGGACGGCGTGCCGTTTTCCAGTCTCAATGAGCCGGTGCGCTTGATCTTCGTCGTCGCCACGCCGCGTAGCCAGATCAGCGGCTACCTCGCAACGGTCGGCGCGCTCGCGCGCCTGCTCCGCGATCCCGCGCGGCTCGACCAGCTTCTGCGCTGCGGCGCGCCTTCTGAGTTTGCCGCCCTCCTGCCGGCTGTGTAAACTGGCCGCGTTTCTCGCCTGTCTGATTGTCGACGCGCCGACGCCGCGTCAATGTCCCAAACCGGGGCCAGCCCAGGCCGAGGAAGATTTTTCCTTCCCGCACCCTTGAGCCAGCCGCCGGTTTCTCCCGCTCCCCGGTCCGACGGCTCCGGCACCGCGATCATCCCGGCGAGCGCCACGACAGGGCAGTTGCGCTGGCTGTTGAAGCTGCGCGTCTGGTTGTCGGAAAGAATCAAGGTCAGCGATTTGCAGGTCAACCTGCTCATCGCCGCGACAGTCGGTTTGGTGGGCGGCGTCGCCTCCGTGGCCTTTCGGCAACTCGCCCGGCTGCTCACCGCTTTGCTCATGTGGAAATGGCCGGTGGCCAACGACGCGTTTCATCATCTGGTCTGGTGGCAGCGGCTGGCGATCCCGACGGTGGGTGGCCTGGCGGCCGGCATCTGTCTGTGGTGGGGATCGCGCGTGGGCCGCTCGGGCACGAGCACGGATTACATGGAGGCCGTCACGCTCGGCGACGGGGTGGTACCATTCCGCTTCAACCTGGTGAAGTCGCTCTCGGCGCTTTGCACCACCTCCTCGGGTGGCTCCATCGGGCGGGAAGGCCCGGTGGTCGCGCTCGCCGCGGTGCTGGCTTCTTTGATCGGCCGCCGGTTGAAATGGCCGACGCCGCGTTTGCGGCTGCTGGTCGCGTGCGGCGCCGCCGCGGGGTTGGCCTCGGTGCAAAACGCGCCCATCGCCGGCGCGTTCTTTGTGGCCGAGGTCATTCTCGGGCAAATCGTCATGGAGAGTTTCGGGCCGCTGGTCGTCTCGTCCGTGATCGCCACGCAGACAGCGCGCACCTTTCTCGGCGAAGCGCCGGTCTATGACGTGCCGTGGTTCCGGTTGAACTCGAACTGGGAACTATTGCCCTACATTGGATTGGGCATCCTGCTCGGATTTATCGGCGCTTATTACCTGCGCTTTCTGCGCATCAGCGAGCGCCTCTTCGCCACGTCCGGTATTCCAATCTGGGCGCGGTTGGCCCTCGGCGGTGCGATCGTCGGGGCGCTCGGGCTGATTTCACCGGCCGTATTTGGCAATGGTTACACGTCGATCAACGAGCTGTTTCATTACAAAATGCTCTGGCACACCGTCGCCCTCATCCTTGTGCTCAAGCTCCTGGCCACGGCGGTCACGTTTGGGTCGGGCGCGGTCGGCGGTGTCTTTACACCAACCGTGTTCGTCGGTGCGTTTCTCGGTTATGCTTTCGGTGGTGCACTGGTCTGGCTGCTGCCAGGCGCGCGCCTCGATCCGCTGGCGTTCGCGCTCGTCGGCATGGGCGCATTTCTCGCGGCGGCGACGCAGGCGCCGCTCACCTCGATCCTCGTGTTGTTCGAGATCACGCGCGATTACCTCATCATCCTGCCGCTGATGCTCGCCTGCGTGGTTGCCTACTACGTTTGCCGCGCGACGGCGGGCGGGGCGTCGATCTACACT
>CAXTRS010000597.1:0-2134 GCA_964246635.1 uncultured Chthoniobacterales bacterium | reverse complement strand
GCACCACCGGGCGCGCGCGCGCTGTTCAGTGTCTGCAAAATCGTGGTGGTGCAACGCTGGCGCGACGTGCGTGGCGCCTTCCTCGCTCGGGATGCCGCTCGCTTCGACGAGCAGGAGGCTGCGCTCCGGCGCCAGTTCGCGCAGAAACCTCGCGCACGCAGTGCCGAGTAGGCCGCCGCCGACCACGACGAAATCATACGTGTCGTGCGGAAGGTCTTGCGCGGCACGATTGAGCACTTGACCGGGGTGAGTCATGTCAGGGAAAGATGCCTGCGATCACGAGCATCGCCAGGGAGACAACTCGCTAGCGCGCTGCCGTGCCTTCGCCGCGAAGTTTGGCGGCAAATCCGCAGCGGGAAATTCCCGCCGGCAAATTCAGGGAAAGCCCGAAAATCTGCGACACAGCGAGCGCCGCATCTGACCAACACATGGCGCCGGCTCGGTTGCCAGCGTTCCTCTCTCTTCATTATTACCATGCTGTCATCTCTCCTCTCTCACTTCTTATCCTTGCGGACGACTGCGCGCATCGACGGCGGCCGCGAATCTGTCGTCCTTCCGAGCGTAACAAACCCAGCGAACTGAGCGTCCTTCAATCATTCACACATGAACCCATAAGAATAAGAAACTACCCACTACCATCACCATGAACTGCCGTTTCCCGGCCCTCTTCACTGGCGTCGCCCTGCTCCTCGCCGGCAGTGTCATCTCCCCCGCCCTGCGCGCCGCCGACAAGCCGGTGGCCGACCCGCCGCCGCCAGCCGAGTTTTTGAACAAGCTCGACCCGCAAATGAAGGAAGTCGCCCAGGCGATGATGGACGCCAAGCCAAAGCCGTTTTATCAGCTCGACCTCGCCGAGGCCCGGCGTCAGCCGCCGCCCGGCGTTGCCGCCGCGACCGTGGCGAAAACGCACGGCAAACCAGCCAAGGATGACGTCGGCGATCGCGACAAAATCACCGTCGCTGGCGCCGGTGGGGAGAAGCTTGACGCGCTGCTCTTTCGTCCACAAGGCAACAAGGGCAAGGACACGAGCCAGCCACCCTTGCCCGTGTTGGTCTATTTCCACGGCGGCGGCTTCGTCGTAGCCGACGCCAAGGTCTATGAGACAAGCGCCCGCGCGCTGGCGGACATGGCGGGCTGCGTCGTGATTTCCGTGAATTATCGCCGCGCGCCGGAGAACAAATTCCCGACGCCGGTCGAGGATTGTTACGCGGCGGTGCAGGACATCATCAACAACGCCAAGCAACTCAACATTGATTCCAAGCGCGTCGCCGTCGGCGGCGAGAGCGCGGGCGGCAACGCTTCCACCGTGGTCTGCTTGATGGCCAAGGAACGCGGCGGCGCGATGCCGATCCACCAGCTCCTCGTTTACCCGGTGACGGATTGGAATTCGATGCGGCCGTCGCACAAGGAGAATCAACTCTCGCCGACGCTGCCGGAGAAAAATCTGCCGTGGTTTTCCGGGCACTATTTCGCCAGCCCGGATGACAGCAAAAAGCCGCACGCCTCGCCGATAAACGCGGCTGATTTGAAGGGACTTCCGCCAGCAACCTTCATCCTCGCCGCGCAGGACGTGTTGTGTGACGATGGCGCCGCTTACGCGAAGAAGCTCGAAGAAGCCGGCGTGCGCGTGACGACGAAAACCTACGACGGCGTGCTGCACGAATTCTTCGGCATGGGCGGGGCCGTGGACAAGGCCAAGCAGGCGGAAATATTCGCGGCGGAAGAACTGAAGAAAGCCTTTGCGGGCGACGGCTCCTCGGCAACCCGATAGCCGACCCGATCTTAGGCCGGACGCGGCCCCGTCGTATCAGTGGGGGCTGCGTCACGGCTGGATCCGAAGCAACCAAATAAGAATTCACCAACACCAACGAACTATGAAAGCCATCTGCTGGCACGGCAAAGAAGACATGCGTTTGGACAACGTTCCCGATCCCGTGATCATGGAACCGACCGACGCGATCATCCAAATCACCGCCACCGCGATCTGCGGCAGCGACCTCCATCTTTACGACGGCTACATGCCGACGATGGAAGCCGGCGACATCATGGGCCACGAGCCGATGGGCGTCGTCGTAGAGGTCGGCAAGGCGGTGACCAAACTCAAAAAAGGCGACCGCGTCGTTGTGCCCTTCAC
>CAXTRS010000596.1:0-2135 GCA_964246635.1 uncultured Chthoniobacterales bacterium | reverse complement strand
TGACGAATTTGGTGACGAGCGTGTCACTCGGCAGCCGCTGGTTGTTCTCGATCTTGATCCAGCCGGGCGTGGAAACGAAGCCTTGCGCGCCGACGGCTTCCTGCGAGAGCAGCAAGCGTTTGCGGAGGGTTTTCAGGCGTTGTCCTAGGTTCATGGTCTGATTTGGGTGGGTTGTAACGACGCTCGCGCGCCGTTGGGTTTTTGCTGATACCGGGACGGGTGCCCCGATGTGACATTGTTGGCACAATCCCCGTAACCCGCAAGTGGGAAATTGCTGAATCTCAAACTGCTGAGACAGCAGGCACTCCCCAACCTGCGAAGTGAAGGAGTGAGACCAACCCGGGCAATGGACGTTCAAAGTTTTTCAGCCAAGCTTGGGACTGCGCGAAGGATGGAGACTCATCCGAACACTATTTCTTCGTTGTGTTGCGGGGAACGAGGAGCCGATCCAGACGTGGCTCACCATGAGAAGCCTGCCGCCGCGCCGGCGGGCAAAAACCCGTTTGCGCTCGCGACGCGGCGGGTGCGAAGTTTCCGCCGCTCTTGGCCGTATGACGCTCACCGAAAAAATCCTTGCCCGCGCCAGCGGCAAGGCCCGCATCGCGCCGGGCGAGAACGTCTGGGTCAACGCCGATCTCCTGCTCACGCACGATGTGCTCGGGCCGGGCACGATCGGGATTTTTCACCGCGAGTTCGGCCGTCATGCGAAAGTCTGGGACCCGCGCAAGATCGTCATCATTCCCGACCATTACATTTTCACCGCCGACAGCCTGTCGAATCGCAACGTGGACATTCTGCGCGAGTTCGTCCGCGAGCAGGGCATCCCGTATTTTTACGACGTCATCGACGACCCGGGCGGCCATTGGAAATTCGATCCCGGCCGCGGGCAGCTCCGGCGGCAATACGGCAGCCACTTCGCCGGCGTCTGCCACACCGCCCTGCCCGAAAAAGGACACGCGCGGCCGGGCGAAGTGCTCTTCGGCACCGATTCCCACACCTGCATGGCGGGCGCATTCGGCGAGTTCGCCACCGGCATCGGCAACACGGACGCAGGTTTCGTCCTGGGCACCGGCAAGCTGCTGCTCAAGGTGCCGGAGACGATGCGTTTTCACCTCGAAGGCGAGCTGCCGCGCGGGGTCATGGCGAAGGATGTGATCCTGCATGTCATCGGCGAGATCGGCTTCGATGGCGCGACGTATCGCGCGATGCAGTGGGACGGCCCCGGCGCCGGCAGCCTCGCCATCGACGACCGCATGACGATCGCCAACATGGCCATCGAAGCCGGCGGCAAAAACGGCATCTTCGCGGCGGACCGGAAGACGTTCGATTACCTCGGTCCGCGCCTGCGCGCGAATGGCACGAAGACGGACTACGAGCCGGTCGAGCCGGATAGGGAGCAGACGTTCGTTTACGACGCGGCGGTCGATCTCTCGAAACTCGAGCCGACCGTGGCGATGCATCCGAACCCAGGCAACCGCGCTGGCCAAAACGCTCGGTCACATCGCGCTCGACCGCGCCTACATCGGCTCCTGCACCGGCGGCAAAACGAGCGATTTCCTGGCGTTCGCTGAAGTGGTGAAAAACCGCCGCGTGGCCATCGACACTTTCGGCGTGCCGGCGACGCCGACCGTCGTGGACGAGTTGCACAAACTCCAGCTCGGCGACCGCTCGGTTTGGTCGGTGCTCGAAGAGGCCGGCGTGCGCATGACCGAGAACGCGAGCTGCGCGGCGTGCGTCGGCGGGCCGGCGGACACCTTTGGGCGATTGAACAAACCGAACCTGCACTGCATCAGCGCGACGAACCGCAACTTTCCCGGCCGGATGGGCAACAAGGAAGCGAAAGTGTTTCTGGCCAGCCCCTACACCGTCGCCGCCAGCGCGCTGACCGGACGCATCACGGACCCGCGCGAATATTTGTAAAGCGGGTGCGCGGGTGCAATTTTCCGGCATGTCACGCGTTGTCCTGTCCGTGATTCCCCGATCCCGTCGCACGCTCCTCCTTGCGACGGCGGCGGCGTGCGCGCTCCTTTTCCTTCCGTGCCTGCCCTCCGCTGTCTTCGTCGCCGTGAGTCGCGCGCAAGAACCCAAGCCTGAGGCGACCCCGTCGAAATCGCCGCGCAAACCCAGAGCACGCC
>CAXTRS010000595.1:0-2136 GCA_964246635.1 uncultured Chthoniobacterales bacterium | reverse complement strand
GGTAATTAAACGAAACCGACGGATCGACCTTTTTGTATTCCGCGAACCACTTCGAGTAGATCGGATAGGGAAACGTGGCGCCCGCGCCGGTGAGCGCGGTGGTGGTTTGTGCGCGCAGCGTTGCGGCGTTGCCGAGGAGGGCGAGCAGCCCGCAGGCGAGGAAGCGAAGGTGGATCGTCATGGGGTTGGTATGAAGAGGATTTGAGTCGTGCCCGAGTCGCGCGGCGGGATGGAATGCACCGCGCGGGCAACGCGGAAACGATGGCCTCGCTCTTTCGCGGCGGCACGCACGGAAGTGTGAAGATTTTGTTACAAAGCGTTCCTATTCCGACCGCCGGCGGATGCTAAAGTGTCGCTGGCCTCCACAGCCGCTTCGCCCGCTCATGACTCCGCTTCCCAACGAACACATTCTCGGATCTTTCGACGACGCGCTGAACTCGCTGCGCGACGACGTGCTGATGATGGCCAGCCTGACCGAGCGCAACCTGACGCAGACTTTCGAGAGCCTGTTCGGACGCGACACCGAGCTGGCCAATCAGGTCATCGCCGACGACGAGGAAATCGATACGCTCGAAAAGCAGGTGGACAGCGAAGGCATCGAAATCCTGCTCCGCTTTCAGCCGGTCGCGCGCGATCTGCGCGCCATCATCGCGACGATGAAAGTCAGCGCGAACCTCGAGCGCATCGCCGACCAGGCCACCAGCATCGCGCGGCGGGTGCGCAAGCTGAATCTCGAAGACGTGCTGCCCGAAGTTTCCGAGCTCGAGCCGATGGCCGCCGAGGCGGTGATGATGCTCAAAGACAGCCTGCGCGCGTTCACCGACGGCGACGTCGAGCTGGCGCTGACGATCAAGCCGCGCGACAAGGCGCTCGACGCGCTGAACTCGCAGCTCAGCGTGCGTTTCACCGAGCTGATGTCGCGCAACGCCGAGCAGATTCGCGGCTATTTGGAATTGATCTTCATCGCGCGCAGCGTCGAGCGCGTCGGCGACCACGCGACGAACATCGCCGAGGACGCCGTGTATGCGAAAAACGCGAACGACATCCGGCACGTCCGCGCGGTTGAGGAGAAGTAGCGTCGCGGCGTAGCGCTGCTTAGCCTGCTCCTGAGCAGGGTGAAGCGAGCAACGTTGGCGTGTTGTCGGTCGGCGCTGCTCCATCGGGATGCACCAGCGGCAGGTGCACATGGAAGGTCGCACCGCGTCCCGACGCGCTGGTAACGGCGACCCGGCCGCCGTGCGCGCCGACGAGGTGTTTGACAATCGCCAGACCCAGGCCGGTGCCGCCGCCTTCCGCCGCGGTGTTGGGGCGCGCGCGGTCTTTGCGCACGCGGTAGAACCGCTCGAACACGTGCGGCAGATCGCGCGCGGAAATGCCGGGGCCGTTGTCTGCGATGGCGACGTGAATTTCTTGGACCACATCTGGATCAGCGAGGCGGGCGGTCACGCAAATCTCGGATTGTTCCGCGCCTGCGCCGCATGAACCGTGGCGCAAGGCGTTTTCCAGCAAGTTGAAAAACACTTGATCGAGCCGGCTTTCGTCGGCCTCGACGGCGGGCAATTCGTCCGCGATCTCGACCCGCACGCGCGCCTGTTTCTCTGCGATCAGCGGGCCGAGCCGCTCGACCACATTCGCCAAACACGTCCCCAGCGAGACGGGCCGCTTCGAAAGCGCGAGGCCGGCGCCGGGGCGGTCGAACTGCGCGATCGTCAGCAAATCTTCGAGCAGGAAGTTCAGCCGTTGGGCGTGCTTCCACATGACGGCGTGAAAACGTCGCGCGGTCTCCGGATCGTCCGATCCGACAGCGGGTTCGAGCAGGGTTTCCAAATAGCCGCTGATGATCGACAGCGGCGTGCGCAGCTCGTGCGAAACGTTTGCGACGAAATCGCGCCGCACGGTTTCCAGCTTTTTGAGCGTGGTCACGTCGTGGCAGATGACGATGGCGCCGACGGGCGCGCGCGCACCCCGCGGCAGCAGGGCGGCGACGGTGGCTTGCAAGTCTTTGTTCACGATCCCGTCGGTCTCGGTCCCGCGGCCGGAAACCGAGAGCATCAACGTCCGCGGCTGGCCATCCGCGAGCGTGTCTCGCACGGCGCGCAGGAGATCATGGTGACGGAAGATTTCGATGAGCGCGCG
>CAXTRS010000594.1:0-2149 GCA_964246635.1 uncultured Chthoniobacterales bacterium | reverse complement strand
GCCCTGCGCGCCAAGGGCCTCGGCGCGGCGCCCGGCGCTTTGACCCTGCGCGCCGACGCCGATGACAAGACCTGGGGAAATTGCCTCTCCATCGGCGAACACGAGGTCACCGTGACGCTCGCGCAGGTCGCCCAATTTCTGGGCACGGTCGGCCAGCGCTCCGACGACACCGGCCGCCGGCTGCACGCGGCGATGCGGGAGGCGGTGACGCGCGGCACCGCGGCGGGAGTCGCCCCGCGCCTGGCGGGCCTCGACTGGCAGCTCGGCGGCAAGACGGGAACCGGGCCGGAGGAGGCGAAACCGAATTTCGACGGCTGGTTCGCCGGCCTGATTTTCGAGCGCGAGCGGCCGCGTTACGCCATCTGCGTCTTTGTCCAGGGTCGGGGCCTGGGGGGTGGAGTGGCGGCCGGCATCGCCGCTGACCTCACGCGCTGGTTCGCCGGGGCGGATTGAGACCCCGCCGGCGAACTGCCCCGCCAGTCCTGCTCAGAGCTTGCCCAGCGCTTTGAGGCATGCGCGTCCGAGGGGGATGCGTTTGTCGGCGTCCGCGTTGTTTTGGATGTCGAAGTTCAGCGCAAACGGATAGACGTGCTTCTCGCGCTCGATCCAGCCGACCCACCAGCCGATTTGCGGCGGCGTCGGGCCAACGAACCAGCCGGCCTTGGCGTGCAGTTCATAAACGTCGGTTTTCTCGATCAGCGTGATCTCTCTGACCGCGCGCTGCGCCTTGGAGTCGATCGGCAGCGTGCCTCCGACCAGGCGACGAAGAAACTCGGTCTGTTCAACGGCCGAGATGGCGAGCGGTCCGACCAGCCAGAATCGGTCAACCGTGTTGCCAATTTCCATGTTCCCGTAGCCCAGCTTTCTGACGCCTTCGCGCATCCGCTCCAGCCCAATGCGGCGGGCCAGTTCCTGGTAAATGGGAACGTTGGAGATCTTGATCGCTTCGCGCAGCCCCATGTCGCGCTCCCACTCTTTTCTGGGCTGCGGTTTACCGCCGTAGGGCAGGACTTCATCCACGTCTTTTACCGCGCCGACATCCAGGCCGATGAGGGAGTTGGCGATCTTGAAGGTCGAGGCCGGCGTGAGGCGCTGCTTCGCGCGCGCTTCATCCCAGACGAGCATCGTGTCGGCGGCGACATCAAAGAGCACAAAGGTCCCGGCGACTCCCGCGTCCTCGAAACATGGCTTCAATTCCGGGGCCTCTCGATACGTCTGCGCGAACGATACTTGGATGGAAAGCGCAAGGGCGGCGAACAGGGCAAACACTCGTTTCATGGCGGGTCCGTGGCAGTCGCCGTGAGGCGCTATCGGCCGCGGGCGGAGAAGATACTACCCTCATCACAGTTCTCTGCTCCAACGAATTTGAGAAGGTGGACGCGGGCGCTCGGAAGTGACGAAAATTTTTCCACCTATGACAGCGGTTGTCATAGGTGGCGTGCTTCTCTCGGGGAGAAGAAAGGGAGACCGCTGCACACGCCCTCGGACGCAGCACTCTCCAACCCCTGCGACACCCATGAACGCACTCCTGCAAGACCTCCGTTTTGCCATTCGGCAGTTGCTGAAGTCCCCCCGATTTTCCTCCGTCGCGATTCTGACCCTCGCGCTCGGGATCGGAGCGAACGCGGCCATTTTCACGATCATCAACGCGGTCCTGCTGCGGCCGTTTGCCTTCAAGGCGCCGGACAAGCTGGTGTGGGTTTACTCCCAATCGGCTGATCGCCCGCGCGCCTCGTTTTCCCTGCCGGAATTCTGCGACTATCGCGATCAGGCGACCCTGTTCCAGGGACTCGCCGCCGTCGGCACCTACAACGCGAACCTTGTCGATGAAAACGAGCCCGAACGTGTGCAGGGCGCGCGTTTGACGCCCAACGTTTTTGAAGTCCTCGGTGTCCAGGCGTTCGCGGGGCGCACGTTTTCCGCGGCCCTCGACGACATCGGCGCGCCGCCGGCCGCGCTCATCAGTCATCGCCTCTGGTCGCGCCGTTACCACAAGGAGCCGGGAGCCGTGGGGCGATCCGTCGTTTTGAACGGCGAGCCGCGAGTCATCGTCGGCGTGCTGCCGCCCGATTTCGTTTTGCCGAATCAAGACACCGATGTCGTGGTGCCATTGCACCCCGAGGCCGATCCCCGGCGGACGGTGCGCGCC
>CAXTRS010000593.1:0-2153 GCA_964246635.1 uncultured Chthoniobacterales bacterium | reverse complement strand
GTCGAAGAAGCTGCCCCGCCTCCGCCGCCTCCGAAAAAGCGCGGCTTCTTCGCGCGGCTTTTCGGCATCGGCAGCCGCGATGAGGACGACGCGGCGAACTACCGCTACCTCACCCGCCGCGTGCTCGCCGGCATCAACGGCGCCGGCATCCGGCGCGGCCGTTGGAAATACACCGTCGTCCACAACTCCGGCACCCGCCAAGGCAGCGCGCGCATCTTCGACTACTACCATCGCCACACCCGCCACATGCCCAACGGCTTGGCGTATCACTTCGTCATCGGTAACGGCACCAGCACTGGCGACGGCCAGATCGAGATCGGCGAGCGCTGGCGCCGCCAGATCAACGGCGGCCACGTCCACAGCGACTATCTCAACAACATCGCCATCGGCATCTGTCTCGTCGGCGACTTCAACCGCGACCAGCCCACGCGCGCCCAATACGCCGCGCTCGACGAGCTCATCACCTATTTAAGAAAGCGCGTCGGCCGCATCGAGCGCCGGCTCTCGATTGTCAAAGCGCACAAGGAGATCAACCCCGTCCCCACCGACTGCCCCGGCAACCGCTTTTCCTACAGTTGGCTGCACCGGAAGTTCGATTGAAGCCCGGCCGTCCCCGCCTCCATGAGCCGCGCGAAGAAAATCGTTGCCAAGGTTCTGGCGGATCGTTCCGACGCCAACCTAAGCTTCGACGATTTGTGCTACATTCTTGAGCGAGCGGGATTCAGCCAGCGGTCTGGCTAAGGCAGCCACCGCATCTTCTTCAGAGAAGGCGTGGCGGAAATCATCAACGTCCAACCCAAAGGGAGCAAAGCCAAAGCCTAAGGAGTCAAGCAGGTGCGCGACCTGATCCTGAAATACCAACTGGAGATCGACTGAATGCGCTACGAACTCATCATCTACTGGAGCCGCGCCGACGAGTGCTTCGTCGTCGAAGTCCCCGAACTCCCCGGCTGCATGGCCGATGGCGCAAGCTATGAAGAAGCCGTCGCCAATGCCCAAGTGGTCATCGAAGAGTGGATCGAAACCGCACGCTCGTTGGGCCGCCCAATCCCCGAGCCGCGAGGAAAGCTGACCTATGCTTAGAGACAATTTCCCTGCCTCACCCATTTGCCTTGCCTCCGTTGCTTCAGCCGAACTCAAGGCAGCGACTTCCGTATCATCCTTCTCCCGCCCATGACTCGCGAAGAACTCCTCCAGCGCATCTGGATCGATCCGCAACGTTGCTTCGGCAAACCCTGCATTCGCGGCCATCGCATCTGGGTTTCGCTCATCCTCGACCTGTTGGCCGATGGCACGACCACAGCAGAGATTCTGGCAGACTACCCCGATCTCGTTGAGGCAGACATCCAAGCCTGCATTGCCTACGGCGCCGAGATGTCGCGCGAGCGTTATGTCAGCGTGCCCTTGGAGCCGGCGGCGTGAAGCTCAAGCTCGACGAAAACCTGGGGCGCCGAGGACAAGACATCCTGCGAGCCGCAGGGCATGACGTCAGCACCGTCCCCGCGCAAGCTCTGCAGCAGTCCGCCGACCGCGGCCTCATCGAGCGCTGCCGCGAGGAAGACCGCTGCCTGGTCACGCTCGACCTGGACTTCGCCAATCCGCTCGTTTTCCTGCCCAGCCGCTACGCCGGCATCGCCGTGCTGCGCTTGCCAGCGAAGCCGACGGCGGCGCACCTCACCGGGTTGATCCGCTCCCTCGCCGCCGCGCTGCGGTTGGACTCCATCGCCGGCAAGTTGTGGATCGTCGAAGCCGGAAGAATCCGCATCTACCAAGAAACCTCGGGCGACTGACGGCCCATTCTCCGCGCCCGCCACAGCGTTCTCCGCAGCCGCAGGATTGCGCTCCGCGTCGGCGCTGCCCTCCTCCGCGTCCGACGCGCGCGGCTCCGTTACCGCCGCGCGGTTCTCCGCGTCTGCAAAACCGTTCTCCGCAGCCGCAAAACGGCCCTCCGCAACGGAAAAACCGTTCTCCGCGCCCGCAAAACCACCCTCCCTCCCCGCGGAGGGACGCGCAGCTTCCCAAAAACCGGACTCCGCGGCGCCAAAAGCGCGCTCCGACAGAAAATTTCGCCATTCGCCCTTTTTTGGGCTTGTCAGGTGGCAAGTTACCCGTTCATACTCGGGTTGTTCCACAGGATTCATCCCGTTCTTTTA
>CAXTRS010000592.1:299-2163 GCA_964246635.1 uncultured Chthoniobacterales bacterium | reverse complement strand
CCCCGCCCCGCGCCCGGCAACTCCGTCGGGGGGTCGTTGCCGGGCGGTGTGGGGTTGAACCCCCGCCTCTACAACTCCAGCGTCATGCGGTATTTCGCCCAGCTTTCCACCGGCCGGATCGTTCTTTGGTGTTACCTGGTTTGGTATGGGTTTTTCGCCGCGCGTTATTTCGATCCCAGCCCGGGGCTGTGGCTCACCTCGCTCGGCATCGCGGCGATCATCGGCGTTGCCCTGATCATCAGCACTTCCGGCGGCAAGACGCGGCTCGACCTCTGGCAGACGTTCCGGCTGTTTCTGATGCCGTTTTGCGTTTCCAGTTTTTCCGCGCTCATCAAAGGCCGCGGCTTCACGCTGGTTTTCTCGCCGCGGGCGCAAGAAAACCTCCTCGCACTCGGCTTGTGCGCCGCGTTTTGCGCGCTTGTCGCCGGCGTGAAATTCGCCTTTCGCCGCCGCGGCCGCTAACCACCGCCCGGCGGCGGGTCAGTTCGGCCAGTGCGCTTGTGGTCCGCTCGATTAGAAGACATGGAACCCGCCGCTGCAACCGATTTTCTATTCAGCAGCAGAGGCTTGTGCTTTGATGCCGCCGGGACTCCGCGCGCGCCATGGCCGAATCGGGCTTCTTTGGACACTTCGAGGGCGAGCGCGACGCGCAGGGCAATCTGCGCGAGCTCGGCCGCGGCGCGATGGGCATCACGTATCGCGCGTTCGACACGAACCTGCGCTGTCCGGTCGCGCTGAAAATCATCAAGGCCGACCGCGCCGGCGACACCGCGGCGCGCGAGCGATTTCTGCGCGAAGCCCGCGCCGCTGCGCGCTTGCGACACCCAAACGTCGCCACCGTGCTGCACCTCGGCGAAGAGGGGGGCGACTGCTATTACGCGATGGAACTCATCGCCGGCGAAACGCTCGAACAGGTCGTCGCCCGCCGCGGCGCGCTGCCGCCCGCGCTCGTGCTCGACATCGCGCTGCAGGTCGGCCGCGCGCTCGCCGCCGCACACCGGGAAGGGTTGGTTCATCGCGACATCAAACCGGCGAATTTGATGCTCGTCCTTCCAGCCGGCGGCGAGAGCGTCGATAACGCCGACGAGTTGCACGTCAAAGTCATCGACTTCGGCCTCGCGAAGATCGTGGATCGGGCGCGCGCGGAACATCTCGCGGCGTCGTCGGACCTGTCGATGGAAGGCTTCTTCGGCTCACCCTACTTTGCCAGCCCCGAGCAGGGCGCGGGCGGCGGCGAACTGGATATCCGTTCCGATTTTTACAACCTCGGCTGCACGCTCTGGTGGCTGCTGACCGGCGGCGCACCGCCGTTTCGCGGCAACTTCATCCAGGTCATCGGCCAGCACGCCACCCGGCCGCCGCCGTTCGAGGAACTCGCCGCGCGGGGCGTGCCGGCCGCGCTGATCGCGCTCCTGCGCCGCCTGCTCGCGAAAGAGCCGGACGAACGCCCCGCCGATCCCGCGGCGTTGCGCACGGCGTTGCAGGATTGCCGCCGCGCGCTCGTCGCGGTGGGCGAAGCAACCGGTGGCGGCCTGCCTGCTGGCGATCCTTACGAAATCATCGCCGAGATCGCGCGCGGTCGCGGCGGCGCGCGACTGGTCCAGGCGAAGGTCCGCTCCGAAGGCGGGCGCGTCGTGGCCTTGCGCTACCTCGATCCGACCGAGTTGCCCAACGCTGCTGACGCACATACTGGCGTCGAGCGCGCGGTGGCGATTCTGGCGGGAAATCCGCACCCCGGCTTGCGGCGCTTTTACGCGTTCGGCGTGGACGGAAGCGGCACGCCATTCCTCGTCATCGAGTGGATTGAGGGGCAAACGTTGCTCGACGTGTTGCGCGTCCGCGGCAGCGCTTCGCGCATCGGGAG
>CAXTRS010000592.1:0-289 GCA_964246635.1 uncultured Chthoniobacterales bacterium | reverse complement strand
CGCCCGAGCCGCGACCCCCGGCCGCGGCGCGAACCGGCCCCCGCCGCGCGCGACGCTGCCGCGGCAAGTGGCTTGGAACGCATCGACCTTGCCCCCGCGCGTGTCGTCCTGCGCGGCGGCAGCAGCGCCGGCGGCGAGCTTGGCGGCTGCCAGCTCAAGCTCAGTGCTATCGACATCCCAGTGATGCCCGAGACCGGCGACACCGTGACGCTCACGCCACCCCCGCCGCCGCGCTCGACGCTGCCGCGGCAAGTGGCTTGGAACGCATCGACCTTGCCCCCGCGCGTGT
>CAXTRS010000591.1:0-2164 GCA_964246635.1 uncultured Chthoniobacterales bacterium | reverse complement strand
GCCCGGATGCGCCTTCGTCACGGCCTCGAAGTCGTCGGTCTCGTCGGCATGCGCGCACATCGCATTCGCCAGCGCGGCGTGGATCGCCGTGGTGCGAAAGTCCGACGCGACGATCGAGGCCTGCGGCTGGCCGCCTTGTTCGCGCACAAATTTCAAAGCGGCGAGCCCGGCCGGCATCCGCGCGCCGGAAACCATCGCGCCCAGCGTGTCGAGAATGTGGTGTTTGCACGCGGTCGAGACGGGGTTGGGTAAGGCAGTGTCGCGCGCCGCGACCATGTAGCGCGCGAGTTGCGCCGTGATGTCGGTGGGAATCGCGGAGGCGGTTGGTTCGGGCGATCCGGCAGTCTCGGCGCCGTCGCCGCCGGCCGCAGCAGCAAAGCGGAGCGGGTTCGCCGAGAGCGCGGCGAACGTGGCGGCAGCGGATTGCAACAGGCGACGACGCGACAGGCGGAAAGAGAATGCGGACATGCCTTCCCTCTACAGGACGAGGCTCGGGCTTGACGAGACCGTTGTGCTTGCAAGCCGGCCGGCCTCGCGCTCCAAATACGGCACCGTGCGCCTCCCGATTTTCTGCCTCCTGGCACTCTTCGCCCTTCCGCGCGTTCACGCCGCCGCCGAGATCGTGCCGCGCTCCCTACAGGCGGCGCAAAAGTATTCCCGCGAGCACGGCGGCTTGTCGCTGCTCGTCGTGCAAAACGGCCACACGCTGCTCGCCGACAACACGACGCAATTCCGTTATGCGATCTTCAGCGGCACCAAGGCGTTCTGGTGCCTGGCCACGCTGGCCGCGGCGCAGGACGGGCTCCTCTCGCTCGACGAACCGGCGAGCGACACACTCACGGAATGGCGCGCCGAAGCGGGCAAGCGCGCGATCCGCGTCCGGCAGTTGCTGGATTTCACCTGCGGCCTGGAAGGGGCTTCGCATCTGCACCGGATCAACCGACCCAACCGTGACAAGGAAGCACTGAAGCTCGCGCAAGTCGCGCCCGCCGGCAGCGCGTTCATCTACGGCCCCGGCCAGCTCCAGGCGCTCGACGAACTGCTGCGCCGCAAGTTGCGCGGCGGCTCGACGACCGATTATCTCGAGCGCCACGTCCTGCGTCCGCTCGGCATCGAAGCGGTGGAATACCGGCGCGATCGCGCGGGAAATCCACTGTTCGCCAGCGGCTTCGATCTCACCGCCGAAGAGTGGTCAAAAATGGGTCGGCTCGTGCTGAACAATGGTCGCGCCGGGCTGCGCACGGTGGCGCGCGGCGATTTGTTCGAGCAGTGCTTTCGCGGCACCACCGCCAACCCAGCTTTCGGCTTTGGCTTCTGGCTGAACCGCGAAGCGGCGACGGCCAGTGCGGCGCGCGTCGTCGATGTCGAGACGGCACTCAACGGGAGTTGGCGCAACACCGGTTGGAGTCATGCCTGTCTTTCCAAAGACGCGCCGGCAGATCTTGTCGTCTCGATTGGTTCACACGGCCAGCGGCTCTACGTCGTGCCCTCGCTCGATCTCATCGTCGTGCGCCAGGGACGCGGCTCGGGATTCCGCGACGCGCCGTTTTTGAAAAAGCTCCTCGCCCCGTAGTTTCACGTGGCTGACCGGAGCGAGAGAGCGGCCGGACATTTCGCCCGCGGTGAGGAGCGCGACAAACCTACGGACGTTCGAGGTGGCGCTGTTCGCCGACGCGATATGCTTCCGTCAGCCACGCTTGGAATTCGTCGTCGATCTCGCCGAGATCGCAAAGGCGAAACGCATGGAGGTGGTTCCGCGGCGAAAACGTTTCGATCCGCCGAAATCGCGGGCTTTCCAGCCGTCGCGCGAGCACCACGTGGCCATCGAGCCATTGCCGACGCGGCGTGATTTGGGCGAACGACATCCGCACCTGAAACGCGATCCGCGTTTTCTCGGGAAGAATCCGGACCGGGCCGATTTTCCGAATGGCGGCGACGACCGCATCGAAGAGCGCGCGAATCTCCGGGCGTTTGCCTTCGAAATGGTGATCGAGCGAATGCCGTCCGCAGGCGTGGGACTGGTTGCGGTTCGCAAAGTCGCGCCCGCAGGCCGGGCAGCGCCACAGCGGCGGGTGATTTTTCATCCGTGGTTTTGTTGGACGTGTAAGCGCCGCTTTGATGCTCACCCACAGCGGGCGGCTTTAACGAAAAAAATCGCTACGGC
>CAXTRS010000590.1:1894-2181 GCA_964246635.1 uncultured Chthoniobacterales bacterium | reverse complement strand
TAAGCCGCGGGTTTTGTGTCGACGGAATACCCAGCCCCGGCAGAGGCGTAAGAACACCTGCGTAGGTCAGCAGGACGCCGCCGCGATGGTTCTTCCGCCCCGGCCGGGGCTGGGATTTATTGCCCATCTTTCCCACGGCTCACGCTGTGGGCTCGGGCTCTGCCGCCCCTGCCAGGGCTGGCGGAAACGGCAAACTCAAAGGAGGGGCGGCGCTCAAATCGCCGCCAGCGCGTTGCGCAGGTCGGCGATGAGATCGTCCTTGTCTTCGACGCCGACGGACAACCGCC
>CAXTRS010000590.1:591-1820 GCA_964246635.1 uncultured Chthoniobacterales bacterium | reverse complement strand
CGTTTCCGGCGGGATGGAGCCGTGCGTCATCAGCGCGGGATGCTCGATGAGGCTCTCGACGCCGCCGAGACTTTCGGCGAGCGAGAAGAGGTGCGTGTTTTCGAGAAAACGCCGCGCACCCGCGAGGTCGGTGTCGAGCGTGAGCGTAATCATGCCGCCGAAACCGGCGCGCATCTGGCGCTTCGCCAGCTCGTGCTGCGGGTGCGACTCCAAACCGGGATAGTGAACGCGCGCGACTTTCGGCTGTGCTTCGAGCCAGCGGGCGATTTCGAGCGCGTTCGCGCAGTGGCGCTCCATGCGCAAGGCGAGCGTCTTGAGTCCGCGCAACGCCAGAAAGCTATCGAACGGCCCGGCTACCGCGCCGACCGCGTTTTGCAGAAACGCGATGCGGTCGCCGAGTTCCTTGTTGCGCTCGCCGACCACCGCGACGCCGGCGACGAGATCGGAGTGGCCGTTGAGATATTTCGTCGCCGAATGAATGACGACATCGAAGCCCAATTCGAGCGGGCGCTGAATCCACGGGCTCGCGAACGTGTTGTCCGCCACCGCGAGCGCACCGTGTTCGTGCGCGAGGCGCGCGACGATTTCGAGATCGGCGAGTTTGAGCAGCGGATTGCTCGGCGTTTCGACCCACACCATTTTCGTCTCCGGCTTCAGCGCGTTGAGCAGATTTTTCGGATTCGTGAAATCGACGAATGTGAAATCGAGGTTCGCCGAGTTGCGCCGCACTCGCTCGAACAAGCGAAACGTGCCGCCGTAAAGATCGTCGCTTGCCACGATGTGGCTGCCGCTGTCGAGCGCGTCGAGCACGGTCGCCATCGCCGCAAGTCCAGAGGCAAACGCAAACGCGCGCGTGCCGCTCTCGAGGTCCGCGATGCAACGCTCGAAGGCGCTGCGCGTCGGATTGATCGAGCGCGCGTAGTCGTAGCCTTTGTGCCGGCCCGGACTTTCCTGCACGTAAGTCGAGGTCTGGTAAATCGGCATCATGATCGCACCCGTCGTCGGGTCAGGCGACTGGCCGGCGTGAATGACGCGGGTGGCGAAAGCGTGCTGCGGGGAGCTCTGCGGCGATTTCATGGCCGCACTGTGCACGCAAAACGCCGCCGGCTCAATTCGCGGGTGGATGGTGACCTCCGGGCGCCATTAATTGCAGCGAAGTTGCGAAGAAAAGAATACGCGGCGTGCCGCCGCAACCAAATGCCGCCCTGACGTCGCCATCCACCACGAAC
>CAXTRS010000590.1:0-581 GCA_964246635.1 uncultured Chthoniobacterales bacterium | reverse complement strand
TTTTTTTTAAAAAAAAATATTGGGCGGGGGGCCGCCTAATAATATGGCCCCGGGTTGGTGGCAATCCACCTCGAAGGCATTGCATCTAGGCAAGCGGCGAGACGCGAAGTGAAAAGGAGCGAGAACGAACGAAAGCAGGCACGAACTCGTCAGACTACACACCCGATGAAAATTCCTACGCTTCGCTTCACCCGCGTCGCCGGCGCGCTCCTGGCCGGCCTCGCATTTTTTGGGATCATGGCAATCCCACCCCACAGCCAGGCGCGCGGTCGCGGCAGCGTTGGCGACGCCGCGAGCGTGCGCATCGTCAGCCCGGACACCGCGCAAACCTGGGCGGTCGATGCGGTGGTCACGCACTACAAACTTTTTTGGGACGACCGCAAAGGCGAACTCCTCGCGCTGGTGACTTTCACCAACAGCCCGCGGGTCAGCCGTTGGGAACTGCTCAGCGAACAGCAAACCCGCTTTCGGCTGCCCGGCGTCTGGCTCGACGAAGGGAGCGGAACGCTTTACACCCGCGTGGGGGTCGGCAGCAGCGGCGGCAAGGGCGGCGGCGGGCGCGGGGTGCCGGTGGCCAGCCG
>CAXTRS010000589.1:0-2182 GCA_964246635.1 uncultured Chthoniobacterales bacterium | reverse complement strand
CGATCTCGCGGAGGGATTGCTCGCCGCGCGCGCTGACGGCGCACACGAGATTCTCGTGCTCACCGACCTGTCGCTCGGTGCCGCGCGCGCCCGGTCTTCGGCCCATGTCCGGGTGCTGCCCGTGGCGGGGTCGGAAACGCGGGAAAATGTCGCCATCACGCGACTCGTCATCCGGCCGTTGCCCGCAAGCCCGCAGACCGTCGCGGTTTTCCTCGAACTTCTCAACGCGGGCATCCGCCGCCAGGTCGGCGAGGTCGAGTTTGCCTTCGACGGCCGGGTTTTCGACGTGCGTCCGTTCGACCTCGCTCCCGGTGAAAAGCGAGTCGAGACAAACCCTGCCCTGCCCGTGCGTCCCGGCGCGGCCACGCCCGCCAACGCGCGCGGCTGGCTGACCGCGCGGCTGCGTTTGCGCGAGGGCGGCACCGATGCGCTCGCGCTCGACGACAACGCCTGCGCGGTCCTCCCCGCACCCCGACCCTTGCGCGTCTTGCTCGTCACGCGCGGCAACTGGTTTTTGGAAAATCTCCTGCGCGCCGCCACGGGCGACCTCGAGTTTCAACAGCTCGCGCCCGACGCCTTCGCGCCCGCGCTGGCCGCGAGCTTCGATGCGGTCATTCTCGACGATTGCCTGCCCGACACCGGCTTCGCCTCGCTCGACGCGCTTCCCCCCGCGGGAAATTTTCTTTTCATCCGCCGCGCGCCGGCCATGTCGCCGACCGCCGCGCCGTCGTCCGCCGTGCTGGAGCGTCCGCCCGTGACCGATCTCGATCCCGCCAGTCCGCTGCTGCGGCTGGTGGATTGGCGCAGCGTCGGCATTCTGCGCGCCGTCCCGTTCCCGTCGTTGGAAGAATCGTCCGCGCGCGGCGTCTCCCAAGAGCCTGACCCAGGGAAGTGGCGGCTGAGTGGCCGCTCGTCTTGAGCGGCGAGCGCAACACGCCATCATCATCGTCGGCGGCGCGGCGTCAGCAGCGTTTTGTCGCGCTCGCGTTCGGCTTGGCGGAGAGCGACCTGCCGTTGCGCGTGGCGTTTCCGTTGTTCATGTCCAACACGCTGCACTGGCTCGCCGGCCGTGATTCTGAAAATGACGCCGCCGTCGCTGGCGGCGCGCGGGCTTTGCGCGCCGGCGAAACCCTGCGCGTCGCGGCGGGCGAAACTCTTTGGACACGGCCGCAACGAGCCGGCGACAACAGCGGCGTTTTGCGTCCGCTGCCCGAGCCCTGGCCCGCCGCGGAAACGCTGCGCGGACCCGCGGCTTTCCAGCCCCTGCAAAACGGTTTTTATCTCCTGCGCCGACCCGATGGCGACCGCTGGCTGGCGGTGAATACCGATGATCCGAAAATGGCCCAACTGAATTCCGCCGGCGCTCCGGGCACCGCTGCGTCTGCCACCGCCGAAGCGAATCGCGCTGCTCCCGATTTTTTGTCGTCGCACCGGGGTTGGATCGAACTCGCGCGCGGCTGGCCGCCGTGGGTTTGGCTGGCAGTCGGGGCATTTCTTTTTTCAACGGTGGAATGGTGGCTGTTCCACCGCCGGCGGACGGAATAAGAGTTTCCATCGCCGCCGTCATGCCCACTCTCACGCACCCCTGGTTTCTTGCGCTGCTGCCGCTTGGCGCGCTCCTGCTGAGTGCAGGCTTGCGACGCTCGCTGGCAGAGTTGGCGCCGGCCCAGCGCAGGGTCTGCCTGTTCGTGCGCGCGCTGCTGTTGCTGAGCGTAGTCCTCGCTCTCGCGGGCATGCGTTGGCGCGAGCGCGGAGGCGATGCGCTGAGCGTGCTGTTTCTCGTCGATGGCTCAGCCAGCGTCTCGGCGCAAACACGCAACGCCGCGCGCGAATTCCTGAGCCAGAGTCTGACTGACCGACACGCTCACGATACCGCTGGCGTGCTCGGCTTTGCGCGGGACGCGCGCGTCTGGCAGCCAACGGCGGAGAGCAGCACGCTCGCCGCGAGCTGGCCGGAATTCGAGGCGCGGCAGCGCACCGTCACCGACATCGGCCGCGCGCTCGATTTCGCAGCCGCCACGCTGCCCACCGACCGCAGTGCACGGCAACGCGTGGTGCTGTTGTCCGACGGCAACGACACCGCCGGCGGCGCGGCCGAAGCGGCGGCGCGACTGGCAGCCGCGGGCGCGGAGTTGTGGACCGTGCCGCTGCGCAATCCGACGCGGCCGGAAGCGCTCGTCGC
>CAXTRS010000588.1:0-2197 GCA_964246635.1 uncultured Chthoniobacterales bacterium | reverse complement strand
GTATCAGGAATGCCGGCGCGCAGGGCGATGACGCGCGCGATGTTCGCGGCGTCCGCGGGCTGGGCGACGCAGCCGATGATAACTTCCTCGACGATTGCGGGTTCCAACCCGGTTTTGGCCAGGAGTTCGCGCACCGCGACGCGGCCGAGCTCGACGGCGTCGGTTTCCGCGAAGGCGGTGCCCATTTTGGCGAACGGCGGGCGCCCGCCGTCCACGAGGTAGATTGGTTCTTTGAGCATGAGATTTTTGTTTAAGCGTTTGCTGCGGCTGCGGTTCGTTCGGTGACGTGAGAAACCGTCGCGGTGGGTGCCGCCTGTCCGGCTGCCCCACGATTGTCCACGACTTTTTCCTCCTTCATCGCGACGCCGACTTTTTGCAGGGTGCGGATTTCTTCGGCGGTGTGGAAAAGGACGGCGTTTGGCGCGATCTCGAAGGTGCTGTTGAAGTGCGCGCGAATGCGGCCTGCGACTGTGTCCTCGGAGGCATCGGCAGCGCAGGCGGCGTGGACGACGAGTTCGTCCATTTGGTTCGGATCGTTGTTCTTTTTGCGCAGCTCGACCTGCCAGGAACCGAGGCCGCGCACGTCGTCGAGCAGCAGCTCGAGCTCGTTGAAGTCGATGATCGTGCCCTTGATCTTTTGAAAGCGCAGCGAGCGCTTGTCGCTGACGCGCGAAATCTTGCCCACGAGCCGTCCGCCTCGCCGGCCGCAACACGGGCACGGGTCATACGAAATGCCGCACTCGCTGAGGTCGCCGGTGCGGTAGCGCAGCACGACGGTGCCGCGTGCCGCGAGCGGCGTCCAGACGATCTCGCCGCCGACGCCCTCGGGCTGCGGCTCGCCCGTCTCCGGGTCGATGATTTCAATGATACCAAGGTCGGGATAAAGATGAAAACCGGGCGGCGAATCGGTGATCGGTGCCGGGCATTCCGCCCACGCCATCTTTGCCTCCGTGAAGCCATAAGTCGCGACGATCTTGGCTTCGGGCGACCCGAGCTTGACGCAGTAGTCGTGCAGCTTGCGCCGGGTGCCTTCGGCGACCTTTTCGCCGCCGAGAAAAACGACCTTGATCCCTTCCAGTCGCGCGCCTTCGTCGGCGGCTTGCTGGAGGACATGGTAGATGAACGTCGGCATCCCGGCGACCACGGCCGGATGCAGGCGTTTGAGCAGCCGCAGATTGCCGTCGGTGCCCATGCACTTGCCGCCGCCGGTGCCGAGGCAAAACATGTTCTTCGCGCGCGCGGATTCGTAAAACATCCAGTAAGCCAGGTGCGGGGCATACGGGAACATGTTGATGAAGCGGACATCCGCCTCGAACGGGAAAAAATCGACGATGCGCGAGGCCGCGACGCCCATGACGTCCACGTCGCGCTGGGTGTAAAGAAACGCCACCGGCTCGGCGGAGCGGCCGGTCGTGCTCGTCATGAACGACGGGCGCCATTCGCGGCCCAGCTCGTCTTTCACCCTGCCCCGGCCGCGAGTCAGCGCGCGCAGAATGGTCGCGGGCCGTTTGGCGAGCACCGCGCCGTCGGGTGCGAGCACAAAGTCGCGCGAGCGCGTCGGATTTTCTGGCGTCGGCACGAGATCGGTCTTGGAAATGAAGGGCAGCTTTTTCAGGTCGGCGACCGACTGAAAATCGTTCGCCGAAAGGCCGTGTTCGCGGGCCACGGCACCGTAGTGTTTGGAGAAAGGAAAGACGCAATCGCGCAGGTAGCGGTGCAGCGCGCGGCCCTGGTGGGCGAGCACGGCGTCACGACCCAGCGAGTCCCAATTTTTCAGCAACGGCGGGGGCGAAGACATGGGCGGCGAACGAGGAAAAAAGAAAAAGGAAGGGGGAAGCCACGGCACGCGCGGCCGCGTTTCCTGAGGGTTGCGGGGGAGGGATTTGCTCTCGCAAAAGCGGGGCGCCGCAGTTTCCCGCCAGCCCCGATTTTCCGCAAGCGACATTCTTCTGCGAAAAAAGGCTTTCGCTTTCGCGCGCGACTCTCTAAAGCGGGGGGAGTCCGACCAAAATTTCTCCAACCCAATCTCGACCGATGCGAACCTTTTCCCAATCCGCCGCCGCTCTTTTCACCACGGCCGCGCTCCTCGGCGGCGCGGCGACTGTCGCCCCCGCCGGCAGTTCTCAGATCAACGAACAAAGCGTCAGCCGCATGGGCGTCGCCTACGCGGGCGGAGCGGCCGTGGCCGGCGACGCTT
>CAXTRS010000587.1:0-2215 GCA_964246635.1 uncultured Chthoniobacterales bacterium | reverse complement strand
CACCCGACACCTTCTATTGCCATCGCCAACCCGCTGGCGATTGATGAAGTGCGGCGTGTGACCTACGGATGAGCTGGTTCAATTTTCACCCCCAAGACTTTGCCTTCGCCTTTCTCAGCGTGCTCTTCGAGAGCATCCCGTTTCTGCTGCTCGGCGCGCTGATCTCGGGACTGATCGAAGTGTTCGTTCCCGCGCGGTTGATGACGCGGCTCCTGCCAAAAAATCCCACCGTCGCGATTGCGCTCAGTGGGCTGCTCGGCGCGGTGTTTCCGATGTGCGAGTGCGGCGTGGTGCCGGTCATCCGGCGGCTCATGCAGAAGGGGTTGCCGGTGTCGTGCGCGATCACCTATTTGCTCTCTGCCCCGGTGGTGAACCCGATCGTCGCGATCAGCACCTACGCGGCATTCAAAGGCCAGAGTCCGGCGGAGATGACGATCTGGCGGCTCGGGCTGAGCTTCGTCATTGCCGTCGCGGTCGGCTGGATCGTGCAGCGGCTGCGGCCCGAGCAATTCCTGCATCCGCGCGTGGTCGAAACATTGCCCGGCCGGGCGACCCGGCGCACGGCGTTTCGCATGAGCGCGCCGCTGGCGCCGGCGCTGGCCGGCGGCGCCGGAGAACGCAGCGCGACCGCCCTTGCCGTGGCGCCGTTCAGCCTCGAGGCCGCGGGCGGCAAAGGTGACGGCGCTACCCCTGCGGCGGGTGACGAACTCGCCGCCGTCGAAGCCGAGTTGCAGCCGAGCTTCGCGCGCCGTCTGCTCGTCGCCCTACAGCGCGGGGCTGAGGATTTTCTCGACGTGGCGACGTTTGTCGTCATCGGCGCCGCGCTGGCCAGCGTCTTCAACACCGCCATCGACCAGACGCGCATTTACCCGCTGGCGACGAACCCGTGGGCCGCCGTCGCCACGCTGATGGCACTCGCGTTTTTCGTCGCGGTGTGCAGCACGTCCGACGCGTTTCTCGCCGCCACGCTGACGATCTTTCCCTTCTCCGCGCGGCTCGCGTTTTTGACCTTCGGCCCGATGGTCGATCTCAAGCTGCTGTTTCTCTACGGCCTCATCTTCCGGCGGCGTTTCGTCGCCGCGCTGGCGCTTGGACTTTTCGTCGTCATCGGCCTAATCTGCGTGCGCTTGTCGGCGCTGAATCTTTAATTCCGATCCTTTCATGCAACGCTCCTTTCTCTCGCGCCTGCTCTCGATCCTCAGCCTGCTCGTTTGGAGCGCGGTGCTGCTCTATTTTTATTTCAGCGGCCGGTTGAATCACTACCTCGTCAGCGCGTATCGGCCGCTTGTCCTCGTCGCCGGCTTCCTCATGTTGGGATTGGCGAGCGCGCTGCTCTTTGGCCTGTGGCGCTCGCGCGGAAAAACCGAACCCGCCGTGCTGGCGCCGGATGAATTTTCCCCGGCCAGTGGCGGCCCGCGCGCGGCGCAGGTGCTCGCGTTCCTCATCCTCGTGCTCCCCGTGGCCACGGCTGTCGCCGTGTCGTCGGACAGCTTCGGCGTCGGCGTGGTGAAAAATCGCGGCTTGGTGACCGACAGCGCCAATCTGCCCGGTGGACGCGCGGCCACGAGCGCTCCGACGCTCGCCGCTACGGAGCCGGCACTGCCGGGTCAATCTCCAGCCGACCCCGCGAGCAATGCCAGCAGTGCCACCACGCTCGATCCTTCGCAGTATCTGCAAACCACGCCCGAGGGCCATCTCATGGTCACCGTGTTCGACCTGCTCATGGCCGCGCCGGACGAAGCGCTGCGCCCGGATTTCGAGAGCCGCACGGTCGAATTGATCGGCCAATATTTGCCTGACACTCGCAAGGGCAGCACCGGCGACCGCTTCAATCTCGTGCGCATGTATATGGTCTGCTGCGCCGCGGACGCCCGCCCCATCGCCGTCTCGGTCGAGCCGCCGAAAACCTCGGCCGCAACGACGGCTGATTACAAACCCGCCGACATGGCGTGGGTGAAGATCGTCGGCACCGTCAGTTTCCCGGTGGAAAACGGCGCCCGCACCAGCGTCGTGCGTGCCGAGCGCATCACGCCGAGTGACCCGCCGGCAGAAGTGATGCTGTATTGACGAAGCCGACCGAGCTGCGCCTAGAGCGCTCCGCGTTTGAGTCTGCCATTTTTGCAGCCCCGGCAGGGGCGCAAGAACCCTAGCCCACGGCGCAAGCCGTGGGAGACGATGAGAAAACGCCCAAGCCCCGGCAGGGGCGCAAGAACAT
>CAXTRS010000586.1:0-2219 GCA_964246635.1 uncultured Chthoniobacterales bacterium | reverse complement strand
GGCAAGTGCATTGAGCGCTCGAGCGCGGTCTGCCAACCGGCGAGCCGCGAGTCGAGCCAGACGCGGCGAAACGCGGTGGGCACGCTCTCCAATTCCGCGCCCAGCAGCAGCGACGGCAGCTCGCGCTCGAGCGCCGCCACCGCGGCGAGGTCGCCGACCGCGCCGGGTTTGTTTTCATCCTCCGTTGACGCTTCGTCCTCTCCCACGCCGGGGAACAGGGTTTGGGCAAAAACGAGCTCGCCGCGTTCGAGAATGCCGACCACGGTGCGGCCATTCTCGCGGGTGAGGAGCAGCGCGGCGTCCTCGCCTGGTTCGTAAGAGGGTTGAGTTGCTACGGGCGCCGTCGCGGCGAGCAGCGCGACGTGCAACAGCACCCGCTCCGGCCAGCGGCCCAGCGCGCGCAGCGGCTCGCCGAGCGGCAGGATGCGGTCGTGAGGCGCCGCCTGCACGGCAAAGACTGCCAGCGCGGACGCAGACCCATTTTCCGACTTCCCTGCGTCCGCGCCCGCAACCGCGTCGGCCTCGGGCGCGCTGGCGCCATTGGCCTGCGCTCGCGGGAGGGTGACGCCGTGCAGCCCCAGCTCGTCGCCAGCATAGGGCAGCACTTTTTCGAGTTGAATGCGCGCCATCGCATCGAGATCGGCCGCCGGCGCGTCCGGCAGTTCGAGCCGCTGGACCAACCCATGTTCGAGCGGGACGGCGAGGAGGAATTTCTCGCCTTGCGCGAGCGAACGCGCGGCGGCCTCGAGCGAGGGAAAAATCGTCGTGTCGGTCGTCGGCGATGGTCGCGGGCTGAGCACCGGGCCGCCCGCCGCGCGCCGGAAAACCTGCCATTCCCCGGCGCGGATGCCTGGCACCACCAGCGTCTCCGCTTCCGCCGCGACTTTGCCAGCGCGGAAACTGCCCCTCTTCCCGCCGACAGGGATGCCGCTGACCACCGCGCTCTTCGCGGATTTTAGCGCCGAGAACAGACCCCGAGCAGGGACAGGCGCGGGTCGGGGTGGGTTTTCGAGGATGACGTCGTTCACCAAGGAAAAAAGACCGCCTCAAGAATCCACGCTCGTCTAGGCGGCGGCAAGTGCCGGTTTCGGGAATTGCGCGGGCGCGTCTGCGGCCGGCCGGCCACGTTCAATATTCCCGCCAGCGCAAAATCTGCGGCTGAAGTCCCTCCTTCACCGCGATGACTTCGATGCGCCGGCGGATGTCACCCGCCTGGCCGGTGCTGTTGATGCGCGTCGTCGGGTCTTTCAAAATCACCAAGTCCGCCATCTGCTGAAACTGTTCCGTCGTCAGCCCGAGCATTTGGCGCGCGGTGTCGAGACTGTCGATGGGCCGGTCGTCGGCGGTGCCGTCGATGCCGTCGGGGCCCTGACGGGTTTGCACGAAGGCGCGCGCGCGGCCTTGCCCGACGTTGGGCAGCACGGAAAGCGTCGCTTCGTCGGCCCATTGCAGATCGACCGGGCCGCGGCTGAGCAGCGTGAACGCCTCTTCCCAGCCGGTCTGCGCGACGAGCGGCTCGGAGCCTTTCATGCGCTTCAATTCGACGAGGTCTTGCAACGGCCGGTTCGGCACGGGCAGTTCGTCCACGTCGGTTTCGGAGCCGTTGAGGTGGGCGACGTTGTCGAGATCGTTCCAATCGAGCAGGCAGTCGATGAACCTTTCGCGCTCGGAGAAAGTGAGGCCGCGCAATTCCAGGTAACGCCGCAGGATGTCGAGCTTGCGCTGGTCCTCGCCGACGACGAGCCAGTTGAGGTTCAGCTTGCCTCCCTCGCCCCGGATCAGGGTCATCCAGCGATGATTGGCGTCAGGCTCGCCGCGCAGCGGTGCGGGCTGGTTGTTTGTGACGGCCGGGTGCAGCGCGACTTGCAAGCCACTGAAAGCGAGCGTGCGAGCCTCTTCGTTCCGAGCGTCGCGCGTGTCGAGATAAATATGCTGATCGACCTGACGCACCAGCGCGAAGACGACGATCACGAGGAGAAACACCGCCCAGAGCACCAGGAGCAAGGCGATGCCGGAAGCGTTCCTGGACGGGACAATCCTCATTCGTCATTTTCTCTTCACCGCGTGCCGGGCTGAAACGTGGGCGGCAACGCCGGCGCGGTCTAGACTCGCGAGCCGCCGCAATCCCGCCTGCTGGGGATGATCGAACGGCAGATCGGCTTCATGGTTCGGCCCGTGGACAACCTGCTCGACGAGGGCCGCATCGGCCGGCGCGACAC
>CAXTRS010000585.1:0-2220 GCA_964246635.1 uncultured Chthoniobacterales bacterium | reverse complement strand
GCCGCCCCGTCGTGCCCGCACCGGCACGCGCCCGCGCGATGTTTGCGCGCGCGGAGCTCGCGCGGTTGCGCATGCAAACGGCCGCGCAGGACGCTGCCTTCAAACAAATCGCCGATGGCTTCAAGCCGGCCGACCTCTCGCAGGCGTTGCTCGCGCAAGTCGGCGATTTTTTGCTGACCCATGGCCAGACCGAACGCGCGGCGGCGCTCTTTCACCGGCTCATGGAAGGGTTCCCCAAAGGCGACTACGTCGATTTCGCGTATGCCGGCCTCGGCGAGATCGCGTTTGGGAAAGGCGACTACGAAAAGGCGCTCGCGCTGTTCACCGATTGCACGGACAAAATCGCCGCCGCGCAAAAGCTGAAAGACGCGACCGTCGGCAAGGCGAAAACGCTCCTCGTGCTCGGCCAGCTGGAGGAAGCCAAAAAACTTTTCAGTCAGATCGCTTCCATCCGCGAATGGCGCGGCGAATCGACGGCGTTCAGCACGTTTTCGCTCGGCGAGATCGAGGCCAGAGGCGGGCGCTGGGCCGAGGCGAACGCGCACTTTCAGCGCGTGTATGTGGCGTATCAGAAATTCCTGCCGTGGGTAGCGAAGGCGTATCTGCGCAGCGGCGAATGCTTTGAAAAACTCGGCAAAACGCCGGAGGCGATGAACACGTATCGCGAGATGTTGCGCAACGAAAAGCTGAGCGGTTTCGCCGAGGCCGCGCAGGCCCGCGAACGATTGCAAAAACTGGGAGGGCAGCAGGGATGAGCGCGCGCAGTTTAGGTAGGGGCGTCTCTCCGAGACGCCCCAAGGTTGGCGCGTGTCAGACGCTCACCGTGGGGGCGCCTCGGAGATGCGCCCCTACCTCCGCGCTGCTTGCGGTTCTCACACTCGTCGTGCTGCCGCTCCGCGCGCAGAGCATCATCCTCAAAGACGGCGCGACGATCCCCGCAAAAAACCCACGACGCGACGGCACGGTCTTGATGAACACGCTCGCGCCTGCGGCGCCCGGCGCGCCCAGCGGCGAGATCGGCTATCCGCTCGCCAACGTCGCGCGTCTCGACTGGCCCGAGCCGCCAGAAATCCGCGCGGCAAACGATCTCCTCGCCGGAGGTAAAACGGCGGAAGCGCTGACTCGGATCGAGCCGGTCGTGACGCTCTTCGCCCCGCTGCGCGACATCGCCGGCAACTGGTGGGCCGCCGCCGCGCTGGTGAAAGCGAACGCGCTTGCCGCGAGCCGCCGCGAAGCCGAGGCCCGCACACTCCTGCAGGCCGTCGCCGACGCGCCGCCACTCGATCCGCATGCCACCGAGCTCGCGCGGTTGCGCCTCGTCACCGCTCACCCATCTCCGGACCAGGAAGAAGTCGCGGCGCTGCGCGCGTGCGAGGCGCTCATCAAAACGTCCGGCAACCGCGAAGCCGTCGCCGAAGCGTGGCTGCTCAAAGGCCGCGCCCATCTCGGGCGCAAGGAATACGAGCCGGCGCTGCTCGCGTATCTGCGCCTGCCGACCCTTTACACCGAACAAGCCCGCTTGCTGCCCGGCGCGCTCTTGGGCAGCGCCCGCGCCTATGCCGGCATGGGCGACACCGAGCGTGCGCGCCGCGCCTTCCGTGAACTGATCGCCGACCATCCGACCGCGCCCGAAAGCGGGGCAGCAAAAGCGGAGCTGCCCGCGTTGGAAAAGAAATGACTTCCGCGAGGCGGTCACTAAAATCAGCGCCCGCCTGCTGCCGTCTCGCGGCGACTGCCCGCGCGCTCCGTTTCACTCCCCCCGACATGAAATCCGCCCTTCGATTCCTGGGAACCCGGCGACTCTTCGCGAGTGTGCTGCTCTGCGGTGTCGTCTTTTCCGCCTTGCCCGTCGTGGCGCAAGAAAGCGGCAAGCCGGCGGCGCCCGGCGCGCACTCGAAAACGCTGTGGGAACAAATCAAAGAAGGCGGCTGGGTGATGATCCCGATCGCCGCCTGTTCGATCCTCACCGTCTATCTCATCGGCGACGGCGTTCTGCGCACCCGCAACGCGCGTGTTGCGCCGCCGCAGCAAGTCGATTGCGTGAAAGACTTTTTCCGCGGCGGCGATTACGTCGGCGCCTACCAGTATTGCAAAACGCACCCGTCGCCGTTTTCCGACGTGCTGCGCGTCGGCGTCGGCCTGCTCGGCGACGGCAAAGCGGTCGCCGAGGAGGGCATGATGGGCGAACTGGCGAAGGTGAACGCCGGCATGAACACGTAT
>CAXTRS010000584.1:0-2229 GCA_964246635.1 uncultured Chthoniobacterales bacterium | reverse complement strand
GCGGGCTGCTGCCGCCAAAGCTGTCGCGCGCCAGAATGCCGCCGAGCTGCCGCGCTTCTTCGGCGGTCGGGCGGCGCAGCAGGCGCTCGAGCACGCCTTCCAAATAGCCCAACCCATTTCCGGGCCAATCCAGCAGGTTCGCCGGCGAACCGGCGGCCGGCGCGAGCGCGAGCAGGTCGCGGACAAAATCCACCGCGCGTTCCCGCATCCGGGTCAGGTTGGCCAGCAAGGCGGCGCCGCCGTGCTCGCACTCGCCATAGACCGGCTCGACGACGCCATCTTCGTTCGCGCGTAGCCCGACGATGGTGGGATGCGGCGCACCGAAAAACAGCTCGATCAATTCCACGGACTCCGCCGTCAACGCGCGCCGGCTCGCTGGCTTGTCGAGGTGAAAAAAGAAGGACGACAACCGGCAGCCGGCCTCGACCGCCGGCCGGGCGAAGTTCCAGGTGGCAAAGTAAAACGCGCGCAGCCGGTGAGGGAACCCCGGCACGTCGCCGTCGCTGCCGTTGCCGTTGCCGCCGTCCGCTTTCGGCGACTTCAAGTTGAGCAACGTTTGCAGCGCGCGCGCTGACGACGCCTGCCAGCCGAGATCGACGACGGCGAGCCGGTTCTTCTCGCCCGGCGTGAAGCCGATTTGCCGGAAATATTTGAGCAGTTGAAAACGCTCGCGGCCGGCCTGGCCGAGAATTTCGCGCTCCAGCGACGCGAAGAGCGCGCGCATCCGCCGGTGATCTTCTTCGCTGCGAAACACGCCCTCGGGCGTGGTGATGACTTCATCCATCGACGCGAAACCGGCGGTGCGGATTTTGTCCGCCCAGGGCGCGGGATCGATCCCGAGGCGGGTCAGAAAATGGCGCACGGCGAGATTTGGATTCGGCGTGAGCAGAAACCCGAGCGCAGGTCCGTCGAGCGCGGTGATCTGCGGCAGGTTGAGCAGCCGGCGCGAGGCGGCCATATAGACGGTGCGCACGTCGGCGAGGCCCGCGCGCGCCGCCAGCAGATCGCAGGCTTCGCGCAGGTGGTAGCCGTCGCGCGCGAGGAAGAACAACTGCTCGATGCCTTCGTCGCGCGCCTGCCGCAGCAGCCAGTGCAGGAACAAAAAATAGAGCGGCCCGCCGACTTCGTAGCCGAGGCGGTCCCAGAGGTCGTCGCCGCTGCGGTCGTGGCGCCCGGAGCTGGCTCCGTTGCGGGTGAAGGAATCGGTCCCGCCGGCGGCGGGCGCGCCGTGGCCGTTCCTGCCATTCGCCCCGTTTCCCGTCTGCGTCTCGCGACTGGCGGCAGCCAACGGATAGGCCACGCGCCGCTGGCGCGCCGCGCCGACGCACAGACTCGAAAGCAGATCGTCTTCGGCGAACACCTTCTGCCTCGCCGCGCCATTTGCGCCGTTTCCATTGCCACCAATGCTGTCGGCGAGGAGTTGGTCGATGAGCGCCGGCTCGTTGCCGGCCGCAGCGTCCGTGCCGGCGATGGCCGCCTGCCAGTGAATGGCCCGCAGTCCGCGCGCCTGGGCTTGATGGACGTCGGAATGAAAATTGTCGCCGACGTGGACGATCTCCGCCGGCTGCTCGACGTGGAGCTCGCGCAGCATGGAGTCGTAAAGATTGCCGACGTGCTTGCTCGCGCCGTGCTCGACGGAAAGGAACAGCGCGGCGTCCGCGCCGCCGTCGTCCACCGCGTAGCCGGCGCGTTTCAACTGCCCGAGGATGAACTCGCGCGGCAGATACATGTCGGAGGCGAACACGACACGAACGCCGGCGCGCGCCGCGGCCGCGCAGGCTTCGAGGATCGGTGGATTGCCGTAGAGCAGGCTCGCCTCCGCGGCGGTCTCCAGAGCCATGAGTTCCGCCCGATGCGCCTGCGGGTCGGCGCCGGCCAGCTCGCAAAAGGCGTCGTAGATTTCCGCGAGCGTGACCTCTTCGTGGCCGGACGCTTCGAGCCGCCGGCCGCGCGCCATTTTTTCCGCGCTCACGCGCATCGCGGCGACCGGCAGCTCCGGCGCCCCGAGCCGGGCGCGCACGGCGGGCTCGAGGAAGAGGAACACGTCGATGGGCCGGCGCACGCGGCGCAGGAGCGCGGTGTCGAACACATCGACGGAGAGCACGCGCAGGCGCGGCGGCGTCTTCGTTGCCGCCGCGCCGTTGCTGCCATGATTGCCGCTGGCGTTGAACAGCGCGGCGAGCTGCGCGCGACAATCGAGCGCCGGCGCGGCCGCGCGAGGCGGCGTGG
>CAXTRS010000583.1:0-2250 GCA_964246635.1 uncultured Chthoniobacterales bacterium | reverse complement strand
CGCGCACACGCGCGCTTGTTCACTCACTCGAGAAAGTTGGAACCCGCGAGTTCCCGCGTCCATTGGCGCGCTTCGAGGTGCAGCAGCGCCTTGGCCTGCAAAGGCGGGAGATCGGGATACACGCTCAGCAACCGCGCGAGCAACCCCGCGACGTGCGGCGCGGCGTAGGAACTGCCGGTCGCTTGTTTCGTGACGCCGTCTTTCCAGGCGACCTCGATGTCGTCGCCGCGCGCCGCAAATTCCACGAGGTGTCCGGGCCGGTAGTAAAAGGATTCCTCGTTCTCGGCCTTGGCGAAATTCACGGTCACTACGCTCGGGAAATAGCCCGGCCACTCGGGTTTGGTGAAATCGAAATTGTTGCACGCGGCGACGACGTGCACGCCCTTGAGATACGCCTCGTCGATCCACTGCTTGTATTGGATGATGTGCTGCTCGAGGCCGCAGCCGAACGAGCAATTCAGCACCCGGTAACCGTGGTCAAGCGCCAGCCGCACGCCTTCGCGAATGATGGCGGTCTTCGAGCCAAGCCGCGCGCCGAGCACGCGGAAGCTGCCGAGAGTCGCCTCGGGCGCGAGCCGGCGGATGATCGCGGCGACGCCGGTGCCGTGACCATAAACGTCGATCCCGCCGCCGGGTTGGATTTCGAGCTGGAGGCCGTTGTCGATTACGGCTTGGTCATCAGCGAGCGTCAACCCGCTAAGCCAGGGATGGGACAGTTCGACGCCGGAGTCGATGACGGCCACTTTCACGCCGGCGCCGCGGCCGGTGCGCAACGCTTCGGCGGCCTGTTCCGGGGTCAGCCAGAGACGGGATTCCATTTTTCGGGGGGCAGCGAGCAAAAACGAAAGCTCAACGCTTAATGCCCCGCCCAGCCGACCGTCAATCGCAACATGCGGTAGTCGAGCAAATCCGTGACGATCTGCGCGACCAACTGCACGCCCGAAAGGTGCGTCTGATTGAAACCCGGTGGCGGGTCGCTAGTGCCCGGCGCCATGACTTGCACGCAGGAAACCACGCCGCGGCACTGCCCGAGCAGGTAAAACGGCACCACGATCATGGCCTGCGTCACCTGACCCAGCGAACGGTCCACGATCTTGCTGTGCTGGCTGTTTTTATAGACATCGTTTTCCACGAAGCTTTGCTCGCTGGCGACGACCATGCTGACGATGCCTTCGCTGAGCGGCTGTTTGATGCGGCCGACCAAGTCGGCGCTGCGTGAGCCGGTGTTGTAAGCGATGACGAGGTGCTGGTGCTCCTTGTCGAGCAGCCAGACGCTGCCCTCGTGCGCGCCGGCGCGGGCGAAGCCTTCGCGCAGCGCGTTGGCCACGAGGCCGTCGCACAGGCCAGCGAAATTTTCGGGCGTGATGCTTTCGCCGATCAGACGCATACGCTCCTGCAACGCCGGGCGCAGGGGCGCAAAGCGTTCGTCGGGCATGAAGTTCGGGCGGGACGTGGGGGGAAGCGTTGAATCAGGCATGGGGAAAGAGCGATTGGTGGCGGCGTTGCGTTAGGAAGAAGTCCGAGGCGGTTCGCCGGGCGACAAGCCGCGCACGATGGCGGCGAGTTGCCCGATCCATTCGCGGCGTTCGTCGAGCAGCCCGCACAAAGTCAGGCGTTCCTCCGGCGGACACTCGCCGCGAGCGAAGCGCCGCATTTGCTCCTCGACCTCTGCGGGCATGGGTGCGGCTCCCGATTCCACGCCCCGGCCGGAGACCTCCACCGCCTCCGCCGCGGGTGGCTCGAAGCGGCGGAGAAAGTCGCTGATGATGTCGAAACCGGCGGTCATGTAGAGAGGAAAAGCGCCCGGGCACGCACCCGAAGGTGAACGAACGGATCACGTGAATTTGCAAGGGTTCACCACAGAAATTTCGTCCTCAGAACCACGGCGTTGCATCGGTTGCTTCACACAATTCCAGAAAATCGGTCCACGACAGTTCCAGCCACGGATCGGCCGCTTGGATTTCCACCAGCGTGTCGGTGCGGATGCGGCGCATCGCCGCTTCGAGCGCGCGGCTGATCTTCGAATCGTTCCAGCCCCACATCCGGGCAACCGTGCGCTGGGAAATTTTTTCCAGATACACCAGCCGCAACATCACGCGCTCCTCCGCCGAGCGCTGCGCCAGGGCGCCGGTCAGCGCGCGGCGCATCAACTCGAGCAGCGGCGCGTCGGTCGGCGCGCGCACCGGCGCGGGCGCGGGCCGCGCGCCGAAAGGGTCGACGGGCGAGGGCCCGCCGCCGCAGCGCACCCTC
>CAXTRS010000582.1:0-2251 GCA_964246635.1 uncultured Chthoniobacterales bacterium | reverse complement strand
CTCACCCCCTTCGTTCTCCTAAATTCCATTCTCGTGGCCGCTTCAGCTTCTCCTGCGCCCGCTATTGCCGCCCCGCCGACCGCTGCGTCGTCGCTGCCACCGCCGACGACGCGCCCTGCGCCGGTCCCGCGCGGGTGGACACCGCCGGCGCCTTCGCGCGGCCGGCTGATGTGCATCGACGCGTTGCGCGGCTTCACGATGTTCTGGATCATCGGCGCCGACGACCTCGTGCACGCCGTGCGCAATCTGCACGCGCGCGGCCTGCTGAAAAAGCTCGGCCGCCAGCTCCAGCACAAACCCTGGGAAGGCTTCACGTTTTACGATCTCATCTTCCCGCTCTTTCTTTTCATCGTCGGCATTTCCATCGCGCTGTCGCTGCCGCGGCTGGTCGAGAAGGAAGGCCGCGCGGGCGCCTGCCGGCACATTCTCTGGCGCAGCCTGATGCTCTTCGCGCTCGGCTTGTTTTACAACGGCGGCGTCTCGGATGGCTTCTACGACACGCGCTATCTCGGCGTGCTCCAGCGCACCGCCGTTTGCTACGCGCTGGCCAGCTTCGCGTTTATGCTCCTGCGTCCGCGCGGGCTTTGGGCGTGGTTCGTCGGCATCCTGCTCGGTTACTGGGCGCTCCTCGCCTGGGTGCCGGTGCCCGGCTACGGCCCGCCGAGCTTCGAGCGCGCCATCAACCTCGTCGATTGGTTCGATCAACACTTTCTGCCCGGCGGCCTTTACGCGATCAACCACGATCCCGAGGGCGTGATCAGCACGCTGCCGGCGGTCGCCACCTGCCTGCTCGGCGTCCTGGCCGGTATCTTGTTGAAAAGCCCGGTTGTGCCGGAAGCGCGCAAGCTCCTCGTCTTCGCCGCCGGCGGCGCGGCGATGGTCGTCCTCGGTTTTTCCTGGGGCCAATGGTTCCCCGTCGCCAAAGAGCTTTGGACTTCCTCGTTTGTGCTCGTGGCCGGCGGCTATAGCTGCGTGCTGCTGGCGCTTTTTTACTGGCTGATCGAGGTGAAAAATTATCGCCGCTGGGCGCAGCCGTTTGTCTGGCTGGGGCTGAACTCGATTTTGATTTATCTGGCGGTCAACGTCGTCAACTTCAAAGCGGTGGCGGAGCGTTTTGTCGGCGGCGACGTGGACGACTACTTCGACGACCACCTCCTCGGTGGCAGCGGCGACTTGCTCATCGCGCTGGTGGCGCTCGCGCTGAGCATCGCGCTCGTCTATGTGCTCCACCGGCAGAAGATTTACCTCAAGGTGTAGCGGAGCGAGGCGGCGTCGCTTCAGCGCAACGCCGATGCCACCATCGCGGCGCTTGTTTCCCAGAGCCGCGCGGCCACCCGCGTATCGTAGCTCACCGGCGAGGAGCGGACGGGTTCGTCTTTGAGGATATAGTGCGCGCTGATTCCCGCCAGTGCTGGGTCGCTCGCGAGTTTGATCAATGGCCGCGCTCCGCGCTCCGCGCTCAGCATGAACGGCTCCGCCAGTCGCGTGAGCAGCCGGAGGAAGCCGCGGCTCGCGCCCCAGATGCGTGTGCGCACCACGCCGGGATGCACGCAGTTCGCCGTTACCCCGCTGCCTTGGAGCCGGCGGTCCAATTCGTAAGTGAAGAGCACGTTGGCCAGCTTCGACAGCGCGTAAGCCGCGAAGCCTTTGTAACGCCGCTCGCCCTGGAGGTTGTCGAAGTCGAGCGTCTTCAACATGCGGTGCGCCTCGGAGGAAACCGTCACCACGCGCGCCGGCGCGCTGTGGACGAGCAAGTCGCGCAATTCTTCGGTCAACAAAAACGTGGCGAGATGATTTACCGCGAACGTGGTCTCGAAGCCATCCACCGTCATCCGCCGCTCAGCGTTCACGCCGCCGGCGTTGTTCAGCAAGACATCGAGCCGTGCGCACCGCGCACGCACCTGCGCGGCGAGTTCGCGCACCGACTTCAGCGATGAAAAATCCGCCTGGAGAAACTCCGCCTTTCCGCCGCGCTGGCGGATCTCCGCCACCGCCGCCTCGCCGCGCCCGCGGTCGCTCCGGTGATGAGACAAACGCGGTCGTGCAAGGGCGTAAGCAGCGGTGTCACAAGAAGATCTTCATAAGGAAACAGGGAGCGCAGACTTGAAGCCCGCGCTCCCCGTTTCCTAGTCCAGAGTGTGTCAACCGAGCCATTGCTGGCGAGCACGCGCCAGATCGATTCTGCCTAGCTCTTCTTGTGGCACTTCTCGCACACCGCGCCGGCTTCGGCGGATTTCACGCAGCACTGGTG
>CAXTRS010000581.1:0-2259 GCA_964246635.1 uncultured Chthoniobacterales bacterium | reverse complement strand
GGTCATTCTGAGGCGACGTATTGAACAAGCCGGGATCAGCGATCCCGGCTACAACAAAAACCGTTTGACAACCCGCCCCTTCCTCGCACACTCCTCCTTCCCCGGTCTCCCGCCGCCTTTCCTTAACCTCCTGCCGATGCTCCTGCCGCTGAATCGCTCCACCTCGGAACTGCCGACCAACCTCGTCGCCTTCCCGGTGGAAAACCTCGCGTCGCGTCCGCGTCTGCCCCTGCTGCCCGTGTTGCCGTCGTTCGCCGCCGAGACGACGGGACGCGTCCTTCCGCCGCCGTCTATGCAAGCGCAACTGCTCGAAGAAGCTGCCAAGCTGGTCCCCGATCCGCAAAAGCTCATCAACATTGTTTCCAAACGGGTGCGTCAACTCTCCCAGGGCCATCGCCCGTTGGTCGATCCCGGCCCGCGCGTGGTTTATAGCGATATCGCGTTGCGCGAACTCATTTCTGGCAAGCTGAGCTATACCGATTCCGATGGTTCTGCCGCTGGCGGCGCGTCCGCCGCGCCGGCTCCCGAGAACGAGAAAAAGGGGCGCGGCGGTTCGCATCGCTGAGCTTTCTCAGCCACGGGCAAGTGACCGCCGCGACGGCGACCGCCCGTCGACCCAGCGATGGCTGAGGACATCATCAACAATCGCAAGGCGCTGCGGGAATTTCACATCCTGCAAAAGTTCGAGGCCGGCGTGGAGTTGAAGGGCACCGAGGTGAAGTCCATCCGCGGCGGCCTGGCGAATCTCAACGATGCCTACGCGCGGGTGGAAAACGACGGGCAGGCGTTTCTCTACAACGCGGACGTGCAGCCCTACGAGCGCGCCAGCGTCGAGCAGCACGAGCCAAAGCGACCGCGCCGCTTGCTGCTCCACCGCGCAGAGATCGACAAGCTGCGCGGGCTGACTTCCGTGCAAGGCCATACGCTCGTCGCGCTGCGGATGTATTGGAAAAAAGGCCGGGTGAAAATCGAGCTCGGCGTCGGCAAGGGCAAGCTCGCCGGCGACAAGCGCGCCGACTTGAAAGAGCGGGCGACGCGGCGCGAAACCGAACGCGAGATCTCACGCTTCAATCGGCGACACGGGTGAGGGCAAGGCGGCGCGCGCAGCTGCCCTCTCCTGTCTCGGAGGAACCACCTCGGCCCCGAGCGCCGCGAGCAACCGCTCCGACACCAGGAAGGGCATGTCTTCGTGCATCGTCGGCAGGCCGCTTGGCAGTCGCGAAACATCGAGATTCTCTACCTGGGTCATTTCCGGGTCTGCTGCGGCGACCGGCACACCGCGACCGGCTCGGCCGCGAAGAAAAAACAGGCGCCCGCCGTTGCGCTGAAACCACGAAACTGCCCGCCGCACGTTCGCCGGCACGACGAGCGGCTCTCCGCTGAGCACGACCGGATCGATCGCGAGAAGGAGCGCGACCGCGACGCCGCGCTCGCCCAGCAGCCGCGCCAACTCCACGGCGGCCTGACCGCCAAGGCTGTAGCCGAACAAGCGGACCCCTGGCTCGCCCGGCGGCACCTGCCTGGCCAGGCGGCGCAACGCAGCCGCCGCCCGCCGACGCAACGGCACACCGCCGGACGCACGAGCGAGGCGGCGAATTTCCGCGTTCGAGAAAACCTCGCCCGTCGGTCCAAAACCGTAGAGTCCGGCGACGCTGGCATAATGCCGCAAAGGGGGCGAGGTCGGCAGCGGACGCATCTGGAGCACCCGGCGGCCCGCGCGATCCCTCACGCGCACGGCAAATCGGAACGTCGAAAATGCCCAGCGCTCCAGCGTCGCGCGGTCGCGCAGGCCCCAGGAAATTTCCGCGTGCGCGCCGTCGCCGCTCAGCGGCACGCCGGTAATCTGCGCCACCGGCAGAGCAGGCGTGAGATTGCCGCGCGGATGGCGCGCGGTGATGACAAAATCCACCGTCCCGCCGGGCAACCGGCAGCCCGCGTCGAGTTGCGCCTGGAGCCGCACGATCGCGCCATCGCGTAAGTAAAATTCTTCCTCGCCGCCGACCCCGCGATGGACCGACACTTCCGCATCCCGCCAGCGCAGCCGCACGCGCAGCGGCCGTGTTTTGGCGGTCGCTCGCCGCTTGAAAAAACCGGGCACGCCGCAGCCTCCCGCGGACGCGCGCGGGCTGCAAGTCTCGCGTCCATCTCGATCACAGCACGGTTCTTTCTGTGAACTGACGAAAGGGGAGCACGGGCGTCCCGCCCGTCTGCAGCCGGCGGGCCCCCCGGGGGCGGGGTGGGTGGGGGGTGCAACCCCAG
>CAXTRS010000580.1:0-2270 GCA_964246635.1 uncultured Chthoniobacterales bacterium | reverse complement strand
CTATCCCACCTTGGTCGAGGTGGCGCGGGCCCGGCAGAACGCGCCGGAATTCCGCGACCGGCCGGACGCCAAATACGCCATCACCGACCGCGACGTGCTCGACTACTCCAACGAGGTCAAGATCATCCTCAGCAGAAAATTCACCGGCGCCCGCTTTGCGAACTACGGCGGTGCGGTCACCCAGACCACCCTCGCCGCGCTCGCCGCCGCCGCCGCCACGGCCGGCTGGGGGGTGACCACGGCCAGCGCGCTGGGCGCCGGCAGCGCCTTCGTTTCCTCGCTCAGCCAGAACTTCAACGCCAAAGCCACCGCCCAGGCTTACGAAACCGCCTTCACCGACATCCAGCGCGCCGAGGCCAACTTCTATTTCTACCGGCTCGGCGGCCGCTTCACGCCCGACGCCCAAGGCAAACGGCGCGCGGATTTTTCCAACGCCAAGCCACGCGACGACATCCCCAGCCCCACGACGCTCACGGTCGACGGCGAAGTGCTCTACTACCGCGTCGTCAGCATCACCAAAGTGCTCAACGACGTGCTGGCCCAGAAAATCCCCGACCTCCAGACGCTCAAGGACGCCAAAGGCGACACCACGCCGACGACTATCGCCAGCCCCTCCAAGGGCGGCAGCGGCTAGAGAGGGGCGCGCGGGCAGGCTGCCTGCGCCGGTCCTGTGCTTTCCCTCTTCTTTTTCAAACTCCGCCACCAACCTCTCACCACAACCCCCCTCACCCCTATGCTCCAGAGCCTAGACACCGCGATCGCTTTCGTCGTCATCATGACGGTCGTCAGCCTGTTCGTCACCGTCCTCGTGCAGATGGTTTCCGCCGCGCTCAGCCTGCGGGGCAAAAACCTGGCCAACGCGCTCGCGCTCACGTTTCAAACCATCGACCCCGTGCTGGGAGACAAAGGCCACGAGCTCGCGGCCCGGATTCTCACCGATCCGCTGCTTTCCGACTCCACCCAGACCGAAAAGGACCGCGGCGAGCACGACGCCCCGCAACGCACCGAGCCGTGGAACGCGCTGACGCTTCGCCGCGGCGAAATCGCCAAAGGGCTCACCACGGCCATGAAGCTCGCCTCGGCCATCCGCCCGGAGGAAGTCTATGGCGCGCTCAAAAAGCTGGCCGCCGGCTTCGACCAGAACAGCCCGGCCACCACCGCGGCCGCCGCCGCCCTGGTCGCCGCCCAAGCCAAATATGCCCAGGCGACCACGGCGGCTCAGAAAGAAACGGCTGCCAATGAGATTGCGGCCGCCCAACTCAACCTGGCCAACTGCCAGGCCGCGGATCACAAAGCGTTTCTCACAAAGTTCCAGGCCGCACAGGCCGACGTGCAACAGAAACAGGCCGATCTCCAGGCTGCCGGCAACGATCCCCAAAAGCAAGCCGCCGCCCAAGCTGCCCTGGCCGCCGCCAAACAAACCTTCGACTCGCTCGACAAAGTCAGCCTCCCCGGCGTCGCGCAAAGCCTCCTCGCCGGCCTCGGCGCCCCCGCCGACACGGCCCGGCTCGCCGCGGACAAACTCTCGTCCCTCAATGCGCTCTCCGCCTTTATCCCGGCCGCCAACCTGGCCGCCTTCAACGCGGCGCTCTCGACCACCAGCGCCCATCTGGTGGAGCTGATCGACACCGACCGAAAGAAATTCGACGACTGGTTCAAAAGCTCACAAGACCGCGCCCAGCAATGGTTCCAGGTGCACACCCGCAACGTCAGCATCTGCGCCAGCGTCCTCCTGGCGTTTCTGCTCCAGCTCGATGCGGTGGAGATTTTCCGCTACGTCAGCACCAACGCCACCGTGCGCGCCGCCCTGGTCGCCAGCGCCGACCGCATCGTCAAACAAGGCGAAGGCATTCTTGAGGAAAAGAGCCAGCTGATCGAGCGCATCAACGACGCCTGGGACAAAAAGGGGCATGCCAAAGCCGACAATCTGCAAGGCGTCCAAAACACCCACCAGCTCAAGGAAAAGCTGGCTGCCAAAGCCAGCGCCGGCAATCCCTTCGACCCCGGCGCCTACGACCAGGTCGTCACGGAGACCGCCAAAACCTACTACAAAGATCAGGACAACAAGGTCCGCGACCTCACCAAAGAAGTCAGCGCCACCGGCTTCGACCTCATTCCCGCCGGCTTTTGGCGGTGGCCCACCGCCGTGCCAGCCGGCACGCCGGCCTACTCTGCCTGGCTCTACTTTTTCTGGAGCTACTGGAAACACAGTCCCGGCATGACGCTCTTCGCCGCGCTGCTCACCCTCGGCGCGCCCTACTGGTATAACC
>CAXTRS010000579.1:1008-2277 GCA_964246635.1 uncultured Chthoniobacterales bacterium | reverse complement strand
GGCCAACTTCCACGCGGGGCGCGGGTCCCGCGGATCCCGGCTACAACTGCGCCATCACAAACCGCGCGATGTCGCGCGCGGCGTCCGGTCGGCTGAGCCGCGCGATGTTGTTCCGCCAACGTCGGCAAAGCGCGGCGTGGTCGGCGAAGGCCGCGCGCACGGCGGCAACGGTGGCCTCCGGCGGCAGCGCGCGGAGCAGGCGGCACAAAAAGCGGCGGTGAAGTTGCTCATGCCGCTCGCATGTTTCTTGTTCCCGACGCTGTTCATCGCCATCCTCGGCGTGATCCTGCGGGTGTTCGCCGGGGTGAGGCTTCCTGCACCGGGGCGCCGCCGGCTTTGCTGATGAGCAAATGGTGCGACGACAGCAGTTCGGGAATCTCCTTCGACCACCCGAGCACCCGCGCGCTCGCCGCCCGCTCGCCGCCGACGCTGGCCACCGCGGCTTCGACTTCCGTGTGCCGTCGCGGATCGCGTCCGGTTGTCACGGTCAGCGCGAGGCCGTCGATCTCGGTGAGCAGCCGGCGCACGAGTCCGGGCGCGTCGCCGCGGTGGGAGTTCGACATGTAGAGCACGCGCCGCCCCTGGCCCTGGCGTGGATCGGCAGGATCGGGCAGAGCCGCGCACTCGCATTCCCGGGCAAAACGCGGGTGCACGGGAAACCCGAGCGTTTGAATTTTCGCCTCCGGCACGCCTTGCGCCTGCAACACCGCGGCCGTCTGCGGGTTGGTCACGAAGAAAAAATCCGTCGGCGCGCGCAGCCACACCGGATTGACGCTGATGGAATCCGTCACCACCGTCCCGCGCAGAAATCCGCCCGGCCCGCCGCTCCGCGCGATCTCGTCCAGCACGTAGCCATAAGCGGGATAGGTGGAAAGCACCGCCGCCGGCCGCGTGCGTTCCAACGTCTCCCGCAACGCGGCGCGCAGCGTCCCGAAAAGCGCCAGCGGCACGCCGACGCCGCGACTGCGCTCCGCGCGCCGATACGCCCACGCCCACAGCCGCGGCGCGCGATTGAGCACCCGCACGTAACTGCGCGTCAAAAACCGGTCGAGCCGCGGATGCCGCGCCGCCAGCGTATCGACAAACTCCGAGCGCACGCCCTGCGCCGCGCCCAATTCATCCAGCGCCACGCACAAAGAGCGCGCCGCGGTGTGATGGCCTTCGCCAAAACCAGCCGAGCAAACGAGAACGGTGCGCATGGCGAAGAGGCAGGCAGCGGGTTGCGGGGTTGGGGGTGGGGGGGTTAGGAAAGAAAACAAAACCCGGGCA
>CAXTRS010000579.1:0-998 GCA_964246635.1 uncultured Chthoniobacterales bacterium | reverse complement strand
TGCGGGTTGCGGGTTGCGGGTTAAGGAATACAAGACAAACGCCGTCATAGAAAAGCGCCGTGTTCCGCCACGCCGCGGCCGGCGCTGGCATTCTTTGCTTTTGTCTTCCGTCTCGCAACCCGCAACTCGCAACCCGCAACCCTGTTATGACAAAGCGCCTCGTCTGGTATTGGCGGCTCATTTCCCGCTGGCTGGTGGAAGCGTATTTCGACAACACCACCGGCCTCGCGGCGCAGATGGCTTACGACATCGTCTTTCTGCTCGCGCCGGGACTGCTGCTGCTTTCCGCGCTGCTCACACTCTTCGGCACCGAGCCGCGCACGCTGCACACCATGGTCGATCTGTTGCAGAACTTCATGCCGCGCATTTCGCGCGACATCATCGAGTCGCAGGTCGCCGCCATCGTGGTCACCGGCACCACGAGCAAAGTCGCGCTCCTCGGCATCCCGCTCGCGCTCTATCTCGGCATCAACCTCATCAACACGATCTCGCGCACGCTCAACCATTGCCTCGGCATCAAAGAGCCGACCCGCTCCTGGTGGGTGCGCTGGATCATCGCGCTGATGCTGCTCTTCTGGTTCGGCGTCACGATCCTGTTTTCGTTCAATCTCGTCGTCTTCGGCGAAGGCTTCGCCAAGGCCGTCGAGGCGACGTTTCACCTCAACGCGCCCTGGCTGCAAACCGCCGTCACCGCCGCGAAATATCCGATCATCGCGCTCGCCTTGGTGATCCTCGCGCTCGCGCTGTATCTCATCACGCCCGAGGTGCACCAGAGCGTGCGCCAGGCACTTCCCGGCGCGGTGTTCTTCGCCCTTGGCTGGCTGGTGGCGACGTATTTGTTCAGCGTCTATGTCGAGGAATACGCGCGTTATCGCGAGGCGTATCAAGCCATCGCCAGCTACATCGTGTTGCTCACCTGGGCGTGGGTCACGTCTCTGCTCCTCCTGCTCGGCGGCCGTTTCAACGCGCTGCTCGTGCGCAAGTGGCCGACCCGCCCC
>CAXTRS010000578.1:0-2285 GCA_964246635.1 uncultured Chthoniobacterales bacterium | reverse complement strand
GAGGTGTTGCGGGGCGTTTCGCTCGACGTGGCGGCGGGCGAGGCGGTGTTTCTCGTCGGCGCGTCGGGGGCGGGGAAATCGACGCTGCTCTACACGGTGGCGGGTCTGGAGAAGCCGACGGGCGGGAGGATTGAATTTGAAGGGCGATCGCTGCACGCGCTCTCGCGCAAAGAGCAGGCGCGGGTGCGCAATCGGCGCATGGGCTTTGTGTTCCAAAGCTACTGCCTGCTGCCGGAGCTGACGGCGCTGGAAAACGTGCGGCTGCCGATGATGCTCGCGGGCGCCGGCTCGGCGTCGGAGCGCGACGCGCGGGCGGTCGCGTTGCTCCCCGAAGTCGGGGTGGCGGAGCGGCTCCACCACGCGCCGCTGGAGCTGAGCGGTGGCGAGCAGCAGCGCGTGGCCATCGCGCGGGCGCTGGCGAACGATCCGGCGATCCTGTTTGCGGACGAGCCGACGGGCAACCTCGACTCGAAGGCCGGCGGCGCGGTCATGGATTTGCTGCTTGCGCTGGTGCGCGAAAAGCGGAAGACGTTGGTGGTCGTCACGCACGATTTACGATTGGCGGAACGCGGCGACCGCACGCTCGAAATGCGCGACGGCGTCTTGCTCTCGTCCGATGCCGGCTTCCCTAACGTCACCTCCGAAGAAATCCCGAACTCCACGAACTCTCCCTCCTCATGAAGATCTACATCGACGGCCAGTATTACGATCAAAGCGACGCCAAAGTCAGCGTGTTCGACCATGGCTTGCTCTACGGTGATGGCATCTTCGAGGGGATCCGGTTTTACAACCGGCGCGTGTTCAAATTGGAGGAGCACATCGACCGGCTCTACGATTCCGCGAAGGCGATCTGCCTGGAAATCCCGATCGCGCGCGAGCAGCTCGTCGCCGACCTGCTCGAGTGCATCGCGGGCAACGCTCTCGACGACGGTTACGTGCGGCTCGTCGTCACGCGCGGCGTCGGCGATCTCGGGCTGAACCCGCGGCTCTGCAAGCGGGCGTCGATCATCATCATCGTGGCGAAGATTTCGCTGTATTCGGAGGAGTTGTATCAGCGCGGGCTGGACATCGTGACCGTCGCCACGCGCCGCATCAACAACGCCGCGCTGCCGCCCGCGGTGAAGTCGTTGAACTACCTCAACAACGTCCTCGCCAAGATCGAGGCGATGCACGCCAACGCGGCGGAAGCGCTCATGTTAAACGATCAGGGCTACATCGCGGAATGCACGGCGGACAACGTCTTCGTCATCAAGGGCGGCCGCATCGTCACCCCGCCGGTGACCGCGGGCAGCCTGCGCGGCATCACGCGCGGGGTCATTTTCGACCTCGCCACCGAGGCGGACATTCCGATCAGCGAGCCGGAGCTGACGCGCTACGACGTTTTCACCGCCGACGAATGTTTCCTCACCGGCACCGCGGCGGAAGTCGTGCCGGTGGTGCGTTGCGACACGCGCGTGATCGGCGACGGCAAGCCGGGGCCGGTGACGCTGCGGCTGCTCAAGATGTTCCGCGAATTGGTGCGAAATACGGGCACGCCCGTTGATAAAACGACCGCGCCGGTGCATATTGGCGCTACCGCTGAACCGGCGGTTGCCGGCGCGCGCTGACCCCGATTTTCGGCGCGAGGCCGGCCGGCTTTTTCCCTTCTGTTCCGAGCTGCGATGAGCGACATTCCGAAAACGCCTCCTTGCGACAACTGCAAGCAGAAACCCGCGGAAGTCTTCTATTCGCAAATCGCGGAAGGCAAGCTGCTCAAAGTCAATCTCTGCAAGGCTTGCTCGAAGGAAAAAGGGGTCGAAGACCCGACCGGCTTCGCGCTGGCGGAATTGCTCCAGGGCATGGGCGAGAACACGGAAGTCTCGCCTACGACTGGCGCGGGCAAGGCTGGCAGCGAGGAGACGCCGGCAAAGTGCCCGGTGTGCGGCTTCGCGCAGGGCGATTTCAAGAAGACCGGCCGGCTCGGTTGCAGCGAGTGCTACACGACGTTTGGCGAGAGCCTCGGCTTGTTGCTCAAGCAAATGCACAAAGGCACCGCGCACGTCGGCAAAGTGCCGGAGCGCCAGCATCGCCGCGTCGAAATGACCGGCCGCATGAATTCCTTGCGCCAGGACCTCGAAAAAGCGGTGCGCGACGAAAACTACGAAGGCGCCGCGAACCTGCGCGACCTGATTCGGCAACTCGAGGGGCAGATCGGAAGTTAGAAAAACGTTGCGGGTTGCGGGTTGCGAGTTGTGGGAAAGAAGTGCTTTTCTTGGTTTGATTCCCAGTTCACGCACCACCTGTCC
>CAXTRS010000577.1:0-2287 GCA_964246635.1 uncultured Chthoniobacterales bacterium | reverse complement strand
CGAGGAAATGATCGGCACCGTCCTGCGCATGGCGCGCGACCGGCTCAGCGTGGCCGACCTCAAACTGTATAACCGCTCGCTGAAAGAATTGCGCTACGCCGCGCGCATGTGGCTGCCCTACGCGGCGGTGCGCAAGGTAACCATCTTCGGCAGCGCGCGCACTCCAGCCGACGCGCCGCCGGCCCGCGCCGCGCACGACTTCGCGCGCAAGCTGCGCGAGGCCGGCTTCATGATCATCACCGGCGGCGGCGACGGCATCATGGGCGCCGCGCAGCTCGGCGCCGGGCGCGACCATTCGTTCGGATTGAACATTCGGCTCCCGTTCGAGCAGCATCCGAACGTCACGATCGAAGGCGATCCGAAGCTGGTGAACTTCAATTATTTTTTCACTCGCAAGCTCAACTTCATGAAGGAAAGCCACGCGCTCGCGCTGTTTCCCGGCGGCCTCGGCACGCTCGACGAAGGCTTTGAAGCGCTGACCCTTCTTCAGACCGGCAAAGCGAAGCTGATCCCGGTGGTGATGGTGGATGAGCCGGGCGGCGATTACTGGAAAAGCTGGTGCGCCTTCATGCGCGATCGGTTGCTCAAAAACGGGCTGGTTTCGCCGAACGATTTCAACCTGTTCGAGGTGACCGAAGACGTCGATGCGGCCGTCGCCACGGTGCTGAAATTTTACCGGACTTACCAGTCGAGTCGCTACCTGGGGCAGCAGATGATCGTGCGGCTCGCACGCCGGCTCACCGCGGACGCGCTCTCGCAGTTGCAAGACGGCTTCGCGGACCTGCTGCGCACCGGCCGCTTCGTCCAGGGCAGCGCGCTGCGGCAGGAAAAAAACGAGCCGGAAATCGCGCACCTGCCGCGCCTGATTTTCACGCCGCACCGGCACGACTTCGGCCGGCTGCGGCAGTTGATCGACGCGATCAACGACGCCGAAACCGAAGCCGAAGCGCCGGTATCTCAGCATCCCGCGACGCCGCCAACGACTGCGGATTAGCGCTTCAGCCCTGCCTTGACCAGCTCGCGGGCGCGGCCCGGGCTGGCGCGGCGCAGCGCTTTGAATTGCTTGCCCTTCGCCTCGTTGTAGGAGCGGAAAAAGTGCTCGAGCTCGTCCACGAGATTGCCCGGCAGATCCGCGAGCGTCTTGAAGTCGCGGTAGTTGCGGGATTCCGCGGTCACGCCGATGAGCCGGTCATTGCGCTCCGGCTTTTTGCGCGGCTCGGTCTGCTCCGCCTCGATGGCGCCGAGCAGGCGCACCGAAATCAGGCAACCTGGAAATGTCGAGGCGCCTTCGTCGGTCAGCACGATCACGTCGAGCGGATCGCCGTCGCCGCCTTTCGTCCGGGGCACAAAGCCGAAGTCGAACGGAAACACGGCGCCAGCGGGCAACACGCCGCCGAGCAAGAAGAGGCCACGCTCCGGGTCGAAGTTAAACTTGTTTCGGCTGCCCTTGGGCGTTTCGACGACGACGTTGAGCAGCGATTTGTCTTCGGCGTCGAACGCTTCGAGTGTCTGGAACGGGTGCGAGGAAAGCGAGAGCAGGCTCATGTTCTGTTGAAGGTGGATGGCGACCTCCGGGCGCCATTATTCTGCGACGCAGTCGCCTAATTCTTTCTTCGCAGCTTCGCTGCACCCGATGGCGCCCGGAGACCGCCATCCACGTGCGAGTTCACTCGTCGCGCCCGTGAACCTGCGCGGGCGGGGCGGTCGCTTCGATTGCGGTGAAGGTTTCCAAAACGTGATAGCGATGCTTCGCCCCTTTCGGCACCAGCCAGCTATCGCCTTTATCGAGCAAGATTTTCTGCCCCTCGATATGCAGTTCCGCGCGGCCTTTGATGACAAAGCCGACGGTCTCGTAATCGCGCGCGGTTTCGTGCTCCTTGCCGCCCGGCTTTTCGTCCTCCCACATCCGCATCGAAACGCCCTTGCCGCTGACAAGGTATTTCTGGCCCAGCGCCCCTTTGGGCGAACTGGCGGAACTGACTTTTTGAATGGTCGTGTCTTTGGTGTTGCTCATGGCAAAACGGAAACGGCGCTCGGCCGGCGCGCGGATGGAAAACGGCGCGCGGTCCCGGCGTTTCGCCGCCCCGCCGATGGACCGCAAAAAGCGTTGCAATCCCTCGCGAAGAGCGTATTTTCCGCGCTCTCAAATTCCCGTTTTATGGCAAAGAAATCCTGGATCGAAAAAGACAAGCGCAAGGCGGCCACGGTGGCGAAATACGCTGCCCAGCGCGCCGAGCTGAAGGCCAAGGGCGACTACGCCGGCCTCGCCCAGCTCCCGCGCGACGCC
>CAXTRS010000576.1:0-2287 GCA_964246635.1 uncultured Chthoniobacterales bacterium | reverse complement strand
GGTTCGCCGAGTGCACCCTCGGCCCGCTGCCACCGGTGCCGCCGACCCTGCGCCGCGACGTCCGCGACGTGACGACGGCCGACCTCGCCGGCTTCGACGCCGTCATCCACCTGGCCGCGCTGTCCAACGACTACACTTATTGGGACGAAATGGTCAGAGCGGTGGCCACGGCCGACACCAACTGGCTGGAAAACAACGTCGGCGAAAGCACGCTCGACCGCTTCGGCGCCAACGCCGTCTGGGTCATGCGGCCCGACGCCGCGCCGCTCTACGCGCTGAACAATCTGTATGGCGACGACGATCTGCGCGTCCTGCCGGTGCCGCCGGAAGTTTTTGACCGGCTGCTGCGCGAGAAGTTCACGCACTTCTTCCTCAACTTGCCCCAGCACGGGTTGATGGAAATCCGCGCCGCCACCATCCATGGCTCGAAGGATTTTCAACGCACCGAGCCGCCCGGCGGCTTCCTTTTCGCCGGCCGGCTCTGGAGCAACGAGCGGCTCGACGAGCTCGGCCTCTTCTCCGACAACCAGCGCGCCTGGATCGCCCCGGCCGCCGGCCCGGAGCCGCGCCGGCGCGACGACGCCATCAATGGCGTGACGACTTTCACCCGCCCCATGCCGGGTTGGGACGGCCAGCCGGTCGCGCGGCTCGTCGTGCGCTACGAAGCGCCCATCGTGCCGCTGCTCAACGACGCCAGCCGGCAGCTCTTCCTGGCGCTCGGACTCTTCGCACTGGCGCTCACCGGCGTGCTCACCTTTGCGCTCATCAAGTGGGTGAGCCGGCCGCTGCACGTCATCTCCGAGAGCTTGCGGCGCGAAGACCTCGGGCCGATCACGCGGCTCGAACAGCACCGCAGCGAATTCGGCGAGCTGGCGCGATTGATTCGCCGTTTCTTCGCGCAGCGCGACAGCCTGCTCCGCGAAATGCGCGAGCGCGAGCACACCGAACAAACGCTCGCCAAGCGCGAAGAAGAACTGCGCCATGCGCAAAAAATGGAAGCCGTCGGCCGGCTCGCTGGCGGCATCGCACACGACTTCAACAATCTGCTCACCGCCATCATCGGCTACGCCGAGATTCTCTCCCGCCGGCTGCGCGGCGATCCTGAAGGCCGGGGCAACGCGGAACTCATCCTCAAAGCTGGCCAGCAGGCCGCGGGCGTCACGCGCCAGCTCCTCGCCTTCAGCCGCAAGCAACTGCTCCAGCCGAAAGTCATCGACCTGAACGAAGTCGTCGATGGCATCGAAAAACTGCTTCGCCGCGTGATCGGCGAACACATCACCCTCGAGACCCGGCCCGACGCCCGGCACGGCCGCGTGAAAGCCGACCCGACGCAGCTCGAGCAAGTCATCCTCAACCTCGGCGTCAACGCGCGCGACGCCATGCCGCGCGGCGGCCGGCTGGTCATTGCGACTTCCAACGCCAAGCTCGAAGACGAAGACACCCGGCCGGAGGCCACCGTCGAACTGCCCAGCGGCGACTACGTTGTGCTCAGCGTCTCCGACAGCGGCAGCGGCATGGACCGCGCGACGCTCTCGCACATCTTCGAGCCGTTCTTCACCACCAAAGGCCCCGGCCATGGCACCGGCCTGGGGCTTTCGACGGTCTATGGCATCGTGACCCAAAGCGGGGGCGCCGTGGCCGTGGACAGCGCGCCCGGCCGCGGCAGCACGTTTCGCATTTACCTGCCCGTCGAGACCGCGCCGCTCGACCCGCCGACGAGCGTGCCTGCCCCGCCGCCGCGCGCACACGACGCCGAGACCGTGCTCGTCGTCGAGGACGAAGAAATCGTGCGCGAGTTGGTCTGCTCGGTGCTCGAAGAACAGGGCTACACGGTGCATTGCGCCCGGCACGGCGCCGAGGCGCTCGAGCTCGCGGAAGGGACCCAGGCGCGGGGCGAGCACATCGACCTGGTCATCAGCGACGTCGTCATGCCCGAGATGAGCGGGCCGGAGTTGATCAAACGCATCGCCAGCGTGCAGCCCGCGGCGCGCGTGCTCTACGTTTCCGGGTATTCGGAAAACGACATCAGCGACCAGGGCATCCTCGCGGCGGACATCCGCTTTTTGGAAAAACCGTTCACCCCGCAGGCGCTTGCGCGCAAAGTGCGCGAAGTGCTCGACGAACCGATCTCCGCCACCACGAGCTCTGTGGCCGCGCGCATCGCGACCGATCGGCAGCACGCCTCGAAATGAGCGGACGCGCGGGCCGGTGGTGTCCGCTTTTCGCCGCCGCCGGGGGGGGCGCGGCCGGTGGGCTGGGGGGGGGCGTGGCGGGGGTCCGGCCGGGG
>CAXTRS010000575.1:0-2292 GCA_964246635.1 uncultured Chthoniobacterales bacterium | reverse complement strand
CAGGTATTCGTCGCCGAGCGCGCGGGCCTGACGCTCCATCGTCTCGACGATGTCCAGGTCGCGGTGCGAGTAGGAGGCGATGATGCGGCGGAACGGCCGCGCGCTCGAGCGCTCGCGCGGGCCATCCGCCGCCGCGGCCGGCGAGCGGTCGGCGCTGTAATGGCTGTCCACGCGGATCGCGAGACTGATCTCGGCGAGGATGAGAGGACCGAGAAAAATCGTGAGCCGTCCGCGCGCCACCTGGCCGTCGAGCGGCACACCGGCGCGCAACTCAAAGGTCTCATTGTGCACAGCGATTCCATCTCTCCAAAAAAAGGACCGTCGCGGCGGATTGAACTCCACGCCCGGCATCTCCGGCACAAGCGTGATCTCGCCGTCGCGCGGCACCGCGAGGCGGCTGTCGTCGGTAGTCTGGCGGTATTCTTTGATCTTGGGTCCGAGAATCTGCTGCGCCTGCGCTTCCATTTCCTCGATCGGCGCGCGCTCGTCTTCATCCATCCACGCGGGGCGCTCGTCGAGGTGCGCAAAGACGAGCAGCTTCGCCCATTTGCCAGGACGAACAATCTTGGGTCGGTAGGCGGTGAACTGAAGGTTTTCGTCCGGGACAACAGCGGCAGAAGCGTTCGGCGCCGAAGCGTCAGCTTTGTGCGCGGCAGCCTCGGCGGACGACTCGTTTACCGACGAAACGGAGCTGATCTGGGTCCGGCTGGCCGGTGTTGCTGGTGAAGCGGGGACCGTCGGTGCGTCGCGGGATGCCGGCGGCTGCGCGCTCGGCGCAGGCTTGGCGGCGGCGAGGGGCGTGGGCGAACGCACCGGGGTGGCAGCGGCAGCAGCGGCAGCCTTATCCTGCATGCAGCCGTCGAGCTCATGACACAACCGTTCCGGCGTGGCTGGCCGTCCCGTTCGATCCTTAGCCAACATCCGCACGAGTAACTCGCGCGCGGGTGCGGGGAGGTTATGCGGCAGTCGCTCAACAGGCGGAAACAGCGAAAGGTGAGCGGCGAGGATTTCTGTCGCCGCGCCCTCGAACGGCGGCTTGCCGGCCAGCAGAAACCAGAGCACCACGCCGAGGCTGTAAATGTCGGAGCGCGTGTCGAGCGCTTCACCGCGCAGTTGCTCCGGGCTGGCATAAGTGGGCGCGCCCAGAAATTCGCTCGCCGCCGTGCTGGCACCCGTGCCGCCGCTGTCTTCGACCGCCGCTTTTGCCAGGCTGAAATCGATGACCTTGATGCTGCGCTGCAACTCGCCGTCCTCGCCCGACACGAGCATGACGTTGGCCGGCTGAATGTCGCGATGCACGAGCCGGTGGGCGTGCGCCGCGGTCAACGCGCTGGCGACGCCGCGCGCAATGCGCAACGCTTCCCGCCAAGGCAGCGGACCCGCGCGCGCGACGAACGCCTCGAGCGTCTCGCCGTCGATGAACTCCATCGCGTAAAAAAAGTTCGTCTCGTCGCTGCCGAGGTGGAGCACGCCTGCAACGTTGGGGTGTTGCAGGCTCGCGGCCGCCCGCGCTTCGCGTCGGAACCGCGCTCGCACAGACTCCTCGTTGAGGAACGCCGCGTTGATGACCTTGAGCGCGACAACCGAATCCAGGTTTGTATCGGTCGCCTTATAAGTCACCCCCGTGATCCCGCGGCCCAATTCCCAAAGCCGACCGTCCTCGCGTCGCAGCACGCGGTAATGCTCAAAAGTATCGCCGCTGACAGGCATGGAAGGAAAGCGCTTTGCCCCAACGCTAGACCCGCCGCGGCGCAGGCGCGAGGGCAAACATCGCGCTTTTGTCACTCGGCCAACGTGAGGTGTGCATGAGATGACCTGCCGAAGTAGTAGTGGCTCCGTTTGGAATTTTCATCCGGGGAGCGCACGCGCCCTCGCGTGCTGGCGAAGGCGCCCGGCCGCTGCCTTCTTCCGCCGCCTCCTACCAGCGATGATACGCCGGGTGGCCCGGCTTGACGGCGACGAAGGTGCCGCGGCAAGTCGCGCACACGTTTCCGGCCGGGTCTTTCAGCGTGCCTTCGACGGTCGCGCGGTCGGCGCTCGATTCCACGACGCGCGCGGAGAGAAACACGGGACTGTCGGCAGGCGTGGGCCGGCGCAGCTTGATGGCGTAGTCGACCGTGACGGTGCAACCGGGCTGCTCGGCGCTGGCGGCTTTCATCAAGTGATACGCCGCCGTCCAGTTGCAGTGACAATCGAGCAGCGTGCCAATGATGCCGCCGTTCAACATGCCGGGAAAGGCTTGGTGGTGCGCGGCTGGCGTCCACTCGGCGACGACGTCGCCGCTCGGGGCAG
>CAXTRS010000574.1:0-2294 GCA_964246635.1 uncultured Chthoniobacterales bacterium | reverse complement strand
CTTTTCGCCCGGCCGCTCGTGCCGCCCCCCCCGCCCTACGGCTCGGAGCCGCTGGCGCGGCTGTTGCAGCTGCCCGGAACCGGGTTGGCTGCCAACGCGGACCTGACCCTTAACTTGGGTTACCCGCACTATCGCTACGGCGAAACCCAGCGCCGCAATCAGCCGAACGCGGTGCCGGTGCTGAACCGCTGGCGCGTGCCCTTCGGCCAGTATGATCGCTACGCCGACCGCGGGCCGGAGACGCCGTATCAATACGGCTCGCTGCGCTGGTTCGACCCCTACAAGCCGAGCATCCTCAAGGGCGACGCTCCCATCGTTGGGCAGGACATCTTTCTCGCGCTGACGATTCAGGACCAGGCGTTCTACGAAATCCGGCGCATTCCGGTCGGCACGGGCGCCAGCGCGGCGCGGCCGGGTTCGTTCGAGTTTTTCGGACGCAGCGATTCGTTCACGCTGTTCAACGATCTCTCGTTCACGGTCGAGCTGTTCAAGGGAGAAACAGCGTTCAAGCCGATCGATTGGGCGATTCGCCTGACGCCGGTTTTCAACGTTAACTACAGCGAGTTCCGCGAAACCAACGTGCTCGATCCCGATCCGCGCGGGCCGGCCTTCGATGGGAACCGGTATCCCTCGGCGACGGGCGTCGTGGTCAACCCGGCGGACAATCTGCCGTTCCTGACCACGCAGCCGAACGGTTTGCGGCGCGCACGGAAGGATTTCGACGGCACTCGCTATGTCCAACGAACGGAGAATTTCGTGTCGCTCGAAGAAGCGTTTGTAGAATTTCACATCCGCGACCTGAGCGAGAACTACGACTTCATCTCGACGCGCATCGGCAGCCAGTTGCTGAACACCGATTTTCGCGGCTTCATCTTTAACGACACGAACACCGCCATCCGCTTCTTCGGCAACTACGCCAACAACAAGTGGAACTACAACCTCGCCTATTTTCATCAGCGCGAGAAGGACACTTACTCGGGTCTGAACCGCATTCGCGGCCGCGGCCAGGACGTCTTTGTTGCCAATCTCTACCGGCAGGATTTCTTCAAATATTTCCTGCCGGAAAGCGACGAGCACGCGCTTGGCTTCACGATGCAGTGGAGCTTTCACGCCAACCTCGACAACGGCAACATCCACTACGATCGCAACGCCGTCATCGTGCGCCCGGCGCCCATCGGCCAGATCGCCGAGCACGATGTCAACTCGTTCTATTTCGGCTGGGCCGGCGACGGGCACATCGGCAAGTGGAACGTCAACTATGCGTTTTACCAGGCGCTCGGCCGCGACGAACTCAACGGCATCGCCGGCCAGGCGACGGATATTAACGCGCAGTTTTTCGCGCTCGAAATTTCGCAGGACCGCGACTGGCTGCGGCCGAAGGTGTCGTTCCTCTACGCGAGCGGCGACGCGAACTCGCGCGACGGCACGGCGACCGGCTTCGACGCGATTCTCGACAACCCAACTTTTGCCGGCAGCCCGTTCTCGTTTTACACCCGCCAGGGTTTCGGGCTCGCCAACACGGCCGTCGCCACGAAGCAGGCGAACAGCCTCCTGCTCGACCTGCGCACGAGCAAGATCGAAGGCCAGCAACAATTCGTGAATCCCGGCACGCTGCTTTTCAACGTCGGCCTCGAAGCCGAAATCACGCCGCGCTTGAAATTCCAGACCAACGCGAACTACATCCGGTTCGTCAACACGGACTCGATCCGGCAGTTGCTCTTCACTGATCGCGTTGCGCGCGACCTTGGCTACGATTTCAGCTTCGGGCTGACGTATCGGCCGACGTTGACGAATAACATCATCGTCAACGCGGGCTTCGGCGTGTTCGTCCCGCAGCACGGCTATCGCGACATCTACCGGCGCATCTCCGCGCCGGTGCCCGGCTTCGACACGGGCGATCGGGGCAAAGTGGACCCGATTCTCTTCAGCGGATTGGTCGCAATCACGTTGACGTATTGAGTCGAGATCCTCGCTTTTGCCTTAACGCAACGCCGCTGATTTCTTAACCTCTTCCCGATGGAACCGGCCGCCGCTCCCGTCAGAAAATTCCGTTCCCAACGCGCCGCGCGACTCGCGCTCGCGTTGCTCGGCGGCGGTTGTCTGCTCTGGAGTTCGGTGGGTGCGTTGCGCTCGCAGGATACCGGCAAGCCCGGCGCCAGCCCGACGCCGGGTCGCAGGACGCCGCCGCCGATTCCGCCGCCGGTGGTCATCACGCCCGAGGGCGCCGTGCCCGCTCCCGATACGCCGGCCGCTCCCGCTGCGACGCCGGTGAAGGTAACGCCCGCGCCGCCGCC
>CAXTRS010000573.1:0-2327 GCA_964246635.1 uncultured Chthoniobacterales bacterium | reverse complement strand
TCTGGTGCCTGAGCGAGCCCATCATTGGCTTGATCTTCGAGCGCGGGCGGTTCCACCACGAATCAACCGTGCAAACCGCCGCGGCGCTGCAGTTTTACGCGCTCGGCCTCGCGGGGTATTACGGTATCAAAGTGCTCGCGCCCGCGTTCTACGCGCTCGACGCCCGCACCACGCCGATGCTGGTGTCATTCCTCGCCATCGGCACGAATCTCGCGCTCAACTCTCTTTTCACCTTCGCGCTCGGCTGGGGACACCGCGGCCTTGCGCTTTCGACCAGCCTGACGGCGATGGTCAACTTCGGCCTCCTGTATTGGCTGATGCGTCGCCGGGTCAGTCGTCTGGAAACGATCGAAATGCTCAAGGCCCTCGGCAAGCTCGCGCTCGCCAGTGCCGTGCTCGCCGCGATCTGTTGGGTGGGCGACGGTTGGTTGCTCCGCGATTTCGCGGCGCTCGGTTTCACTCGACAGTGCGTCCGTCTGCTTGGCCTGATCGCCTTCGCCGCCGCCGCGTTTTTCGGAACCTGCCAGTTGCTCCGCGTAGAGGAGATGCGTGAAGTCACCACGCTGGTCCTTCGCCGGCTGCGGCGGCATCGAACTCGTCCAAAACCCTCGTAACTCCGTGCGCAAACGCCGCTTCCTCGGAAGCGCAAAATGCAAACGCACGGAAATGAGTTTGCCCCGCGAACGCTTTCGCGGAAAACTCTCTCCCTTCCCCGGATTCCCAACGCCTATGTTCAAACCTCCTGAAATCTACCGCGACCCGGCCTTCGACATGGCCTGCGAGCAGTTCCGGCTCATCGCCGATCATCTCAACATCGACGAGAACGACCGCGAGCGACTGTTGTTGCCCAAACGCGCCATCACCGTGGCTGTGCCCTTCCATCGCGACGACGGCTCGGTCTCGGTCATGACCGGCTACCGCGTGCAGCATCAACTCACCATGGGGCCAACGAAGGGCGGCACGCGTTTCGCCCCGAGCGTGAACATGGGCGAGGTCGCCGCGCTCTCGATCTGGATGAGCTGGAAGTGCGCGCTCGCGGGCTTGCCCTACGGTGGGGCGAAAGGCGGTATCACCGTGAATCCGCGCGACCTCAGCGCCCGCGAGCTCGAGAGCATGAGCCGGCGCTACATGCAGGAAATGATCCCCTTCATCGGGCCGCGCACCGACGTGATGGGCCCGGACATGGGCACCAACGAGCAGGTCATGGCGTGGTTCATGGACACGTATTCGACTTACGTGGGCCACACGGTCAGCGAGATCGTCACCGGCAAGCCGGTCTATCTCGGCGGCAGCGCCGGGCGGCGCGAATCGACCGGCCGCGGCGTCGCGTTTCTCGTCGAGCGCGCGCTCGATTATTTGAAAATCAAGCCCGGCGGCTGCACGGCGATCGTCCAGGGTTTTGGCAACGTCGGCTCCATCGCGGCGGCGAATCTGGCGTTCAAATCCGGCGTGAAGATCGTCGGCATCTCGGACGCCTCGGGCGCCTATTACAACCCGAAAGGCATCGACATCGACCTCGTCGAAAAGCACCAGAACAAAAAAGGCGACCTCACCGGCTTCGACGCCGCGGACAAGATCGATCCCGAGGAAATGCTCATCCAGAAGTGCGACATCCTCATCCCGGCGGCGGTGGATCGCGTCATCAACGGCAAAAATGCGGCCAAGATCCAGTGCCGCGTGCTCGCCGAGGCGGCCAACGGCCCGACAACGCCGGAAGCCGACGTGATCCTCGACCAGCGCTGGGACGAAATTTTCGTCATCCCAGACATCCTCTGCAACGCCGGCGGCGTCATCGTTTCCTACTTCGAATGGGTCCAGGACCTGGCAAACTTCTTCTGGAACGAGATCGAGGTCACCGACAAGCTCTTCCGCATCATGGACGCCGCGTTCAGCGCGACGATCAAGCGGGCGAAGGCCGAGAAAATCCCGCACCGGCGCGCGGCCCTCGCCATTGCGGTCGAGCGGGTGCAGAAGGCGAAGCAAACGCGCGGTTTGTTCCCGTGAGCGGGCGCGCCGGCTCGCGCAGGTGCCGCCAAGGCTAGAAAGCTGAACGCCCGGATCGCCGTCCGCGTGCCCCTAGGTATATAATTTTCCCCGCCGGGTGCGCCTGCCGGGGCCCCGGGGGGGTTGCGGGGCGCCCCCTTGTCCCGCCGCGGAGGCCGCCGACGACCTCCGCGACGGGTGAGAAGCGCTTCGTTTCGACCCACCCAGGCGAACAACAGTGCCCCTCATTACGTGATTACGGAATTTTTTCGCTCGCGTTACGCGGTCTTTTCATTTTTTTGCATTTTTTTTCTTCGCCGGGTGGTTGGCATTGGAAATTGGGG
>CAXTRS010000572.1:0-2329 GCA_964246635.1 uncultured Chthoniobacterales bacterium | reverse complement strand
GTTAACATCCCATGCCTTCACCGATCACTATGCGCCGCTGGCGGTCGGGAAGCGTGTTTTCAGCTCGTCGAGCGCGCGTGTGGCATCGTCGGGTTTGTTGAGCTTTTGAAAGGCTTCGGCCGCTTTGCGCAATGCCCGCGGCGCGACCTCGGCGTCGTCGGTCAAAATCGAAATGCTCATATATGCTTTCGCTGCGGCGTCGTAGTTGCCGCGCGCGGCGTCGATGTCGCCGGCGAGCAGGCGGGCGCGCAGATTGCCGAGGCCCTCGGGCTGGAGTTTCGCGGCCTCCTCAGCGCTGCGCTCCGCGTCTTCGAAACGCTTGGCCGCCAGTTGCGCTTCGCCCTGTTCGATGAAACCCAGCGCGCGGGCGGGTGGATTCGAGCCGGCCAGCTCCAGATATTTGCGGATATCTTCGAGCGCGGGGTCGGTTTTCTTCAAGGCGACCCGGCAGCGGGCCAATTTAAGCCAAGTCTCCGGTGAGTCGTTTGTGGGCGAGTTCGCCGCGAGCGACAAGTTGCCTTCGGCCGCCGCGTATTCACGGTCGCGCAGTTGCGCCTCACCGAGCCAACGCAGCACCTGCGCGGGAATCTCGGGCTGGAATTTGCTGGCGTGATACGCATTCACCTCGGCCGCGAGCTTCGCTTTGTCCTGGAGCTGGTAGTGGCAGAGTGCCACGCGCATCGAACCGCGGGCGCCGTATTCCTTCGGGTCCGCTTTGCGTGCGGCGTCGAAATCCGCCAGGGCGGTTTTGAAGTCCTTCGCTTCATACGCCGCGGTGGCGATGTAAAAGTGCGCCAGACCCGCGGCGGCGCTCTTCGGATAGCTTTTCAACAACTCGCGGAACGTTTCCGTCATGCCGCGCGGGTCTTCCTGCTGGCCTTGGATGAGCGCCTTTTGCTCAAGCGCGATTTCGCGTTCCTTGGCGTCCGGATGGTTCGTGATGATTTGCGAAAAATCGGCCAAGGCGGCGGGATAATTTTTCAACTGCTGGTGCGCGACCGCGCGTTGCGCCAGCGCTTTTGGCACGAACGGATGCTCGGGGTTCGCGCGCAAAAATTTCGTGAACGCTTCGACCGCTTTCTCGGGCTGCTTGCTCTGCTCAAGGCAATAGCCGAGTCGATATTGTGCCTCGGCACGATATTTCGGAGACAGGTTGCGCGCGTTTTCGAGCGCGGCATATGCCGTGGCCGCGGCGGCGTAGTTTTCGCGTTTGAAGAGCGTGTCCGCTTTCATCAGCTTGACTTGGTCGCCCTTCACCGGATCAGGATTGCCGGCGAGGAACGTGTCGGCTTCCTGCACGAAGGCCGGGTTGTTCGAGGAATACAGGCTGACGATGCGCTGATACCGGGCTTCCACGGCTTCCTTCGAGGACGGGAACTGCGTCATCAGCCCGTCGTAAATGCTCTGTGCCTCCGTGTGCCGGCCGAGCTGGCGTTGCGCGTTGCCGGCGAGCAACATCGCCTCGGGCTTGCGGTCTTCCGGCAGCGACGCGGAGAAACCCGCGTAGCTTTTCACCAAGTCCTGATACCGATTGGTGTCGTAGTAAAGGTGCAGCAGCTCGAGTTGCGCGGTGCTGCGCAGCGCGCCGGCTTCCGGCATCGTAATGCCGCGCGCGAGCAGTTGCGCGGCCTTGTCGTTCAGCGCCGCGGCCGCGCCGGACTTGCCCTCGTTTTGTGCGGCGATCTCGCGCGCGAGCAAGCCGGCTTTGATCGTGGCCTCCGTGCGTAAGGCCACGCGGCTCGTTTCCTTCGCGAGCTCTTCGTATTGCTTCAGCGCTTCGCCGAGCTGCTTTTCGGCGAGGTATTCGCGGGCCAGGGAAGTGCGCGCGGTGTCGCGATACGGGTTGTTGCCCGCGGTGCCGATGATCGCGGTGTAAAGCTCCTTGGTCTCGGGTCCGCGGCCGAGTTTTTCCAGGCAGAGCGCTTCGTAATAAAGCGACGAAAGCACGACATCCGTCGCCTTGGCGAGCGCGGCGCTGCGCGCGTAGAGCGGCACGGCGGCTTTGTAATTTTTCGACTCGTAATAAATCGTCGCGAGCTGGTAATTCGCCGGGCCGATGAAGTCGCCTTCACGAAATTGGGTCAGCAGCAGCTCGTAGGCGTTCTGGGCCGCTTTCGTGTTTTTCAGATTGCGGTAGCTCTCGGCCATGAACCAGAGCGCGCTTTGGCGGTCGGCAGCCGACACCGAGGGATACTGACCCAGATAGCGTTCATACTCCGCCGCTGCCTGTGGATATTGCTTTTTTAGATACAGGCTGTTCGCGGCGTCGAGCTGGAGCTGGTCGGCAGTGACAGTCGGCCCGCCGCTCTGTCCGGGCGCGAGACGAATC
>CAXTRS010000571.1:0-2338 GCA_964246635.1 uncultured Chthoniobacterales bacterium | reverse complement strand
CCCCCCCCCGCCCCCCCCCGGGGCGGGGTCATCTTTACCAATCCCTACCCCGGGCTAAAGCCCGGGGCTAATTTCCGGGTTCGCCCCTGCCGGGGCTGACTCAAAGGTGTAGCGCTCCAGGATGCGGCGAAGCTGTGCAGAATCAATCAGGCGGCTGCGCCGCATCCTCATGGCGCTCGGAGATCGCCGTCCACCCGCGAAGAGCCTGTGTCGGTGACAAATTCCACCAGCCGGCGGGCGCGGTTTTCCCAACTGAGTTCCCGCGCGCGCGCGTGCGCGGCGCGCGCGGCGCGGGCGTAGGGGGCGGAGTCGTCGAGCTGCGCGAGCGCGGCACGCACGAAGGCGTCGGCATCGTCGGCGGCGGGCAGCCAGCGAACGGCGTCGGAGGTCCACCCGAAAATGTCGCGGGTCGAAGGCAGGTCGGTGGCGAGCGTGGGCAACCCGTGGCTGAGGTAGTCGAGCGACTTCACCGGGCAAGTGAGCAGCCGGTTGTAATAGTTCGGCTCGAGCGCGACAAAGCCGAGGCTGGCGTCGTGCGCGAGCGCGCGGTGCAGCGCGTTCGGCGGGCGAAACGGGACGGCTTCGACGGCGTCGCCGCAGCCAATCGCGCGCGCCTGCTCGCGCAGCTCCGCGCACTGTTTTTCCGAGCCGCCCCAAAAGGCCAGCCGCACGCCGGCGGCCCGGAGCTGCGGGGCGGCGCGCATGGCGAGGCGCACGCCTTTGTGCTGGTGAATCTGGCCGACATACACGAGACGGCGTTGCGCGCGGCGGGTCTCGAGTGGGTCGGCGGACAGCAACTCGCCCGACGCAGGGTCGGCGCCGAGCGGCAGCGAGATCGTGCGCAAGCGCGGGAAACGGCGCGCGTAGAGTTCGCGTTGCGGACCGATGATGCAGATCAGGCCGTCGAGTCGCGGCAGGAAGGCGCGTTCGAGCCAGGACTGGCGGCGGTCCTGCGCTTTCACCGGGCGCCGGTCTGCCGCGAAGTAGGAAAGGTCGGCGTAGAAATCGTGCGCTTCGTAAAACACGCGCACGTCTCCCGGCAGCGTCGTGCGCAGCCAGAGCAGCCGCGGCAGAAACGCGGCTTCGCGGGTGAGAATGCGAAGCGGCGTGGCGGCCTCGCTGCATTGCCGCGCCAAAGTCCGCGCGAGCCGCGCCGCAAAGGCGAAGATCGTGCTCGACGACTGCGTGCCGAACCACGCGCGCCGACGCGGGACGCGATGAACGTGGAGCGCGTCGAGCGGCGGCAGCGCGTAAAAATCGCGCAGATCGGTCGCGGTCTCCGAAGCAACTGCGGCGCTGGCTTCGCCGACACAAAAATGTGTCTCAAACCCGAGCGCCGCCAGGCTGTGCGCGTTGCGCAGCCCGATGTTGACGACCGGCCCCGGCTGCCGCCACGCGCGCTTGTTGATCCAGAGGAAAAGCATGCAAACGGGAAGATTCAAGCTTCAAGCCATCAAGCTTCAAACAAGCACAAAGACTCCAAGCCCAAAGCCACTCGACAACCCACAACCCGCAACTCGCTTTCCCGCTTTTAGCTTTGAACTTGTTTGAAGCTTGGCGGCTTGAAGCTTGAACCTTTCCCGCCCCGCGGCTCCTACGATGGCGCGCTGCGGCCGACGGCGGCCAGTTCTTCCCACAACTCGCGTTCGCGGTCAGTAATGTTTTTGGGCACGCGCACTTCCACCTGCGCGTAGAGATCGCCGCGGGCGGCGCCGTTCGCGGCGGAAGTCGGCATGCCTTTTCCACGCAGGCGAAACTTCTGGCCGGGCTGGCTGCCGGCGGGGATTTTCAACCGGCCGCTGCTTCCTTCGAGGGTCGGAATCTCGACCTCGGCGCCGAGCGCGGCCTGCCAGGGCCAAAGCGCGAGTTCATAATAAATGTCACCGTTCGCCTCGACGCGGAAATCGGGATGCTTCGCCAGCCGCACGCGCAAATACAAATCGCCGCCGCGCTCGCCGCGGCCCTTGAGCCGGATGCGCTGACCCTCGTGCACGCCGGCAGGGATTTTCACGCCGTAGGTTTCCGTTTTCGATTCGCCCGACTGCGGGTCCGTGCGCCGCAGCGAGACCTGCCGCTGCGCGCCGCGAAACGCTTCCTCCAGCGTGACCATGAGATCGGCCTCCACGTCGCGCCCCGCCGAGGCTGCCGCTGCCGCGCCGCCTGCGCCCTGTGGGAAGCCGAACGGATTTGCTCCCCCGCGCCCCGCCGCACCGCCGCCAAAGAAGCGCTCGAAGAAATCGCTGAATCCCGTCGAGCCATCGAATTGCCACTCGTATTCCTGCTCTCCGCCGCCGCTTCCGCCGCGCCGTGGCGGAAAACCAAACCCGCCGCCCGGAAA
>CAXTRS010000570.1:0-2354 GCA_964246635.1 uncultured Chthoniobacterales bacterium | reverse complement strand
AAATTTACACGGCCCCCCCGGGCGGGGGCCCCTCCAGGTAGAACAGCTTGCCGGCGGGACGCCGGCAAGAACGGGCGAGATGCCCGTGCTCCCCTTTTCTTTTTCCATCTGCGCAAGGAGCCGGCTGAACTAAACGCCGCTATCTCGGTGCAGCGTGCAAACGATGGAAAAGAAAACTGAAAAAATGTTTGACGCCGAGCCAGGCACTCAGTTACATACCAACTAGTTTGTATGTCCAACGCTCCGAAAACCACGCGCAACCCGGCCGAAACTCAGCGCAGGCTCATCGAGGCCACCTTGCGGCTGATGAAGCGCCAGGGATTCGGCGCGACGACCGTCGATCAAATTTGCGCGGAAGCCGAACTCACCAAGGGCAGCTTCTTCCACTACTTCGACACCAAGGAGGCGATCGCCCGCGCCGCGATGGGCGCCTTCGCGCAGACCGGCATGGAGCTTTACGCCATCGCTTCCGCGGACCCCGCGCGCGATCCGTTGGAACAACTCCACCACCTGCTCGACATCATGAGCGGGCTGCCCGGGAAGCTTCCCGAAGATGACCCGGTGGTGTGCATGGTCGGCATGATGTCCCAGGAAATGGCGGGGACGAATCCCGCGATGCGCGAGGCGTGCGCAGAGCACTTGAACGCGTGGACCGGGATGGCCGCGCGCATGCTCGCCAACGCGAAAAAACAGTATCGGCTTCGAGTGAATTTCGACCCGGTCAGCGTCGCCTGGATGCTCAACAGCCTGTGGCAAGGCTCCATGCTGGTGAGCAAAACCCAAGGCGACCCGCGGACGATCGTTTCCAACCTGCGGCACGCCCGCGCTTACGTGGACGGCTTGTTCGTCGATGCCACGCGGGGCCGCGCATCGCGGCAGCGATCCGCGGCCGAGCGTCGAAAGCTCCTAGCGCAACGCAAGCGGAACGAAATCTCGCGTCGGCAGAGTCGCGCCTCCGCAAGCCGACGACGCGCGCCGACCTCTTAAACCTCGCCGGAGAAAAACCCATCCATGCTCACCAACATCCTCATCTCCCTCATGGCCGTCCTCGAAGTCTCGCTCTTCGTTCTGTCTTGCTAGCCATTTCCCAGGTCCACGAAAACCCCAGCAACGAACCCAGCAACATGACTACCGAAACCACCCGAGCACAACACAACGAAGCCCAAATCCGCGCGCTCATCGCTGACCAGGCGAACGCCATTTGCGCGAAAGACCTTGACCGTAACATGGGTCATTACGCTGCGGACACCGTGGTCTTCGACGTGAAACCGTCGTTTCAACTCCGCGGCGCCTCGGCCTTCCGCCGCATGTGGGAAGCGTGCCTGCCGTATTTCCCGGCCTCCACGGGGACGGAAACGCGCGACCTCCAGGTCCACGTCAGCGGCGATCTCGCGCTGGCGCACTGGCTCTGGCGCCTCACCGGCATCGACCCTGAACATCCGGCGGCGCGGATGTGGTTTCGCAGCACGGCCGGCTATCGACGGACAACTCAGGATCAGTGGGAGATCGTCCATGAGCATTGCTCGGTGCCCTTCGATCCCGCCACCTCGCAGGCTGTTTTCACTCTCGAAGCGTAGTCCAACCGCCAAACCAACAACTCGTTAGAAAGACACAACATTCTCATCCTTATGCTCACCTACGCTCTCATCACCCTCGCGGTCATCGTGATCGCGTTTGTCATCGTCGTGGCTTCACGACCCGCGGATTTCCGCATCGCGCGGAGCGTCACGATTCTCGCGCCGCCCGAAATCGTCTTTGCCGAAGTGAACGACCTGCGCCGCTACAACGCGTGGGCGCCGTGGTCGAAAATGGATCCCGACGCCAAGCAGGTTTTCGATGGATCGCCGACTGGCGTCGGAGCTGCCCTCGTGTGGGTCGGCAAGAAAGCTGGCGAAGGACGTATGATGCTCATCGAAAGCCAGCCGAACGAGCGGATTCGGTTCCGACTCGACTTTCTGAAGCCGTTTGCGGCGACGAACACCGCAGAATTTACGTTTCAACCGCAAACCGGCGGCGATTGCACGCTGGTGACGTGGAGTATGTTTGGCCGCAACAGCAGTTTCCTGTGCAAGGCGATGAGCCTGTTCATGGATTGCGACAAGATGGTCGGCGGCGAGTTCGAGAAGGGATTGGCCGACTTGAAAACGGTGGCCGAAGCCAAAGTCGAACGCGCGGTCGCGGCACCAGTGTAGAGGCTGGATCGTGGTGGATTGGCGACCTCCGGGCGCCATTAGGTGAGGCGAAGCCGCGTAGAAGAATTCTTCTCGGGTGCGCCGAAACTCATGGGGTCCGGAGGTCGGCATCCACTTACGAAGATTCAGTCCACCGTGACCCGTGCGCGGGCGACTGGTGTG
>CAXTRS010000569.1:0-2360 GCA_964246635.1 uncultured Chthoniobacterales bacterium | reverse complement strand
CTGCGTCGCGAAGGGCAACGGCACCAACGGCATCAAATCCGAAGGCGCCGGCGCCAGCGTGCGGCTGCGCGGCGTCGTGGTCACTGCCAACCACACCGGCCTCAACCCAGTCGCGGGTGGAGCGATCGTCTGGCTGAGCAACAACCGCGTCATGGCCAACGGCGCCGGCGGCAACGGCAGCCCGACGACGACCGCCGGGCCGTCATCGCCGTGAAGAAGGGTTCCCCGTCGCAGCCAGCAAACGGATTTCGTCTTCCTGCGCGCTCGACGCGGCCCCGCGGACGTGCTCTAGCTTCGGCATGAGCCACCACCGGGCGAAATCGCTGGCGCGCTGGACGCTGCTGGCGGCCGGCGCCCTCGCGTTTTGCGCTCTGCTTTATGGGCGCCAGCCCGTGAATATTCTGCGGGTGGAAAGCGGCATCTACCTCGACCGCGCTGCCGGCACGCTGGCGCAGACGTTGCAGTGGGGAAGCCGGTTTTTCACCCGCAGTTACCACGGGCACTACACGCCGCTGGGCTTCCATGCGGAACTGCTCTGGTCGGCCATGCTCGGGCCTTCGGAAACGCTGTGGCGCTGGCGGCAGATCGTTTATCTGTCGCTCTTTTCGCTGGCCACGTTTGCCTTCTGGGACGGCATCGCGGCCCGGCTGAAACTGGCCGGCGCGCGGCGGTGGTCGATCGGGGTCGGCGGCGCGGCCGTTTTCGCCTGCTCGCCGCTCATCGTCGAGTTCGTCGCCCTGCCATTCCTGGGTTTGCAACTGCTCTGGGCCGCCCTGACGATGGGCAGTTTGCACTGGATCAATCGGGCCGTGGATGAACAGAACGACGAGGTCTCTTCTCGCGCCCTGGGGATTTCGCTCGCGCTTGCTTATGGCTCGATCCAGTTCGTCGGGCTTGGCCTGGCAACTCTGGCCGGGTATTTGGCGGCGACGGGCGCGCTCTGGATCTCGGCGGCGGCGGCGGAGCAACGTCGGCGGATCGCGTTTTTCATCGGCGCCGCCCTCGTGCTGGCGGCGGCGCACGGCAGCGCGATGCTCCTCGCCATGCCGCCAGCGCCGGCGGCTGACCCCGCGTCCCATGGCGCCTCTGTGGCGTCGCAGCACTTGCCCGGTTTTGTCGCGCAGGTGCTGGGCTTCCTTTCGTGCAGTCTCGCGGTCAGCCTGCGCTCGCTTTGGAGCCCCAACGCGTGGCCGGCGCCGCGAGTCGATCTGCTCGCCAGCGACTGGCCCTACGGCGCGGGCGTGCTCCTGCTCCTCGCGCTTTATGCGTGCCTGCTTTGGAGGCGTTTCCAATCCTCCTCCTCCGCCGCCGCCGAGGCCGGAGAGATCATAAGGCGAACCCGCGTGCAACTCGCGTTGTCCGCCTACACCGCGGCGGCGCTCGGGCTTTACGTGGCGATGATCGCCACGCGCATCTGGCAGAGCGACTCCTGGACGGATTACCTCGTCAACCCCCGCTATCTCTGGCCGCTGGCGCTGCTGCTCAGCGGCGGGCTGGCGAGTGCCTTGCTGCACCTGCGAGAGCGCGCTCCCCTCCGCGCCGCGTTCGGCTTCGCGGTCGCGGCCATTTGCGCGACCGGCAATTTGCTTTACCAGCAAAAAGTCGTGCCCGTCATCTGGCCGGATAAAACAGTTTCCCACGAGCGGGTCTGGAAAGAGATCGTCGCCATGGCGGAGGAATTGCAGGCGGCGGGACTCCCCCTGCCCAACGTCACGCTTGCCCGAATCACCCAATGCGGTGATCGGCTAGGGCGCTACGCAACCCTGTTGCGGCGCTCGCTGAAACTCCCGCCGGCTACCGCGTTGACCTGGGCGTCGCCGGCCGACATCGACCCAAACGTTTGGGCCGAAATGAAAGATGCCTCGGCCACGTTCGCTCGCTTCGCCAAGACGCTTTTCCCGGAAGACGACGCGGCGGTGGATGGGAGAATGCCGACCACGCGGCGCACACGCGACGGCAGCCTCGTGACGGCGCTCACGCATCCCGCGCTGCTGCGCGCCGCGCGGCTCGACCGGGTCAAAGACCAGCCCAATCTTGGCGTGCCGATCGACGTCGGCGGTGTCTCGAAACCCTCGATCTGGATCAATTCGCCGACTTCCATCACGTTCCCGAACCTGCCGCTTGGCAACCGCCCGATCTTTCGCTGCGCGGTGAGCATTCACCCGGCGATCTGGAACAATGGCGGCGCCGACGGCGCGGGTTTTCGGGTCAGCATCCGCTCGGAAAACGGCGCGATCGAAACCGTCGGCGAGCGCTATCTCAATCCCATCGCCCGTCACGAGGAGCGGACTTGGAATCTCTTACAGCTGGACCTGGCGAAATACGCTGGCCGTCGCGTGGACCTCATCCTCGAAAACACC
>CAXTRS010000568.1:0-2370 GCA_964246635.1 uncultured Chthoniobacterales bacterium | reverse complement strand
GCGACGCGCAGCCTGTATGCGGTGCCGATCGACCAGCTCAGTGCGGCCTGCCGCTCGGCCGACATCGTCGTCAGCGACCGCCGGCTGCCGCGGAGCTGCGCACCGGTCTGGCTCAAGCTCGATATCGCGACGCTGCGGCGCACCGGCGGGATCGCGATCGCCTTGTCGAGCGGACGGGTGGTCACCGTCCGCACGCCCGGCGACCGGCATCCGTGGATGCTGCGGGGCGGGTCCGATACGGGGCTGGCCTATCGCCGCGCGATTGGCGACAAGGGCGAATGACCGGCCCGGGCAATCCGCTGATGCGCGTTTCGCCGCATGCGATCCGCGACGACGTGCTGCGGCCCGACGATCTCGCCGACCTGCTCGCGTTCACGCTCGCGCATGGGGCCGATTTCGCGTCGTCGGCGATCGGCCAGACCGGGCTGACGCCCGATTATCGCTCGTCCCGCGCGCTGCCGCGGCGCATGTTCGATCCGTGGCGCGCGCGGATCGAGGATTACGTGACCGCGCTGTTGCCCGGGATGCTCGCCGAGATGGGCATGCAGCCGCTCGCGGTGTCGCGGTTCGAGCTCCAGCTAGTCGCCAACAACCATGGCGATTTCTACCGGACGCATATCGACACGAAGATGGGGCCGCGCGAGGGGCGGGGGACGCGGCTGGTCAGCATAGTCTATTATTTCCACGCCGAGCCCAAGGCGTTCGACGGCGGCGAGCTGCGGATTTTCTCGCTGGCGTCGGCATCGGTGTTCGCGGACGTCGCGCCGCGCCGGAACCGGCTGGTCGCCTTCCCGTCCTGGGCGCCGCACGAGGTGCGCCCGATCACCTGCCCGTCGAGACGGTTCGAGGACTCGCGCTTCTCGATCAATTGCTGGGCGCGGTCGAGGAAAGCGGCGGGATAATTGTATCGACATAACTATTCTGCGACCTCCCCGCCGGGGGGAGGATTTACTCGCGCAAAAACGCAAAGGCGCAAAGCGCCTTATCAAAATCTTCTTTGCGGCTTAGCGGCTTTGCGCGATAACTATTTTCTTCGTACATTCGTGTCTTTATGCGAGAAATTTACCCGCACCAAAGCCAGGAAACGAAATATCGCCGCTACGCGGCCACTGTATCCTTTGTCAGTCGTACCGCCGCAGCAATCCCGCCAGCCGGCCCTGCACGCGGACCTGCGCGGGCGCATAGCGTTGCGGGTCGTACGCGCGATTGGCCGGGTCGAGCCGGACCATCGCGCCTTCGCGGCGGAAATACTTGAGCGTCGCCTCATTGTCCTCGATCAGCGCCACGACGATCTCGCCGTCGCGCGCGGTCTCGGTGCGGCGGATCAGCGCGTAATCGCCATCGAGAATGCCGGCCTCCACCATCGAGTCGCCCGACACTTCGAGCGCGTAATGCTCGCCATTGCCGAGCAGCGCCGCGGGGACCGCGAGCATCGACGATCCCTCGAACGCCTCGATCGGCACGCCGGCGGCGATGCGGCCGTGCAGCGGGATTTCGATGACGTCGTTGGCGGGTTCGGGGAGCGGGCGGAAATTGCTCGGCTTGGGGCTAGCCGACCCGCGTTTCTCGGCGCGCTCCGGCATCTTGAGCACTTCCAGCGCGCGGGCGCGATTGGGCAGGCGGCGCAGGAACTGCCGCTCCTCCAGCGCCGAGATCAGCCGGTGGACCCCCGATTTCGACTTGAGGTCGAGCGCGTCCTTCATCTCCTCGAACGACGGCGACACCCCCGTGTCGGCCAGCCGGTCGTTGATGAAGCAGATCAGCTCGTGCTGCTTCCTGGTGAGCATTTAGGTCCTCCGTCGCAGAACAGACGCGGAACCAATATGGAACGTTTCGGGCCAAGTCAAGCGAGCGGGATTATCTCCACCATGTCGCCGGTCTGGGCCGGTTGCGCATGGGGTGCGCGAACGATCAGGCAGTCCGCACGCGCCAGCGTGGCGAGCATCGAGCTGTCCTGGATCGCCGCCATCGCCACCCGCCCGCCGGAGACCGTGCCGCGCAGATAATCCTGGCGGTGGTCGTTGGCCGGCAGCGGCCCGGCGAGAGGCGCGGTGAGCGTCTGCGGCAACGGATCGGCCGCGCCGGCCATCGCCGCGATCACCGGGCGCAGGAACAGGGTGGCGGTGACGAACGCCGACACCGGATTGCCCGGCAAGCCCAGCATCACCGCGGTATCGAGCCCCCCGGCGAGCATCGGCTTGCCCGGCCGGATCGCGATCCGCCAGAAATCGAGTGTGCCGCCCGCCGCTTCGAATGCAGGGCGGACGAGGTCGTGATCGCCGACCGATGCCCCGCCGGTGGTGACGACGATATCGGCCCGCGCCTCGGCGAACGCGGCGGTCAGCGCGTCGAGCCGGTCGGGGACGATGC
>CAXTRS010000567.1:0-2375 GCA_964246635.1 uncultured Chthoniobacterales bacterium | reverse complement strand
ACGTTCGCATTCCCGTATCTCTACGATTTCAAGCTCCAGGCGTTTCTCTACTACTTCCCGACGAACGATCCGCAGCACTACACGAGCAATCCGCGCTATTTCTACAACTTCAGCACCGGGCAGGTCATCCAGAAGTAGCTATGCTCATGGCTGAGGCTGGATGGCCGCGCCGGTTTGCGGGTCGAGCCAGCAGCGGAGTTGCGAGCAGTCGTCGAGCCGCAGAGAGAGGCGGATGACGCGGGCGTTGGCTTTCATCAGCCAGAAGTCCGGGAACATGGTCGGGGCCGTGCCCAACCAGTCCCAGCGGACGCTATGGAGCCAGAGGTCTTTGCCCGGGTTCTGGTCGCAGAAGAGCAGGCCCAACTGCGGATGCACGATGAAGGGGTAGGGCGCGGCGTCGAAGGCTCCGAGCCAGGGGGATTGGCACCAGCCGTTTGGCAGCATGCGCACCTCGCCGAGCCGGGGGAGCGTGCGGGTGACGAGGCCTTCGTTTTCGTCGAGCGCGGCGGAGCCATTGATGAACCAATCGCGTTCGCCGGCGGGTGTCGGGAAGCTCCAGATTTCTACGCCGGTGACATCCGCGTGCGGGTCGAGTTGTTCAGCCAGGAGCAGACGCAGGAGGGCGGGCGCGACCGCGGGCAGGGACGAAGAACGCGCGCCGAATTCCGCGAATGGCGATAATCTCGGAGACCGCCAGACGAACGGGGAGGGGAACGCATAGACGATCCGCGCGGGCGGCGGCACCGGCGAGGCGGGCGTCGCTGCCAGCGCCGCGGCGGCACTGACGCGCTGACGAATTTCGCGGCGCAGGGCGAGGAGTTCGTCGTGGCTGGGGTTCACGATGCCGTGCAAAACGTGGTGTCGCGCGGCGGTGACGACGAAGAGCAGCGGCAGGGCGAGCGCGCCCATCCCAAAAATTTTGCGCACGCGCCGGTGACGCTCGGATTGCCAAAGCGCAGCCGCGATTTCCTGCCAGCCCGCGAGCGCGACGAGCGCCAGGGCGGCAAAGGCGGCTGGCAGCGTGCGCAGGGCGAGCGGGTTGCCGCCGAATACGACCGTTGGAACGACCGCTGCGCTAAAAGCGAACAGGAGGCCGGCAAGAACGATGGCCCGCTTGCGCCAACGTTCGTCCCGCGGTGGGCAGAAGACCGCGCCGAGGATTCCGAGAGCGGTGAACAAAGCCGCCACGACCTGCCAGCCCGTCGGCTGCAGGCGAGTCCAGGAAGTCGCGGCGCACCAGAGCATGGACCGCAGGAGGGGAAGGAACCTGCCCGCGGATACGGTGGCGAACGCCGTGCGGACTGCGTTTCCGTCGGAGTCGCCAGCGGGCAACCAGGCAAGACTGGCAGCGAGCGCGAGACCATACGCGCTTATCCATGCCAGGAACAGCGCCGCGCAGCGTCCGAGTCCCCGCGCCATTTCGGCCGCTGGCACCACGGGATACCGGCGTTGCGCGGCGAGCAGTTCCGCGACGACGGCAACGGTGAAGAACAGCGCCGCCGGCGGATAAACGGTCAGCGCGAGCAGGAGCAACAGGCCGACGCCGAAAGGGCGCCACGTTGCCGCCTTGCGAGCGGTGTCCGCCCTCTGCCAGGCGAGGCAGCCGGCTAGGTAAGCTGCCAGGCAGGCGAAGGGAGCCATCCACAACGCGGCCCAACCGACGAACAGCGCGCACGCCGGCGTGAGCACGGTCGCCAGCGAAAAGCTGAAGGCCGCGGGCGCGGAGAACTTCAGCCGCACCCGGAGATGTCCGAATTGCGCCCAGGCGAGCAGCCAGAGGCCCACGCAGCCAAGCGCGCGCACGGCCGCGAGACGGTTGATGTCGTGCGGAAAAGAGGACGGCCCCGCGCTTGCCCAAAAGAGTCCAGCCAGCGGGCGGCCGGCACGGGTCAGCTCGTCGGCGAACACCGGTGCTCCGCCGTGCAATTTTTTCCAAAGCAGCGGATAGTCTTCCGCGCAGCCGTAGAATTGCGTCAGCGCCGGGGCGAAGACGACGAGCAGCACGACGGCGAGCAGCGCGGGCGCGACGAATGGCGTGAAATTCGGCTTGGCAGCGCAGCGAGCGTCGTCCGGCGCGAAGTCGGATGCCGTCTCAGGCATGGGCGAGTTACAGCCGGGGAAGGACATGGGCAGAGGGGAAATGACGAATGACGAATGACAAGCGACGTGTGACGATTGGCGGTTGACGTTTTACCTGCGGCTTTCAGCCCCGGCAGGGGCGGCGGAAGACGCGTGCATTGATGCATAACCGCACCGTAGTCACGGGAATTCCGTCGCCCCTGCCGGGGCGGTGTTCCTTTTATGATCAGTCCCGGGGGGGTGGGCCCCCCGGGAAATTACGGGGTAGCCCCAGCCCGGGGGGGAAGCCGCCGGGT
>CAXTRS010000566.1:2109-2388 GCA_964246635.1 uncultured Chthoniobacterales bacterium | reverse complement strand
GGCCAGCCGTAGCGTAAGCCGGGGCCGCGCGTGTAGACCCCGCGCGCGCCCGCGCCCGCTAGCAGCGCGCTCGTGCCGAAGGGATCGCGCGCGCGACGAATCGTCAGCGCCAGCGCACCGAGCAATGCGAGCGAGAGCGCCACCCCAAGACGGGTCCCCAAGTGGTCGCACGCGCCGGCGGCCAGCGTGGTCAGCGCGGGGAAGTATTCCGCGGGTTCGAGCGACGCGAGAAAGTTGTGCCAGCGGGCAGCGGCGTCGTGGCGGGCAGCGTCGAGCGAT
>CAXTRS010000566.1:0-2083 GCA_964246635.1 uncultured Chthoniobacterales bacterium | reverse complement strand
CCCACAACCCGCCGCCGTTGTGGCCGGTTCTCCCCACGAACCCCGCCGCCACCGCCGCGGCCGCCGCCAGCCATGCCGCCGGCCGCCAGCCCGACCTGATCCACGAGCGCACGCCGAGCAGCCCGCACGGCAACACGGCGAAGGGTAACATTTCCGGATACGCGCAGAGCAGCGCGTGCGTGCTGAGCGCAACCAGTCCCAGCCACGGCCAGACGACTCGGAACCTTTGGTTTCCGCCCTGCTCCAGACTGCGTCCGACGCCCACGGCCATGCCGGCGGCAGCGAGCGCGCCGAGCAGATTGGGCAGGTTGCCGTTGCTGCAAAAAAAGACAAACACCGGCTGCAAGCCCGCCGCCACAAGCCAAAAGAACGGGTGCCGCGGCTCGCGCGAAACAAACGACCGCAGCACGAGAAAGACGCCGGCCAGCCAGGGCAGGAGCAACGCCGCCGTCGCGCTGTGGTAAAGCTCGATCACCGGCCTACCAGTCACCGCGGCGACGAGCGCGAGCAGTCCTTCGGCGCCCATGCGTCCCCACGGTGGCTGCCAGTCCGTGATGGCGCGGGCGGCATTGGTGAACGGCTGCTCCGCGCTGATGATCGGATCCACCATGTAAGAGTGCCGCCGCAAGTGCTCGGCGCTGGCGATCCAGAAGAATCCGTCGTGATTGCCCGTGCCGTCGTAAAAAACGAGGTTCGGATCACGCAAGGAAGGCCAGAGCAGCCCGGTCAGGAGCACTGCGGCGCCGAGCGTGGCGCACCAAGCCGCGGGCCGCGTGAAGACTTGCCGGCAATCCGCGAGCAGCGCCCGCCGCGACCTTGTCCAGAATAGGGTCGTCCCGATAGGAAGCAGCAGACACAGCCACGCTGGGAAACCGCGGAGCGGCACGAAGAAATTCACCGCCGCGACGGTCCACAACGAGCTGGCCAAACCGGCGAGGAGCGCCGCTGCCAGGCGCTCGGCTGGCGTGGCTTCCCGCATCTCCGCGGCGAGCCAGTAGCCAGCCAGCAGCAGGCAGCCGCCGATACCGGAGATGAGCAGCAGGGCATCGAGCCAGAACATGCGGAAGGCCGGGGAGGATGCCGCGTCCAGGCACCCGGCGCGACTGAAAAAATGCGGCGGTTTTCCCTGTGCGCAACGGGGCCCCGAGGGGTATCCGTGCCGCCGCGTCGTCGTCAGCGCGAGCGTCGCCCGACGGCAATTCTCACCTCGCCGCGGGCGCTCCGCTGCCTTCGTCGCGTGCCCACTGCACGGCGCGCTGCACGAGCTCGTTGCCGGAGGTGAGCATCAGCTTTTCTTTGATGTGCTCGCGGTGGCTTTCGATCGTCTTGCGGCTGAGGCCGAGCTTTTCGGCGATCAGCCGGGTGGCGAGCCCTTCGCCAATAAGCCGGAAGACCTGCAGCTCGCGATCCGTCAACCGATCCACCGCCAGCCCCACACTCCCGCCCGCAGCGACCTGGTGCAAAAAGCGTTCGGCCATCTTGTCGCTCACATAAATGCCGCCCGCCAGCACGCGCGTGATCGCCGCCAGCAGGTGATCCACTTTTTCTCCTTTCATCACGTAGCCCTGCGCGCCGGCCCGCAACGCGCGCTCGGCGTAGATGAATTCGTCGTGCATGGAGAGCACGAGCATGCGAATGGCCGGCCAGCGCACTTTGATGTCTTTAACCAGCTCGATGCCGTCGCCGGTGCGCAGCGACAGGTCGATCAACACCAAGTCGGGTTCGCGTTGCTCAATCATGGCCAGTGCTTCCGCGCCCGTCTCGGCTTCCCAACAGACGGCGAGGTCGGGCTGCCGATTGATGATCTGCGCGAGGCCCTGGCGCAGGACGGGATGATCGTCCACGAGCAGGATTCTGCGTTTGCCGACGCCGTTCATCGCGGGGGGCGAGGTCTCGGTCATATTGAAAACAACCTATGGCGGAGGTGAGCTAAGGCTGGGTCGGCAACGCGCTTCCCGCCGACGGAGCGGCGGAGGATAAGCCGCTCAACGGAAAGGTGCAACAAACGCGCATCCCGCCGTCGGAATTCTTCTCGACTTGCAGGCCACCGCCGAGTCTGGCGGCGCGGTGATCCATCATGTGC
>CAXTRS010000565.1:0-2430 GCA_964246635.1 uncultured Chthoniobacterales bacterium | reverse complement strand
CTTTTCGGCGGGGCGCCGAAAGGAGCACGCGAGGGCGCGTGCGCTCCCCAGCCAAACGACCGACTACTCAATTGCGCTTGAGTTTTGCCCGGCGGCCGGCGCTAATCCAGCGGGAAAAATTGCCGATGCCCGCCGCTCGTCCTCGTCCCCCAAAGCCGCCTGCGCCGCCGTCAAAAAGCGCGCGCCGCCACTGGCTCGTGAAGCAGGAGCCCGCGGCGTATCCGTGGTCGCAATTCGTCGCCGACGGCGGCACGGCCTGGACGGGCGTGCGCAACTACCAGGCGCGTGTGAATCTGCGGGCGATGCGCGTGGGCGATCCGGTGTTGTATTACCACAGCGTCTCCGAAAAAGCTGTCGTCGGTATCGCGGAAGTTGCGCGCGAAGCATATCCCGACCCGACCGCGCCAGCCGGCGAAGATTGGTCGTGCGTGGACCTGCGGCCGGTGTGTGCGCTGCCGGACCCGGTGACCCTGGACCGGATCAAGTCCGACCCGGCGCTGCGCGAGATCGTGCTGCTGCGAAACTCGCGTCTTTCCGTGCAGCCGCTGACGCCGCCGGAGTTCGCGCGCATCATCGAAATCGCCAACGTTCGCGCCTGATTTTTCGATTAACGCCGCCGCTCGCGCCACGCCGAGACTCGGCGCGTGACGCATCTCGATTTCTCCGGCGACATCGCGCGCCTGCACCTGTTCGCCGGCTGGCTCGGTTTTCTCGCGGGCGCAGGGAGCGGCGCGCTGCTCGGGCTCCGCTTTCATCGCGCTGACTGGCTCGGCGGTTACGGCTCGTTTCGACGCCGGCTGCTGCGGCTCGGCCACATCGCGTTTTTCGGGCTCGGACTGCTGAACATCGTTTTCGCCTTCACGGTGAAGACGGCCGCGCTCGACGGCTGGCCACTCCATGCCGCGTCGGCGGCACTGCTGCTCGGCGCGATCACGATGCCGGCGGTCTGCTTTCTGACCGCGTGGCGGGAACCTTGGCGACGCCTGTTTTTTGTGCCGGTGGGCAGCGTCCTGACCGGCGTCGGCTGCGTGCTCGCGAGTCTGTGGCCTGTCCATTTTTGATTCCACGCCATGAAAATCGGTTTCATCGCCATGAGCGGCGTGCGCTGCCGCAATGAAGAACTGCTCGCGCTCGGCCTCACGCTGCCCGGTTTTGTCGAGCGCTCGAAGGTCGTTGCCTCTTTGCCCAGCCTTGGGCTGCTGACGCTCGCCGGCCTGACACCCACGCCGCCGTTCTCGGTGAACTACCTGGAAGTCGCCGACATCGTCGCGCTCGGCGACGACGGGTTGCCGCCAGGAGATTTCGATGTCGTGGCGATTTCCAGTTTTTCCGCGCAAATCCGCGAAGCCTACGTGCTGGCCGACCGCTTCCACGCCGCCGGCGTGCGCGTGATTCTTGGCGGGTTGCACGTTACCGCCTGCCCCGATGAAGCGGCGCTGCACGCCGACGCCGTCGTCATCGGCGAAGGCGAGCCGGTGTGGCCAGAGGTGCTGCGTGATTTGTTGAACAACACGCTCCAGCCGCGCTACGACGCCCGCGGTCGCTCGTTCAATCTCGCCGACGCACCGATGCCGCGCTTCGAGTTGCTCGACATCCCGCGCTACAACCGGCTCACCGTGCAAACGCAGCGCGGTTGCCCGTATGCGTGTGAGTTCTGCGCCGCGAGCATTCGGCTCGATCCGCGCTATAAACTGAAGCCGGTGCCGAAGGTCGTCGCCGAGCTGCGGCGGATCCATGAACTCTGGCCGCGACCGTTCATCGAGTTTGCGGACGACAACACGTTTGCCGATAAACGTCGCGGCCGGGAACTCATGCGCGCGCTCGCCCCGCTTGGGTTTCGCTGGTTCACGGAAACCGACATTTCGGTCGCGCGCGATCCCGAGCTCCTGCGCATGATGAAAGAGGCCGGCTGCGCGCAAATCCTCATCGGTCTCGAAAGCCCCGGCCCTGCTGGACTCGACGGCCTCGAGCGCAAAGCGAATTGGAAGCTGCGCCAGGCCGACGCGTATCGCGCCGCGATCGAGCGCATCCAGGACGCCGGCATCACGGTGAACGGCTGCTTCGTGCTCGGACTCGACGGCACGGACACCACGAGCTTCGAACACGTCTGGGAGTTCGTGCGCGCGAGCGGCTTGTTCGAGGTGCAGGTCACCGTGATGACGCCGTTCCCCGGCACGCCGCTCTACGCGCGGCTCGAACGCGAAGGCCGGCTCCTGCACCCCGGCGCATGGGAACGTTGCACGCTCTTCGATGTGAATTACCAGCCGCAAGGCATGAGCATCACCGAGCTTGAAGCTGGCCTGCGCGATCTCGCGCGTCAGCTTTACAGCGAAGAGTTCACCGCCGCGCGCCGCCGGCGCTGGGTGCAACGGCAGCGGCAGTTGGAACGCGAACGCGAACACGCGCTGGCGGCATAGGACTGCACTGTAG
>CAXTRS010000564.1:0-2438 GCA_964246635.1 uncultured Chthoniobacterales bacterium | reverse complement strand
CCCCCCCGCCCGCCCGCCCCCCGCCCCCCCCGCCCCCCCCCCCCGCCCCCGCCCCCCCCCCCCCCCCACCCTACCCCGGAACGTCTGCCGCGTTATTATTACTCCCTTACTTAGCGCGATTCTTCCGGTAATGGAGCGATCGGAAACGCGGCGAGGGCAGCAGTTGCCAAATCGCAGCGCGTCGCTCGCGAATGCACCAGTGGGTTCAACTCGCTCCTGGAAATCGCCGGCAGGTGTCGCGCACGGGCTGGCTCTCAGCCAAAGAGCTGGCGGTCCACGCAGTGCAGGTCGTTGGAGTCGAAGTAAGGAGCCACCCACTTGTCGGTCGTGGACAGGAACCAGCCGGCGGCGGTGGCCTGCTGTTGCTTGGAGGCGGATTTTGTCGCGGTCACCACTTTGTCGGCGGTGGCCTTCTTGGCTACCTGCCCGGTCGCCTTGGCGTTGGCCGCGACCCGATCGAGAAAATCAAAGTGATCGACGAGCCCGAGCGCCTCGATGGCAAAGATCGTCGCGATGTCCCCGTCGCGGATGGCGATCAGGTTGTCGCCATTGTTCTGCTCGCCGCCGAGGGCCAGGTTGGAGGAGCCGCAATAGACTACGGCATTCGCCGTGTTAAAGCTGCACACGACGAATTTGTGGTGCACCTGGTGGCCTAGCCCAACGGTGGGCACCTGGTCGAACGGCGGCGGGAGGATCGAGGACGTGGGCTTGCCCGTGACTAGGACGCCCTGGGTCGAGCCAGGTTTGTAGAGCGCGATGCCGGCGGTGGTGTCGGTGATGCCGTAGCTAAAAATGTCCTGCTTGGTGTGGAGCGCTTGCAACGACGGAAAGACCGGGCCGCTGCCGCTGCCGAGATCCATCACGGCAAAGAGAACACTGCCGTTCTTCGTCTTGGATTCCGCGGTGACGCGGTCGGCGATCTCCTGGAGGGCGGCGGTGGCGACGGGCTCGGTGTGCGGGGAATATTTGACCTCTGTCGGTGGCACCGTGGCCGACCCGAACGGGAACGCCTTGGCGGCCAGCGGCGATTTGGCGAAAGCGCTGCCCTTCACATCCTGGCTCCAGGCGAGGTTGAAGACGTCCGAGTAGGATTTTGCGACCGTGCGGTCGTCGAACACGAGCACGTGATTCGAGTTCACGTAAAGGCCGGTGACGGAGAAGTTGGTCGAGCCGGTGAGCACCTTGAGCGGCCCGCTCGCCTCGGAGACGATTAATTCCTTGTCGTGGGCGAACCGGCCAAACTTGCCGCGCTTCATCTCGGCGGGCGCTTTTTTGGCGGCGTTGAACAGTTTCTCAAACGCGTCCTCGGGCGTGGGCTTTTTTGCGCTGTGGTGCAGCGCAGCGTTATCGAGGATCATCCGGATGCGCCCCTGTTTGGCGAGCGCGAGGAAGATTTTCAACAGGTCCGGTTCGTTGAGGTCGTAGGCAAAAACGTCGAGTTGCAGATGCGTGTTGTGCAGCACCTCGTTGGCGATTTCGAAAATGCGGTCGCGCGCGGTGAAGCCGAGCCATTCGTATTGGTCGGCGAAGGTATAGCTTTCGCCTTTGCTGTTCTTCCCCGCCTCCTGCGTGGTGTCGAAAAGAAGGTCCTTAGGCCGGGTGAGCGGCTTGGGCCCGAAGTGGTGCACAAAGGCCTGCGACTGGGTAAAGCCGCGCGCGAATCCGAGCGCAACGCTGTCCTTGGCGAACGGACCGACCTCGACCTTCACCGTGGCACCCAGCGACGGGTCGATCGCCTGGAGCGAGCCGTTTTTGTCGAAGTAGCGCGGCGTGACGGTATAGCTGTAGGTGCCGAAGAACGGGTTCGTTCCCTGGTTCAGCGAGCCGGGCACGTGAATCCAGCGAAACTTGTGGATGGGAGCATTGAGACTGGAGGTCGGCGGCTGCGTGGCATCCTGCACATGCTTCGATGGATCCCGGAAGCGAAGCCGGTTTTGCAGAAAGAAAGGACCGCTGGGGCCGGCAAGAAACTGCACGGTAAAGCCGGCGAGGTTTTTCGTCTTTGCCTTGGTGAGGTTGAAGGCAAGGAGCGTCTTGGCGTCGCCGCGGTAGGCCTTGACGGAGAAACCATTGTTCTGGGCGCTGGTGATCATAAGTGTGTGGGGGGATAGAGGACCCGGTTTTGAGTGATATTCGACGCTGGCACTCAAGACGGTGATAGTCAAATGACAAATCTGGCAATTTGGGGACAGCGCGGAGAAAAGACGGCTCGCGCCCAAAGGATTGCGCCAGCCGCCACCGCAACATGCCATGCTGGCGAGGCAAGTTTGCTTCGAGGCGCGGTAGCGGATCAGTTTGGCTTTAAGGATTGGGGAGCACAGGCGTCTCGCCTGTGGGTTTGGGCGTCCCGCCCAAATCCCTGCTTCTTTGTTGAATGAAAGGAAGCTGCCGGGCGGGGACGCCCGCCAGAACAGGCGGGACGCCTGTGCTCCCCAATC
>CAXTRS010000563.1:0-2441 GCA_964246635.1 uncultured Chthoniobacterales bacterium | reverse complement strand
ACTCAGGAGCGTGGGATGCGACTCGACGGCATCGCCGCGCGGCGGACCGCCGGGATTGCCCAAGCGAAAGGTGGTCTTCCACAACTGACACGCCAGCAACACCGCCGCGCAGCAGAGCAGGTGAATCGGCAGAGCGCGCTTCCAACTTCCCCGCTCAATCGGCAACCGGCTGACCAGCCGGAAGAGCAGCGGCGTGAGCACTGCCCACGGCAGCCACGCGCGCAGGCTCGGCTCGAGGTGCTCGGCCCAGGATTCTCCGCGCGCGACGACGCCATGTTGCGCTGTCGCCAGCGCGGCGAGGCCCCAACCCAGAAATGATAGCAGCCAGCCCTTGAGCAACGGGCGCCACGGCGTGAAGAAGGACATGGCGTGAAAATTCGCAGGTGGATGGCGACCTCCGGGCGCCATTATTTGCAGCGAAGCTGCGAAGAATTCCAGAGGCGCTCCGCGCCTGTTCTTGGCGCCCGGAGGTCGCCATCCACCTGGGACATCACGGCGGGCCGCCGCCGCCCGTCGGCGTGCCGGTATTGGCGCCCGGCACCCGGAAGGTGATTTTATAGAAATCCTGCGCCGCTTTCTCCTCCACAAAAATCGTCAGCGAACCGTCGGCGGTGATCGTCTGTTTGTTGCGATCAATAGTCCCGGTTTGGGTCAGCGAAAACGGCAGCGCTCTCCATCCGAGGTCCGCCAGGGTCGGGTTGCCATAAACCTCGTAGGTGTAGCCGGCATAGACCGGGAACGTGAGCGCGAAGCGCGGGTTGCCGCCGGTCGGGCCGGCGACGAGTTGCGGCTGCAAGATAAAGCCGCCGGGCGCCGGATACGTCGGCTCCACCGGCGTCAGGTTGACCTGAAAATCAAACGTCGCCGCGACCTCGTTCGTCGTCGTGCCGGCGACCGGGCTGTAAGTCAGCAGGAGCAGGCTTTTTTGCGCCGTCGTCAGCGAGGCGAAGATGTTGTCGTTGGTGTTCTGCGTGGCCCATTGCTGGCCGTTCGTGGCGAGTGCCGTTTCGTTCCAGCCCAGTTGCGTGCAATAGCGCGAGGTCTGACCCGGAAAGGTGACCGCGAGGTGGTAATGTCGCGTGCGGCCATTGTAGAGCCCGGCCTTGACGGTGCGGAACAAATACGCGCCGCTCGACCCGGTGAGAAACTGGCCGAAGCCGGCGAAGTTCGGGTCCACCGCGGCGTTGCGCCCGACGCCGGTGGATTGAATGTATTGGCACTGCTTGGCCGACGTGTTCACCGCGGGCGCATCGCAGTGCCAGAGCTCGACGAGCGCGTCCTTCACCGTGTTGCCGCTTGCGTCGAGGATGCGGCCGGAGATGTAATGGATCTGTCCGGTGGCCGGCGTCAGGCTGTCGCCGAGCAGCACGAGATCGTTGTCCTTGTCGAGCGGGATGTCGTCGGCCAGCGGGTAATAGGGGCCTTCGGTGAGTTTTGGCGCGAACGCGGCGAGGGCTTCGGCGTAGAGGCCGCTGACCGTGAAAAAGGCGCCGGTGGCGGCGAGCTTGCGGAGGAACTGGCGGCGGCTGTCGAGCGTTTTGGTGGTGTTGAGAAGCATGGAGAGAACGGCGGTAAAAAGAACAGGGTCGCGGAGCGAATTTACCCATACGCGGGCGCGCGCCGGCGGGCAAAAAGTTTGGGACGAACCCGGGGAAATTTGTGACGCAATGCGATGCGCGCCACGCTGGCGTTCGCTCACGAGCGTGGGTCGGACGCGCCGCGTTGCTGCTGCCGCTGCCGTCGCCGCCGCGCCCGGCGCCGGATCAGCCAGGCGAACCCGCGCGCGCCGCCCAGCGCAAAGAGCGCGATGCCCCCGCCGCGGCCGCGCCATGTTTCCACCAGCGGCCAGCTTTCGCCGAGCAGGTAGCCGAGCACGGTGAAGATCGCCGCCCAGACGACGCAGCCGACCGTGTTGAAAATCAAAAACACGCGATACCGCATCCCCGCCGCACCCGCGGTGAACGAGCCGAGCGAGCGCAACACGTGCAGGAAGTGCGCGAGAAACGCCGCCTTGCCGCCGTGCCGGGCGAAGAACGTTTCGACGCGCGCGACCTGCCCCTCGCCGAGGCCGACGCGCGCGCCGTGACGCAACAGCCACCCGCGCCCGAGCCGCCGCCCCAGCTCGAACCCGACCGAGTCGCCGACGATCGCCGCCAGCGCGACGACGACGATGAGCAGGCCGAGATCGAGCGACGCGCGCGACGCGAGAAAGCCGCCGACGAGCACGAGGCTTTCCCCCGGAAAGAACAACCCGAGCACGGGCTGGCACTCGAAGACGACGACGAGAAAAATGATGAGATACCCCCAGGGACCGATGCGCTCGACGAGTTGAAGCAGGAAATCGAGCATGGGAGATCGTGCTTGATGGGCAGGGAGCGCAGGACGCGGCTGGGAGACACTAGTGGGTCCTCCGAAAATCGGGTAGTGGCTCAGTTGGGTTT
>CAXTRS010000562.1:0-2466 GCA_964246635.1 uncultured Chthoniobacterales bacterium | reverse complement strand
CCTCCTTGTCTTGCCTCCTCTTCCTTTGCGCCTTTGCGTCTTTGCGCGAGGTCCCTAACCATCGTTCCCTCTCGTGCCAGACACTGACTCCCAAGGCTCGCAATTCCTCGTCATCGGCGAGCGCACCAACGTCACCGGCTCGCCGCGGTTCGCGAAGCTCATCCTCGCCGGCGACTACGACACGGCGCTCCAAGTCGCCCGCCAGCAGGTCGCGGGCGGCGCGAACATTCTCGACGTCAACATGGACGAAGGGATGCTCGACGGCGAAGCGGCGATGCGGCGTTTCCTCAATCTCGTCGCCGCCGAGCCGGACATCTCGCGGGTGCCGATCATGATCGACTCCTCGAAGTGGAGCGTGATCGAAGCCGGGCTGAAGTGCATCCAGGGCAAGGGCATCGTGAACTCGATCTCGCTGAAAGAAGGCGAGGAGAAGTTCCAGCGGACCGCCAAGCTCGTGCGCCGCTACGGCGCGGCCGTGGTCGTCATGGCGTTCGACGAACAGGGCCAGGCGGCGGACTTCGCGCGCAAGACGGAAATCTGCGCGCGCGCCTATCGCATCCTCACCGAAGAAGTCGGCTTTCCGGCGACGGACATCATCTTCGACCCGAACATCCTCACCGTCGCCACCGGCATCGAGGAGCACAACAATTACGCGGTCGATTTCATCGAAGCGACGCGCTGGATAAAGCAAAACCTGCCCGGCGCGAAAGTCAGCGGCGGCGTGTCGAACGTGTCGTTTTCCTTTCGCGGCAACAACCCGGTGCGCGAGGCGATCCACTCGGCGTTTTTGTATCACGCGATCCGCGCCGGACTGGACATGGGCATCGTCAACGCCGGCCAGCTCGCGGTCTATGAGGAGATTCCCAAAGACCTTCTCCAGCTCGTCGAAGACATGCTCCTCAACCGCCGGCCCGACGCGACCGAGCGGCTCGTCGCGTTTGCGGAAACCGTCAAAGCCGGCGGCAAGGAAAAGGTGAAAGACGACGCCTGGCGGAACGCGCCGGTCGAGGAGCGCTTATCGCACGCGCTGGTCAAAGGCATCGCCGATTTTGTCGAGACGGATACCGAAGAGGCGCGGCAAAAATTCGCCCGTCCGCTGGAAGTCATCGAAGGCCCGCTGATGGCCGGCATGTCGATCGTCGGCGATCTCTTCGGCGCGGGAAAAATGTTTCTCCCGCAAGTCGTGAAGAGCGCGCGCGTGATGAAAAAAGCCGTCGCGTATCTCCTGCCCTTCATGGAGGCGGAAAAAGCGTCGCGACCCGCGAGCGAACGGCGCGCGCAGGGCAAGGTGCTGATGGCCACGGTGAAGGGCGACGTGCACGACATCGGCAAAAACATCGTCGGCGTCGTGCTGGCGTGTAACAACTTCGAGGTCATCGATCTCGGCGTGATGGTGTCGTGCGAGAAGATTCTCGATGAAGCGAAGAAACATGGCGTCGATGTCATCGGCCTGAGCGGACTCATCACGCCGTCGCTCGACGAAATGACGCACGTCGCCAGCGAGATGCAGCGGCTCGGCTTCACCACGCCGTTGCTCATCGGAGGCGCGACGACGAGCCGCGCGCACACGGCGGTGAAGATCGCGCCGGCGTATGAACATGCTTGCGTGCATGTGCTCGACGCCTCGCGCTCCGTCGGCGTGGTGAACTCGCTCTTGCAGCCGGAAGGAAAAGCCGGGTTCGTCGCGGACATCCGCGTTCAATACCAAAAACTGCGCGACGAATACGGTGCGCGCACTTCGGCGAAAAAGATGCTCCCGCTCGCCGAGGCGCGCGCCCGCCGCACGCCGATCGACTGGACCACGAGCGTCATCGACACGCCCGCGTTTCTCGGCCGGCGCGTGATCGAAAACCAGCCGCTCGCCGACCTCGTCCCCTTCATCGACTGGTCGCCCTTTTTCCACACCTGGGAACTGCGCGGCCGCTACCCCGGCATCTTCGACGATCCCTACGTCGGCAAACAAGCGCGCGAACTTTACGACGACGCCCGCCGCCTGCTCGACCGCATCGTCGCCAAAGGCCTTCTCGGAGCCCGCGCCGTCCATGGTTTCTGGCCCGCGAACAGCCTCGGCGACGACGTGGAACTCTACGCCGACGAAACGCGCGCCGAAGTCGTGCAGACCTTCCATTTCCTGCGCCAGCAACAAGAGAAGCCCGCCGGCCAATGGAACCACTGCCTCGCCGACTTCATCGCGCCGAAAACCAGCGGCCGTGCCGACTACCTCGGCGGCTTCGCCGTCACCGCCGGCCACGGCGCCGACGCGCTTGTCGCGCAGTTCCAGGCCGAGCACGACGACTACAACAAAATCATGACCCAGGCGCTCGCCGACCGCCTGGCCGAAGCCTTCGCCGAGTTCCTGCACCTCCGCGCCCGCCTCGACTGGGGCTACGGCCGGGACGAGGCGCTTTCCCACGAAGACCTCATCCGCGAAAAATACCGCGGCATCCGCCCCGCCCCCGGCTACCC
>CAXTRS010000561.1:0-2468 GCA_964246635.1 uncultured Chthoniobacterales bacterium | reverse complement strand
GGCCTTGAAGTCGGCATAGGGCCCGTCCTGTCCGTAGCCGGAGAGGCGGAGGGCGATCTGGCCGGGCTGGTCCGCGAAGTCGGCGATGCCGACGCCGAGGCGCGCGGCGGCCCCGGGTCCGAGGTTCTCGACGAACACGTCGGCGTCGCGGATCAGCGATCTCAGCGAGCCTCGCGCCTCCTCCTTCGTCAGGTCCAGGACGACGCTCTTCTTGCCCGCATTGACCCATACGTAGCCCGTCGACAACCCGCGCACGGCGGAGTCCCAGCCGCGCACGACGTCGCCGGTGACCGGTCGCTCGATCTTGACGACCTCCGCGCCAAGCTCCGCCAGCGCGAAGGTCGCGTCGATCATCAGCCCCGCGCTGGCGGTGAGCAGCACGCCGCGTTTCCACGCGGGCGTCCAAGCGCGCAGCGGATCTCCTTCGTCGGCGGAATCCGGCCTTTCCGGCACGCCGAGAAATCGCGGCAGCAGGAAGACGCCGACGCCGAGAATCGGGAAAAGGACGAAGCCTTCGTTCATCATGGCCTGGCCGAGCTGGAGCAGCGGAAAACGCGCGGCGTCGCCGGCTGAAAACAGCGCCAGCGCGACGCCGAGCAGCGCGTTCAACAGCCCCAGCGCCACGAGCACGAAGTTCGGCGGCGGCAGTTCTGCACGGGCGCGAAAGCGTTTTCCCAGCACGCCGAGAAACACGCACGACAGCGCGAGAAAGGAGCCGTCACTGGCGGCCGGCCGGCCGGCGAGATGAAGGCCGTTCGCAGCGAGATAGAGCGCGAGCAAGGCGCCCAGTTCCAGCGGCGAAAAGGGCCGCGCGCCCAACAGCCGCGGACCCGCGGTGCCGAGAAAGCCGAGGATGAACGCGCCCATGAACCCTTCGCTCATCACCCGCGCGTGACTCAGCGCCGGATAGGTCTCGATCCAGCCAAGAAAGAACAGCGGCCAGAGCGCCGCGCCCAGCAGGCTCACCAGCACGCCGAGCGGGAAGAAAATGCGAAACGGCTCTGCGCACCAAGCGGGGTGGGCGCGTGTTGGAGCGAGCGTCATTGGGAATTGGGAATCGCCCGCTCCGCCTGGTGCGCGGCTGGGAGAAACAAGGTCGCGCGCGGGCGCGTCACTCTCGTTGAAACTGGAAGCCACGGAGCCGCAGCGCGTTGGTGACGACGCTGACGGACGACAGCGCCATCGCGGCCGAGGCGATCATCGGGCTGAGCAGCCAACCCGTCAGCGGGTAGAGCGCGCCGGCGGCGAGCGGGATGCCGAGCACGTTGTAGAAGAACGCGAAGAAGAGATTTTGCCGGACCACGCGCACCGTCGCGCGCGAAAGCGCCAGGGCGTCGGCGACGCCGCCGAGATCGCCGCGCACCAGTGTGATGTCGGCGGCTTCGATGGCGACATCGGTGCCGCTGCCCATCGCGATGCCGACGTCGGCTTGCGCGAGCGCGGGCGCGTCGTTAATGCCGTCGCCGACCATCGCGACGACGTTTTTCCTGCCGGCCGTGACGACATTTTGCACCCGCGCGATCTCGGCGGCTTTGCGCGCGGGCAGCACTTCGGCGAGGACGTTTTCCGGCGCGAGGCCGGCGGCGCGCGCGACCGCTTCGGCGGTGCGGCGGTTGTCGCCGGTGAGCATCAAGACTTCCAAGCCCATCGCGCGCAGCCGTTCGAGCGCAGCGCGCGAGCTGTCCTTGATCGGGTCAGCCACCGCGACGATGCCGGCCGGCACGCCATCCACGGCGACGAAGATCGGCGTCTTGCCTTCGGCTGCGAGCGTCTTCGCGCGCGTTTCGTCCGGCATTGTCAGCCCGCGGTCGCGCAGGAGTTTTGCGTTCCCGAGCAGCACCGACCGACCCTCGACGGTAGCAGCGACCCCATGGCCGGCGATGGCTTCGAATTTCTCTGGCCGGAGCATCGTCAACCCACGCTCGACGGCCGCGCGCACAAGCGCTGCGCCGAGCGGGTGCTCCGACCCACGTTCGGCACAGGCCGCCAGACCCAGCACTTCGTTTTCATGGAAGTCCGCCGCGGGCAGGATGTCGGTGACGGTTGGCTGCCCACGCGTGATCGTGCCGGTCTTGTCGAGCACGACCGTGGTAAGCTTCTGCGCCCTTTCCAGCGCGGCGGCGTTTTTAATCAGCACGCCGGCTCCGGCGCCGCGGCCGGTTCCGACGATGATCGCGGTCGGCGTCGCCAGCCCGAGCGCGCACGGGCAGGCGATGATGAGCACGGAAATTAGCGCGGTCAGCGCCAGCGTGAGCCGGTTTTCCGCTGGCCCAAAGATGAGCCAGAGGACGCAGGCGAGCAGTGCGATCGCGATGACCGCGGGCACGAAGACGCCGGCTACGCGGTCGGCCAGCCGCTGGATCGGCGCCTTGCTGCCCTGCGCCGCTTGCACGAGGCGGACGATGCCGGCGAGCACGGTGTCCGCGCCGACTTGCGTTGCGCGAAAACGCAACGCGCCGCTGCCGTTG
>CAXTRS010000560.1:0-2492 GCA_964246635.1 uncultured Chthoniobacterales bacterium | reverse complement strand
GTTTCGGACAAGTCGGCAAAAAACAATTTTAGGGAACCGACGGCGCGGTTCCCTCCAAGTGCGTCAGGACCTGGGCGGGAAGATACGCCGCGGGCTGCACGCCCACCACCGCGCGCCGACGCCGTAGCCGTCGTGCTTCACGCCGCCCGCAGCCCAAGGCGAGAACGCGGGCAGAATCCAGCGGCGGCGGGTTTTCGCGACTTGAACAAACGCGGGCAACTTCACGCGAAAGCCGGCGCCGTCATCGAGCGTCGCGGCGGGGTGGTCGTGGCCGAGAATTTCGGTGCGTTCACCGAGCGTCGCCTTGTCCACCGGGCGGTCGCCGTGGTGAAAGAAAAACGTCGGTGTCGTGTAGCTGTCGCGCAATTCATCTGCGGCAAACGCGCGGCGGTCGTGATTGCCGGCGAGCGGGATAATTTCACAGTTGTCGCCGTCGCCGCGCACGCGCAACCGCTCAAACAACCCGCGCGCTTCCTCGCGCGAGGCGCGGCTGTGGACGAGGTCGCCGCAAAGGATCAGTTGCGCCGGCCGATAATCGGCGAGCAGCGCGCGCAGCCGCGACTCGATTTCGTCCATGCCCCACAGCGGGATCAGCGCCCCGGCGGCGCGCAGGCTCAACTCGTAGCCGTAGTGCAGATCGGCCACGGCCAGCCAGCGTTCAACGCGGTGAAACAGCGCGAGCCGGCTGTCGAGCAGCACGTCGGGCGCGACGAGGGCGCGGTCGGTTGCGGGTGGCGACAAGCAGCGGGCGTTCTCTTTCGTTGTCATCCTGAGCGGAGCGAGGCGCGAGCGCAGTCGAAGGACCTCATTCTAGTCTCTTTTCGTTGGCACGTCGCCGGCGCGAGCGACGCTTCAATCAGAGGACTGGCATGAGATCCCTCGACTTCGCTCGGGATGACAAACGAGGAAGAAAAGCAGCCATGCGCCACACGCGCCACGCGCCACTCGCCTCTTCCCTCACAGCGACACGCCGACCGCCACGGCGAGGTCGGCGGTGGCGTCCGTCTTTTCGTGGTCCACCTTCAGCACGCCGTCGCTGAGAATCTCCGCGCGCAGGCCGCCGTGGCCGCGCAGCGCGTGCTCGGCGCCGGGGCCGAAGGCGCTGTCCATCCAATAGCACGGGCGGCATTCGTCGCGGCCGCGAAAACGCACGCCCTGGACCTCGAATTCCTTGTCGATCAACGTATTCAAATCCACGCCCGCGCAGAACACGTTGCGCCGGAAAACGCCGGGTCCTCTGTCACGCACGCCGAGCTGGGCGGAGAGCCGTTCATACACGGCTTGATCGAAGAACGTGATCTGCCCTTTGTAATCCTTTTTGTAATCGAAAAAGCGGTCACCCTCGATGCCGCGCCCGGCCAGGCAGCGCAGCTCGGGCACCCCGACGATTGGATGGTCGCCGGCCGGCTTGCCGTGATGGCCGAAATAGTTGTGCGCGGGCGAAATGAACAGGTGCAAAATCCGCAGCGGAGGAGTCAGCAGCGACATGGTAAGCGGCAAGGTAATCGGGGCCGGCGCGCGAGCAAGAAGCGGGTTGCATGCAATCGGGATTCTGGCTAGCTTGCACACCGCTCGTGCAACCCGGCTGGGCGACGGTTCGCCCGGAGGGTTTCTCCTTCTCCCACCTGGCAAAATGATGCGCGTGGAAAACGCGAACGCGCCTGCTCCCGAGCGCGGTGTCCTGGCCCGACCGATCCGGCGGGTGGACGGGGAAAGTGTTTCCGCGCCGCGCGGCGATTTTCTGGCTGTCGAAGAGCCGTTGGAAATCCAGCTCGGCTACGAAAAGCGCGGCTGGCGGGTCCACAAAAGTATCAGCGTGACGATGCGCACGCCGGGGCAGGACGAAGAGCTTGCCGCCGGCTTTCTTTTCACCGAAGGCATCGTTGCGGACACGGCGCAGATCGAGTCCATCGGGCGGCCGGCGGCGGCCGTTGAGGAGGGGAAAAGGAAGCGCGATGCGGACAACGTGGTGCGCGTCGAATTGCGCGCTGGCGTCGCGGTCGATCTGCGGCGGCTGGAGCGGCATTTTTACACGACATCGAGCTGCGGCGTCTGCGGCAAGACGAGCATCGAAGCGCTCGGACTGGCGGGGCGGGGGAGACTCACCGATCCGGACGCGGGGCCGTTCTTCGACGCGAGGACGATCCACGCGCTGCCCGCGGCGTTGCGCGAGACGCAGGCCGTCTTCGACCGCACCGGCGGCCTGCACGCGGCGGCGCTGTTCGATGTCGATGGAAAACTGCTCGCGCGCCGCGAAGATGTCGGCCGGCACAACGCCGTGGACAAGCTCATCGGCACGCAATTGCTCGCCGGGCCGGAGGCCATCGCGGCGCTCGGCGCGCGGCTGCTCTTCGTCAGCGGGCGCGCGAGTTTTGAATTGATGCAAAAGGCGCTCGCCGCCGGCATTCCGATCCTCGCCGCGGTCGGCCCGCCGGACCGCCTAGCGGTGGAGCAAGCGCGCGCCAACGGCGCCGCCCAGCAACGCTTAGTGG
>CAXTRS010000559.1:0-2496 GCA_964246635.1 uncultured Chthoniobacterales bacterium | reverse complement strand
GTTCCGCCGCCGCAGCCCCCCTGCCCCCGGGGCCCCCCGCCGCCGCCGCCCCCGGCCCCCCCCCCCCCCCCCCCCCCCGCCCCTACCCGGCAGAACATCGCCCCACCATTCAAACTGATCCACTACCCGAAAACGGCATAGTGCACAGAAGTGCCTGACTACCCCAAGCTCAGCGACCGCGGAGCACGGCGCGGCGGTTGCATGGTGGCAGAAAGGCGGATGCCGGAAGCAGCCGCCGTGACGTGCGGAATGGTTCGCTGCGGCACATGGTCAGCCTCTGGGTGTTTCGATGCGCTCATTCTTATCCCAAGGCAGTTTCAATGTGATCATTTTTGTAAAGTAGGCATAAAAATCCAATGGAAGAAGCTGTTGGTGATAATTGTAGCGTGGAATCGTATTGAGGAGAGCCAAGGTCTTGATCATCTGAGGTTGTGACTGCATGACAACCGCGTGGGCACGCCGCATGGAACTTCCGCTTCGATAGGCGTCGTCCACTAAAAGAATGCTCTTCCCTCTTACATCGTCGGGTAGGAAGCACGCGATAGGTTCGCTGCCGGTTTGTGCGCGGCGGATGTAAAGAAGCGGCAGCCCCGTAACTTTGGCGAGATATCCTCCGACGATCGCTCCACCGCGGTCGAACGAGATGATTGCGTCAAACTTTTCATTTTCGATCCTCCGATGTAAACGCGATAGCCCTATCTCAACTTCAGAGAATGTCTCGATGTTGGATTCAACTGCGCGCGTGTAATCAATGTATTGCTTGAGGTTGCGTCGCAGCCACGGAATCAAGAACGATACGAATATGGGAGGCAACGCGAGCGCAATGCCGAGCAAGCTGAGGAAAAGTTCAAGATTGGACATTTTGAATCGGTGGTTGAAGGGAGGAATGCGCGAAAGCAGCTAACCTGCAGTTAGACGAACATTCGCCATTAAAGGCGACGGGTTCTTCGCCTGTTTCGGAACCTGAGACGGTCGGCTCAGGCAGGGAGGTTTCTAAGTATGGGAACAATAATAACGCGGTAATGGTTCCGCGGGTAGGGCGGGCGTCCCGCCTGCCGGCTCGGGCGTCTCGCCCGAGCCATGCCTTGGCGCTGAGGGCGTGTTCCCGGCGAGACGCCGGCAACGGCGGGCGGGACGCCCGCCCTACTCCCGGAAACATCGGCCGCGTTACTTTTGTGTGAACCTTTAGCTCATGCTCTTATCCGCCGGCAGCCCGAGGCGTTTGCGGAGTGGCTTATTGGCGGGGTTCGTGAAGGGGCGCTCGGCGTCGAGGGCGAGCTGGAGTTTGCGCCGGCGGCGGGCGACTTGGGCGCAGGCATCCTCGAAGGTTTGGAGGCTGCCGCTGGCCTGGCTTTGGGCGCCGCTTTGCGCGGTCTGCACGGCGGCGTAGCTGCCAAGGTCGGCGTGGAAAGCGTCGATCTTCGCCTGGTCGAAGCCGGGCAGCGTGTCTTGCGGAGTGACCGGGCGGTTATCGGCGTCCTTCGTGCGCAAGAGGCCGTAGATGGCGGCGCCGGCCTGGGTGATCTGGTCGCGGGACCTCATCCGTTTGCCCACGTAGTAGGCCTTCAGGCGGGCGCGGTCGCTTTCTTCGTATTTTTCCTTGGCGCGGCTCTGCACGCCGCGGATGGCGGCGATGGCCTTTTGGGCCTCGGCGTCTTCGGCGCCGGTGACGCTGTGGAAACCGGCTTGTCCGCTGGTCGTGGCGCCGCCGGCGGTGCGGGCGCTCTGGGCCTGCCGGAGCAGAGTCTGGAGGCTGGCGACCTCGATGGCGACGGTGTTGTCGCGGTCGAGGAAATGGCTGCTCAGCGCGCTGGCGAGGGTGGTGTCGGCGGCGATTTCTTCGAGCGCGGCGCTGACGATTTCTTCGTCGCGCCCGACGTCCGCGAGCTTTGCGCTGTCGAGCGGACTGCGTTTTTTGCGCGGCTTTTTCGCGGGCTTCGTGGGCTCGGAGCCGGGCGCGTCGGAGGAGGGAGGAGGGGGCGTGGAGTTGGCCATGTTTGTGAGGGCAACAGGCGATTTCGCGGATGTGAAGCCCTTTTTTGGGTCCAGCTATCTCGCGCGTGCGGCTGCTCGCCGGCGGGGGGGGTGAAGCGGCGGGCTGTCGGCGTGCCCTGGCAGCGCGCGGACGCGAGGAAATCGCGCGCGGACGTGAGGAAATAGGGCCGCGACCTGAACCCATAGCGCGCCGACCTCGGGAATTAGCGGCCGGACGCGAGGAAATAGCCTCCGGACATGAGGAAATAGCCCCCGGACGTGAAGAGATAGGGAGCCGACGTGGGAAAATATCGGTCGGACCTGGAAAGATAAGGCTCCGACGTGACTGGATATCGTGCCGACCTGAGAAATTAGCGGCCGGACGTGCCGATTGACGCCGCCGCTCTGCCCCGGAACCTTCGCTCCCCGACGCGGTAGGAATCGGCCGGGGCCGGCGGCGGCGCGTTTCAGTCGCGCGGTGTCGCGGAGCGGGCGGCGCAGCGAGCAGCCGCGGGCTTGCGC
>CAXTRS010000558.1:1861-2499 GCA_964246635.1 uncultured Chthoniobacterales bacterium | reverse complement strand
TGCCCCAGTCGCCGTAAAGGATCGCCGCCGCGCGCGGCCAATCGAGGTCGCGCGGCCGGCTGGTTTCGTTGCCGACAATCATGCTTGGTTCGCCATCACCGACGGCGACCGAGTTTCTTCACGCGCTGGCTTTTGCTTTTGCGCGAAGAAGTCGGACGCCGCACTCTGAGCTCTTGTCCGTGTGTTACGAGAGACACGGACCTCAGCGCCGGTTGGCGAACTGCTTGCTAAGCCCGATCCCTTGCCCTTCCTGTGAGTGCTGACGAGGTTAGCTGTCGGGCTGGGAACAGAAAGTCTCCCCGGCGTCGTCGAAGCGGCGCCGCAAGCCCCGATCCCGCGCGCGGATGATGGCGCGCGGAAAGTGTTGGTTCCCCCGTTGGTTCGAGACCGACTCGAACCATTGAGCAGACAAAGAACTGCCACTTGTTTACAGCACGGCGGCAGGTGGATGCAAGACTCCAGGTGGATGGCGGCCTCCGGGCGCCATCAGACAGGCGCGTAGCGCCTCTGATTTTTTCCAGGCAGCTTCGCTGCATTCTTAGAGCGCTACTCGTTTGAGTCTGCCTTTTTTAGCCCCGGCAGGGGCGCAAGCACAGGCGCGGGCGGAGCCCGCACTTGCCGCAGTGCCCAGGGTTCTT
>CAXTRS010000558.1:0-1820 GCA_964246635.1 uncultured Chthoniobacterales bacterium | reverse complement strand
GCTCACGCCGTGGGCTAAGGCTCTGCCGCCCCTGCCGGGGCTAACTCAATGGAGCGACGCTCTGATGGCGCCCGGAGGTCGCCATCCGCCTGGGGATTAACGCTCCGCCGCCGTTTCTATCTCAGCCGCCGATCTGCCGCTGGTAAGCCTCGGCGCCGAGCAGTTTCTCCGCCTCGGTTGGGTCGGTGATTTTCAACCGCAACAGCCAGCCGGCGCCATACGGATCGCTGTTGATGTTCGCCGGATTGCTCGCCAGTGCGTCGTTGACCGCGACGATCTCGCCGGCCACCGGCGCATAAATATCGCTGGCCGCCTTCACGCTTTCCACCACGGCCACGCTCTCCCCCGCGCTGACCTGCCGGCCGACCTTCGGCAGATCGACATACACGATGTCGCTCAACTCGCCTTGGGCGTGATCGGAAATGCCGACAGTGCCGTCGGCGGTGCGGAGCCATTCGTGGGTGAGCGCGAAGCGGAGATCGGTGGGGACGTTCATGGGAAGAAGGGCTAAAGGCTAAGGGCTAAGGGCTAAAAAAGGAAGAGACGAAATCGTGCCGCGTGCGGTGTGCGAAGTCTGCTCCGACTTTTTAGCCCTTAGCCCTTGGCCTTTAGCCTTTTTCTTCATCCCACCGGCGCGTGCATCGCGGGGTCGGCCGCGGCCGGCGGGCGTTTATAGAGCGGCTTTTTTTCGATCACGGCGGGATACTTTTTGCCGCGGATGTCGATCTCGATGGTTTCGCCGGGCTTGGCGATTTCGGCCGGCAGATACGCCAGACCGATGCCGCAATCCATGCTCGGCGACTGGCTGCCGCTGGCGATTTCACCGACCTGTTTGCCGTCTTTGAAAACCGGATAGTGCGCGCGCGGCGGCGGGCCTTTTTCCGTCATGCGAAACGCGGCGAGGCGCTCGCGCAGGCCGGCTTCTTTTTGCTTGCGCAAGGCGTCGCGGCCGACGAATGCCGGCTCTTTGTTGAGATCGACAAAAAAGCCGAGACCGGCTTCGAGCGGCGTGCGTTCGGGCGAGAGGTCCGACCCATTGAGAGGATAGCAAACTTCGAGCCGCAAGGTGTCGCGCGCGCCGAGTCCGCAGGGCACCAACCCGAAGCGTTCGCCGACGCGGAGAAGCTCCTCGAAAACGGCTTCTGCTGCGCTGGCGGGATAGAACAGCTCGAAGCCTTCCTCGCCCGTGTAGCCGGTGCGCGCGACGACGAAGGGCACGTCGCCGCGGTCGATCTCCGCCACGCCGCCATGTTTCGCCGGCAGGGCGTCGGCGCCGGCGAGGTCGGTGGCGGCTTCCGGCTCGCCGCCGGCGAGGGTTTCCGCGTTCGCGCCCGCGCTGATCGGTTTGGAAAAAAACGCGCGCAAAACTTCCGGCGACCGCGGCCCTTGGATGGCGAGCGCGGCAAACTGGTCGCTGTCGTCCTGGAGCTGCACACTCGCGGGTCGAGGGTGGCTGCTCAGCCAGGCGAAATCTTCGTCGATCTTCGACGCGTTCACGACGAGCAGGAATTCGTCGGGCAGGTATTCATACACGATGAGGTCGTCGATGACGCCGCCGTTTTCGTTGAGCAAAAACCCGTAAAGACTCTGCCCCGCTTTGATCTTGGTGCCGAGGTTGTTGGAGAACAGCGTGTCCAGCCACGCGCGCGCCCCGGCGCCGCCAACGAGAAACTCCCCCATGTGTGAGATGTCGAACACGCCGGCGGCCGAGCGCACGGCTTTGTGTTCAGCGACAATGCCACCGGCGTATTGCACCGGCATCGACCAACCCGCGAACGGGACCAGCCGCCCGCCGCGCTGCTCATGCGCGGCGTGGAGCG
>CAXTRS010000557.1:0-2509 GCA_964246635.1 uncultured Chthoniobacterales bacterium | reverse complement strand
CTCAAGCGCGCGGGCAATTTCAATGGCGACGACGTGATCGACGCGCTGCGCGCGCAGCCCGCGTGCGCGACGTTTCTCGCGCGCAAGCTTTGGACGTTTTTCGCGTATGAAAATCCGGCGCCCGCCCTTGTCGATTCGCTCGCCGGCACGCTGCGCGCGAATCGCTACGAGCTGCGGCCGGTGCTGATGGAGATTTTCCGCAGCGCGGAGTTTTACAGCGAGCGCGCGTTTCGCACCCAAATCAAAAGCCCGGTGCAATGGCTCGTGCAGACCGCGCGCACCCTGGAGGTCGATCTGCCCGCGCGGCCGGGCTTCGTGCTCAACGCGCTGCGCCAGCTCGGCCAAGTGCCCTTTGTGCCGCCGAGCGTGAAAGGCTGGGACGGCGGCAAAGCATGGATTTCCACCGCCAGCCTGCTCGCGCGCTATAACCTCGCCGGCGCTTTGCTGCACGGCGCCGGGAACAATCCGCCACCGTTTTCCGCCAACATGGGCGGCACGGATTTGGGCAAGTTCGCGGACCGCGCCATCGCGCGCGCCGACAACGGCCCCTCATCCACGCCGGTATCGGCGCCGTCTTCTGCTCAAGTCGATCTGCAAAAGCTCGCTCCGCCCGAGTTGCGCGGCGATCTCGACACGCTCGTTCACGCGCTCACCGTGCGGTTGTTTCAAGACCCGCTGGCGCCGAAACAGCACACCGCGTTTGTCGCCTATCTCAAAGCGCAGCCTGCCGTGAACAACGCCGCGCTGCTTGGCCTCCTGCACCTGATGATGAGCACGCCGCAGTTTCAGTTGTGCTGAAAAGAAAGCTTCAAGATTCAAGCCCTCAAGCTTCAAGGAAGATTCAAAGCTGAAAGGACCAAGACATGGAGCCGAGCACCTTTCTCCGCCTTTTTGCCTTGGAACTTCCTTGAAGCTTGAGGGCTTGAATCTTGAAGCTTTTCTTCACATGAACGCCGCCCACGACACTGACACCGCCTTCCCCTCCGGCACGCTCTCCACCCGTCGCCAGTTCCTGCGCACTTCGCTGCTCGGCGCCGCGGCGGCCTGGACGCTGCCGTCGTTTTTGGACAAAACGTTCCTCGCGCTCGGCGCACAGGCGGCGGAAAACAGCGCCACGCAAATTGTCACCGGCAAGGACAGCCCGATCCTCGTGGTCGTCCAGCAGGCCGGCGGCAACGACGGGCTGAATACGCTCGTGCCGTTTGCCGACGACGCATATCATCGCGCGCGGCCGGGTCTCGGATTCGCGGCGAAGGATGTTTTGAAATTAAACGATTACTGCGGCTTCAATCCGAATCTCACCGCCTTGAAGGGCCTCTACGAGGAAGGCCGCGTCGCGATCGTGCAGGGCGTCGGCTATCCCAATCCGAATCGGAGTCATTTCCGCTCGACGGAAATCTGGCAGACCGCCAGCGACGCGAGTCGCTTCGCCGCGCGCGGCTGGCTCGGCAGCTATTTCGACAACTGCTGCCGCGGCGCCGACCCGACCGTGGGCGTGGCGGTCGGCAACGCGATGCCGCAGGCGTTCATGGCCGACACGCCCACGGGTGTCTCGTTCGCCAATCCCGAGCAGTTTCGCTGGATCGATCGCGAGAAGCCGCAAGGCTCGATGAGCGCGGCGGAGTTTTATTACCGCCAGCTTAACCAGCCGGCCGAAGACACGCTCGCCGGCAGCGGCTCCGGGTTCGGAAATTGGAAGTCCAAAACTCCCGTCGGTCCGGCGCAGGCGGATTTTGCGGGCAGCTCCATCGGCAGCATTGCGAGCGGCGGCAACCCGGCTGCGGGCAGCAACAGCGCGCTGTCGTCCGTTGATTTTCTGGAGCGCACCGCGCTCGACGCGCAGCTCTCCAGCGACCGCGTTTTGCAGATCGCGCGCACGACGAAGCCGCTCGTCGCGTATCCGCTCGGCAACCGTCTCGCCGACAGCCTGAGCCTCGTTGGCCGCATGATCGCCGGCGGGCTGGCGACGCGCGTGTTTTACGTCAGCCACGGCGGCTATGACACTCACCAGGGACAGGCCGGCGCACACGTGCGGCTGATGCGCGAGTTCAATGATGCGCTCGGCGCGTTTTGTGCCGATCTCAAGGCGCAGGGCAACTTCGGCCGCGTGCTGGTGATGACGTTCAGCGAGTTCGGCCGGCGCGTCGCGCAAAACGCCAGCGGCGGCACGGACCATGGCGCCGCCGCGCCGATGTTCCTGCTCGGCGGCGCGCTGAAGGGCGGCTTCTACGGACGTTACCCGAGCCTGACGCAGCTCTACCAGGGCGACTTGATTCACAACGTCGATTTCCGCAGCGTCTATGCGACGCTGCTCGAGCGCTGGCTGCGGGTGCCGAGTGAAAAAGTGCTCGGTCGACGCTTCACGACGCTGCCGATGGTGTAACGCAAATCACCTTTTAGCCTCGGCAGGGGCGAACCGGGAAATTAGCCGGTGGCTTTAGCCACCGGAAACCGTTCCACAAGATAAGCAACCACACGATAGGGGCGGCCGACGAACAGGGAATGTGCG
>CAXTRS010000556.1:0-2527 GCA_964246635.1 uncultured Chthoniobacterales bacterium | reverse complement strand
GTTGGGGACAGCCGGAATGGCCTCGCGCAAAGACGCCAAGGCGCAAAGGAAGGGAGAAGCTAAGGTTACAAGGTGGGTGGTGGAACCTCTTCGTCGGGGAGGCCATTGACGAGGTGGCGGATGTTCTCTTTGAGAAGCGCGGCACCGAAATTGATGAGCAAACCGAGTCGCTTATTGCCGAGCCGTAGTTGAGTCGTCAACTGTTTGGCGTGAACTGCGCCCAGGCAATCCACCGATTTGAGTTCGACGATGACCAGATCGGCAACGACGAGATCGGCTCGAAACCCCTCATCGAACCTCAGGCCGTCGTAAATGATCGGGATGGGAACCTGGCGTGCAACTTCCAACCCGCGTTTTCGCAGCTCGTGCGCGAGCACAACTTCATAGACGCTTTCCAGCAATCCTGGCCCCAACGCCTTGTGAACCTTCATGGCCGCGTCCACGATGACAGTCGCCGCTTCATTCTCCGTCATCATCTTTTCTTCCTTTGCGCCTTGGCGTCTTTGCGCGAGGCCATTCCGACATCATCCAAGCGACACATACGCCGCCAATCCCTGCCTCCCTCCCTCGCGCCCGAAGCCACTTTCCTTATACCCGCCGAAAGGCGAACTCGGATCGAACTGGTTGAATGTGTTCGCCCACACCACGCCAGCCTTGAGCGCCGCGCTCATTTGCAGGATGCGCGCGCCTTTGTCCGTCCAGACGCCGGCCGAAAGTCCGTAGGCCGTGTTGTTCGCTTTCTCGACCGCTTCTTCGAGCGTGCGGAACGTGAGCACGCTCAACACCGGCCCGAAGATCTCCTCCCGCGCCACACGATGGCTCGGCGTCACGCCGGTAAAGATCGACGGCGCAAACCAGAACCCCCGCTCCGGCAACCGGCAGCCCGGCGGCTGATACAACGCCGCCCCCTCCGCCTCGCCCGCCGCGACCAGTTCCTTGATGCGCGCCAGTTGCCCGCGCGAATTGATCGCGCCGACATCGGTATTCTTATCCAGCGGATTCCCCACCCGCAACGTCGCCAGCCGTGTCTTCAACTTCCCCACGAAACGCTCCGCGATCGACTCCTGCACCAGCAGCCGGCTGCCCGCGCAACAGATGTGCCCCTGGTTGAAATAAATCCCGTTGATGACGCCCTCCACCGCCTGATCCATCGGCGCGTCCTCGAAGACGATGTTCGCCGCCTTGCCGCCCAGCTCCATCGTCAGCCGCTTGCCGCTGCCCGCCGTCTCGCGCATGATCGCCTTGCCCACGGCCGTTGAGCCCGTGAACGCCACCTTCGCCGCCGCCGGATGCCGCGCCACCAGCGCGCCCACCTCGCCCGCGCCGCAGACAAAATTCACCACCCCCGCCGGCAGCTCCGCGTCGCGCAACAGCTCCGCGAACTTCATCGCCGTCACGCTCGTCGTCTCCGCCGGCTTGAGCACCGCGGTATTCCCGCACGCCAGCGCCGGCGCCAGCTTCCACGCCAGCATCAACAGCGGGAAATTCCACGGGATCACCTGCCCGACGACGCCCAGCGCCCGCGGCCGGCGCGGCCCGGGAAACGCATACTCGAGCTTGTCCGCCCAGCCGGCGTGATAAAAAAAGTGCGCCGCCGCCATCGGCACGTCGAAGTCGCGCGCCTCCTTGATCGGCTTGCCGCCGTCGAGCGTTTCCGCCACCGCGAACTCCCGCGCCCGATCCTGCAACAACCGCGCGATGCGGAAGAGATACTTCCCCCGCTCCGCGCCCGGCATCTTCCCCCACACGCCACCGAACGCCTTCCCCGCCGCGTCGAACGCCCGGTCCACATCCGCCGCGCCCGCCAGCGCGACCTCCGCCAGCTTCTCCTCTGTCGCCGGATTGATCGACTCGAAATACTTCCCCGACTTCGGCGCGACGAATTCGCCGTCGATGAACAACTCATACCGCGCCCGCAACCCCGGCTCCGCCGTCTCCGGCGCGGGATCGTAAGGCCACAAGTCGCCGAAGAGCAGCGCTGGTGCGGTGGCCGCGGCCGACGCTCGCGCCACCGTCGCGGAGGAGCCGTTGCGGGCGGGGACAGGTCGGGAAGTCGCGCGCGTTTTCACACTAGAACCTTGCACGCCCAGTAGAAGAAACTCGCGCCCAGCCGTCAAGCCGGAGAAACGCGCGGCCACGGGTCGAGGTGATTTTTGCGCGCACCGGCTGCGGCTTGGGGCGCACCGGCTGCGGCTTGGGGAGCACAGGCTGCGGCTTGGGGAGCACAGGCGTCCCGCCTGTTCTGGCGGGCGTCCCGCCCGGCAGCTGCTGGCTCTCAAATCTTTCCCTCAAACCCAGCCGAAGGCTTTGGGCGGGACGCCCAAAGCGACACCCGGGACGGGTGTGCTCCCCAAACGCAGACTGATGTGCGCCAGCCTCAGAGCGCGCGCAGAAAGGCGAGCGCCGTCGTCCCTGCCGGAAAGCTTCTGCAAGCACCGACTACAGGCCGCGACAGCATGGAGGCACCCACAGGCGCCCGGCAAGATGCCGGCCGCGGCGGGCAGGATGCCCGCGCTCCCCCTATCCC
>CAXTRS010000555.1:1163-2551 GCA_964246635.1 uncultured Chthoniobacterales bacterium | reverse complement strand
CGCGCTCGCGCTCGTCGGGCCAGAGGTGCGGTCCCTCGCCCGTGTCGGCGTTGAAGGCGGCGAGATTGGCCTGCAGCGCGCCGTCGAGAAACAGGGCGAGATGATGCAGAAAGCCGAGGCGATGACGGGCAAGCAGCAGGAAACGCTGCGCCGCGCCGAGGCCGCCGTGGCGCGTCAGGAAGAACTCATCTCGCGCCAGAACCGGCTGATCGAAGCGCAGCAGCGGCAGCTCGAACAGGCGCAGCGGATGATCGATCGTCTCCAGCGCGGCACTGGCGGCAGCAGCGCTGGCAGCAGCAGTGACGCGACCTCGGCGCCGCCGCCATCGTCCACGCCGCCGTCGCGCGGGGATACGCCGAGTTCTCCGAGCGTGCCGCCACCACCCGGCGCGGCGCCGCGGCCCATGCCGCCGATCCCGATCCCAACGCCCACGCCGCCCGCGCCGATGCCCATGGGCGAGCCGTCGCCGCCTCCGCGCTGAAATCTGTCTCTCTTAAAAATCAACGCTGCTCCGCGCCCGGCCGCCGAATTCGGGCGCGGAGCAGCGGTTCATTCCAGTCTCGGGAACTCTCCCCTGCTTACCCCGCGATGGATTTCTCCGGCGTCAATCCCGACCCTGTGTCTGACGTGACCATCGAGGTCGCCGTGTTCCAGGCAATGCAGCGGCACCCGGAGGCGGTGACGGCCTTTGCCTGCGGCGACCGCGCGGCGTTCGATACCTTGAAGAAAGCCGCCCTGCGCGCCGCGGGCGGAGAATTTGAAGAAGCCGAAATCGCCGAAGCGCTCGCGCGCAGGCTGCGCGAAGGGCTGTAGCTTGGTTTTCCAAAGGTAGGGACGCACCCCCGGGGCGTCCGTGATTTTTTGTTGGCGCTCGATGGACATCCTCCGCCCACGCTGACTCTGCGGACGCCCCGGAGGTGCGTCCCTACCTTGCCGGCGAGACCGCCGGACCCACTACTGGATTCCCTCCATTTCCCTGCGCGGAGAATTCGCGCTTGAGCGCTTCGTGGATCGCGGGCAACCGGCGCGCCCGCTCGGCCTCGGCTTTTTCGCGCAGCTCGCGCTCCAGTTTGCGCCGCTCCTGGCTGTAGCGCAGCAGGAACATTTCGCGGCTGTCGTTGTTCAGCTTCAAGCCGCTCTCGTGGAGCGCGCGCTGGGCTTCTTCGAGCACCCGCGCGCGGTGCTGGCCGGCCTCGCCGCGCAACGCCTCGCGTTCCTGCGGCGTGAGCTGGCGCCAGCGTTGGAGGTTGCGCTGGAAACTCTCGCGCTCCGCCGGCGGCAGGCGTTCGAGAAACTTTTGCAACGCCGGCCCTGGCTGGCCCGCGGTCGGGTTGGCGCTGCCGCTGGCGCCAGCGGTTTCTCCGCCGCCAACCAGGGACAGCCGCGCC
>CAXTRS010000555.1:0-1153 GCA_964246635.1 uncultured Chthoniobacterales bacterium | reverse complement strand
GTGGCGGGCGGCGCGGCGCTCCGCCCGCCACTGTCCCCAGAATGGCGGCGGCGCGGAAGACTGCGATGGCGACGCCGTCGCGGCTGCGGAAGGCGCTGGCGACGACGCTGCCGGGCTTCCCTGCGCGCTGGCTCTCTGCGAGAACACGAACGCGAACGCCGCGACAGCCACGAGCAGCAACGCTGGCCGCAGCGGCACGGCGGCGCGGCATCCACGAGTTCTGTTGGCCATCTTGAGCGAGAAGAAAGGGAGCAAACGAGCAAGCCCGCGAGTCAGGAATGCCGGGCCTGGCTTGTCTATTATTAAGAAGCGGAATCGTCCTCGAGCCAGGCGCGGTTTTGCTGGTTGTCGAGCAGGTCGTCCAAGTCGGCGATCACTGCCAGGTCGCGGTCGCTGAGCGATTCGGGGACCAGCCCGAGTTCGTCTCGGTCGCCATTGGTCTGTGCAAACGGCGCGGCGCTGCCGTCGTTTGCGACCGAAGCCATTCGCAGCAGACCAAAACCGAACAGCCCTGCAAGCACAACTCCAGCGGTTGCCGCGGCAAAGCGCGGACGCCAGCCTCCGCCAGCCGCAAAAACACGCCTCCACCAGCCGCCGCCATCGCCACCAGAACGATCGGCCGCTTCTTCTTCCTCCCGGAAGGCGACCTCGCGCAGCACGCGCCGGGTGAAATACGGGCTCGGCGCCACTGGCTGCCGCGCGCGACCGAGCAGTTCCCAGAGTGCGCGGTCTTCGGCTGAGAGTTGTTCTCCCGGCTGCGGAAACGAGGAGCGCGCGGTGTTCCTCTGCTCCTGCTCATTCGGCGTCATGGCGGCATTTTCTCCTGTTCTTCGGGGGATTCAACGCGCCGCGTCTGCCAGAGTTGCGGCCGCTTTTTTCCAAGCCGGAGAATCTCGTGCAGAGGCGCAGGGGAAAATGACGAAGGACGAAGGAATGTTCAAATGACCCAATGACCGAATGAAAGAAGAAAGCGCCGCTCCCTTCTTTCTTTGTCATCCTGAGCGGAGCGAGGCACGAGCGCAGCCGAAGAACCTCTCGCTGAGAAGAAGATGCTGGATGCTGGATGCTAAGTATGGAAGCAATAATAATGCGGCAATCGTTCTGCGGGTAGGGCGGGCGTCCCGCCCGCCGTTCTCCGGCGTCTCGCCGGGAA
>CAXTRS010000554.1:0-2558 GCA_964246635.1 uncultured Chthoniobacterales bacterium | reverse complement strand
GAAGGGGGCGCATCTTCCTGGTTCTCATCATTCCTCACTCCGCACTCCGCACTCCGCACTCCGCGCAGGTGCCGTTCCGTCGCTGCGACGAGCGGATTGATGCCGCGGCCGTGCGCAGCGCTAATGAGATACGTTTCCGAAAAACCCAGGCGCGTGAAATCGGCCGCGAGCGCGACGTGCGCGCCGCGATCCGGCTCGTCGATCTTGTTGACCACGAGCAACACCGTGCGCTTGGTGCGGCGCAACCGCGCGGCGACGTCGAGATCGACCGGCGTGAGGCCCGCGCGGCCATCGACGACGAAAAGGATGACGCCCGCGCTGGCGATGGCGATCTCGACTTCGGTGCGGACTCGCTCGGTAAAATTCGCGTCCACATCCGCGCCGATGCCGCCGGTGTCCACGATCTCGAACGGCTCGCCAGACCCGAGCCGGCACTCGGCGACGAGCCGGTCGCGCGTGATGCCCGGCTGGTCGTGGACTATCGCGATCTGCCGGCCAGCGAGCCGATTGAAAAGCGCGGACTTGCCCACGTTTGGACGGCCCACGATGGCGGCGATGCGGCCGGGTGCAATGGATGGCTCAGCGGGGCTGGGACTCATGGGACGCGATGGGACGCAGGGGATGCTGCGCTTCGCTCGGCGGCGACGCAGGCCGCGGGAGCTGGCGGATGCCGTCGAGAATGTAGCCGCATCCTGAGAGCGCGGTGAAAAGCGCCGCGAACGACACCGGCACGAGCGGCGAGAGCCAGCGGATTTGCAGCATGACCCAGGCGAGGGCAGTCATCTGGAAAACGGTCGCCACCTTGCCGGTCCAGCGCGGCCGCAAGTGAACGTGGCCATTGCGAAAGTGCAGCACGAGGCTGCCGATAACCACGATGAGATCGCGCGAAATGACGAGCGCGGCGAACCAAATGGGGAAGCGATACTCCCAATCGGAAAACGTGAGCGCGAGCAGTCCAGCGACGAGGAGGCCTTTGTCCGCCAGCGGATCGAGAATGGCGCCGAGACGGCTGCGCTGGTTGTAGTAGCGCGCGATGTAGCCGTCGAGCCCATCGCTGACGGCGGCGACGAGAAACGTCAGCACCGCGGCCCAGCGCAGCGCAGGGTTCGGCGCGCCGGCGGTGACGCTCGAGCCGTATTCCGCCGCGAGCACGACGAAGACGGGGATCAGCGCGATGCGCACGAGCGTCACTTTGTTGGCGGTGGTCATGGCGGGCGACGACGGATGGGCGGGTATTCTACATCAAGTCCCGCGCCGCTGCCTCCGTCCGAGCGCAATAACGGCTTGCTTCCCGGCCGGTCGCGTCGCAGTTAGTGCGCTCGGTTTTCCAAAAAACGACTGGCGATGATGGCAAGAGAAGCATGGTGGGAACGCGGGACCGTCGTGGCGCTGGCGCTGGCTCTGCTCGGGGTCGGGTGGCGGGACGCCGCGACGTATCGGCGCGAGCGCCAGCGGCGCACGCCTGGCGAGGCGGCGCTCGTCGATTTCCTGCGGGCCGGCGATCCCGCCGACGAATTTCGCGGCAGCAGCGTCATTCGTTCCTTGAAAAGCCGCATCGTGGTGGAAGGACTCGACGCAGTGGAACTCGGCGCGGTTTCCGGTGGACGCGGCCGGCACGGCCTTGGGCCGGCGACCCGCCTGCTCATTTTCTCCGAGTTTTCCGCCGCGGAATTGAGCTTTGCTTTTCACAACTTCGTGGATGGCCAGGACATCACGGTGCGTCTGAACGACGAGTTGCTCGAAGCGTTGCGAGGCCAGCCAGTCGGAGAGATTCGGCGCACCTATCGGTTCGATTTGCGGCCCGGGCAGAGCAACGCCCTCACGATCGAGTATGCCCGCTACAATCACGGCGGCGCAACGGTCGCCGCCAGCGATCCGCGCAAGATCGCCGCGACCTTTTCGCACCTGACGCTCCGCTTCCGCTAAGGCCGCGGCGCGTTCCCTTTCGCCTGCACCTGCCCGCTCGCCATGATTCATGACCCTGCCACGACCGCGTCGCCTTTCGATGCCGCCGGCGCCGCCTCGATCGACCCAGGTGCGTGGCGTTTCGATCGGGAGGCATTTTTCAGCGTGCTCGGGATGTTTTGCGCGTCGCGCCTGCTGATCGTCCTCGTCGCGGCGCTTTCGAGTTCGATCATCATCAAGGCGCCGTTCACGAACGGCGGCATCAGTCTGCTGGAGCGCTTTTGCGCGTGGGATTCCGGTTGGTATCTGCGCATCGTCAACGAAGGCTATTCCTACGTGCCGGACGACGAATCGACCGTCGCGTTTTATCCGCTTTATCCCCTGTTCGTGCGCGCGGTGGCGTGGTGCGGACTCGACCCAAAACTGGCAGGCTATCTGGTCTCCAACGTCGCGTTGCTGGCCGCTGCGTCGCTGCTCTGGTCTCTCGCCGCGCGCGAAACCCGCTCGCGCACCGTGGCAAACCATTCGGTGATGTTTCTGCTGTTCTGTCCCGGCAGCGTCTGGTTCTCGATGATCTACAGCGAGTCGGTGTTTTTGTTGCCCCTGACCGGCTGCCTGCTCGCCGCGCGCCGGCGAGCGTGGCTCGTCGCCGC
>CAXTRS010000553.1:0-2562 GCA_964246635.1 uncultured Chthoniobacterales bacterium | reverse complement strand
TCGTGGCGGTAGCGAATGCGGTCGCCGACTCTTTTTTCAAACGCCGCCGTGATGGCGTCCATGCCGCTGACGGGTTGGAACATCGTGGGCTGCTGGTTGAACTGCCGCTCGAAAAACAGGTGCCGGCCGAAGCCCGCGCGCAGCACGGCCTCAAAGCCGAGCGGGTCGCTGTGCCGTCCGGGATGCGACCCGGCGGCGGGCAGGTCTTCGTAGAGATAGCCACGCGCGTCGAATGAGTCGTTGCGCAACGGCAGGCCGTTGGGTCCGGTGCCAGCTGTGCTGGGTCGATAGAGCAACTCGCGGTTCAGGTCGCCGTCGGCGCGCAGGTAGTCGAGGATGGCATCCTTGTCGTCGCGCATGAGCGGGCGGTCGAGTGCGTCACGGCTGACGGACTTGGCGAGCAGCTCATCCACGTAGCCGCGCAGGTCCGCGCGCGCCTCGCGCATGCGCACCCGGCCGAGCGCGCCGGTGTGGTAGAACGCGCTTTCGTTGACGTTGCTGAAAACTTCGATCGGCACGCCGAGTTCCCGGCAGTAACCCAAAGTGGTTCCATGATGGCTGGGAATGCGCGCCGGGCCGGCATTCATGTAATGGCCGGGTCGAAAGCGGGCCATCTGCATCGTGTCGCCGGCGCTGCCGGTGCCGGGCGAGCCGTGCTCGATGGCGCGATCGCCGCCGCGCACCGTCCAGACCCGGCCGCCGGCACGGGCGCGGGCCTCGAAAATTTCGCAGTCGAAACCGAGCTTGCCCAGCTCGTAGGCTGTCGCCATGCCGCACAAGCCCGCGCCAAGAATCAGCACGCGGGTTTTACGGTCGCCCTCTTTTTTTGCTGTCGCCGGCGGCTGGACGTCGCCCGGTGTGGGCGTGCCGGGCGGTTCTTTTGCGCGCGCGGCGGGCGCTCCTTCTTTGGCCAACAACCCGAGCGCCATCATGGCGGCGAAAGCCGACCCACCTCCGTATCGGCCCGCGCGCCGGACGAAGTCGCGCCGTGTGAGCGGCGGCGGTGACGGCGGCGGGTTGCTGACGCTGCGGCTCATAGCCCCGAAGGCTTAGCGGAAAAGCCGCATCGGGAAAACAAGAAAGCGTGTGCCGCCGCCCGTCGGTGAACAGCGGCAGTGGCTCAGTATCGTCGTCGTGTTGAAAAAGGAAAAGAAAGGGGAGCACGGGCGTCCCGCCCGTCTGCAGCCGGCGTCCCGCCGGGTGCCTGCCTCACCTCTGCGGCAACCCCAATCGCTTGTTCAGCTTGCCGGCGAGACGCCGGCAAGAACGGGCGGGACGCCCGTGCTCCCCTGCAAAGGCCGCGGCATAACGAAGGGAGCCACTATCCGAACGGCGGGAACATTGCGTTGCGCCTGCCTGCCCGCTAACCTCGCGCCTGTCTGCTTCCATTATGACCGGCCTCGCTTTCCCCCTGCTCGCTCTCGTCGCGCGCGCCTCCTCCGGTTTCCATTGGCGCTTCGGATTTGCGTTGATGCCGGTGATCGCACTGATCGCCGGGCTGCTGATTCTCGTGCGACCGAAACTGCTCAATTACATCGTCGCCATTTACCTCATCCTGGCGGGAATCATCGGACTGTTTCACGTCAGCGTGAATTTTTAACGGCTCGTCGGCTGGCATCAGGCTTTTCTGCCTGCGCGTGCCAGCGTAAAATGGTTGCGACCTTTTCTAGGTCAGCCGCGTTTTGTATCTTATCTCCAACCGCACCCTCCATGACGACCGAATCTCCCGTCGCCGCCACTGCCCATCACCTCGACCTCGCCGACCGTCTGCGCGGCGCGATTTGGGGTCAGTTTGTTGGTGACGCCTTTTGCCTTGGCACGCACTGGATTTACGATCTGGACGAACTCACCGCGCGCTATCCCGACGGCATTCGCGGCTTCGAGCCGCCGTTGCCCGGGCATTACCACGCGCTGAAGCAGCCGGGTCAGCAAACCCACTACGGGGAGGCTGCGCTGCTGCTTTTGGAATCCGTCGCCGCGCGCGGGAGCCTCGACGTCGCCGACTTCGGCCGGCGTTTTGTCGAGACCTTCGGCGCGACCGACTACTCCGGCTATCGCGACAACGCGATGCGCGGCACGATTGCGCACTACCAAAAATTCACCGAGGAACATCCCGGCGAGATTTACCCGTTCCAGGATGGCGCCGCCGACGCCGAGCCGGCCACGGCCTCGCGCCTGGCACCCGTGATCGCCGCGCACCGCGATCTCTCCGAGACGGACTTGCTCAAACTAGTGGAAAGTTACACGCGGATCACTCAGGACGACCCGCTCGCCGTCGCGTTCTTGCAGGCCGACGCGCTCGTGTTTCGTGCGCTTCTGGCCGGGAAGGAATTGCGCGACAGCTTTGCGCGCGCGGGTGAGGGAGTTTATGTGCTCGCCTCAACAAAAGAGGGCAAGAAAGTCCACGACCTCATCGCGGCGGCGATCTCGGATTCCGAGCGCAGCGTCCACTACGCGACGACGCAGCTTTTCGGTCAGGCGTGTCCGCTGGAAAGCTCTTTTCCCGCGGCGGTGCATTGTTCGCTGCGGCACTGCGATTCGTTCCCCGAAGCGATGCGCGAG
>CAXTRS010000552.1:752-2594 GCA_964246635.1 uncultured Chthoniobacterales bacterium | reverse complement strand
CCAAGCCGATGTTCTTCCGCCCCTGCCGGGGCTAATCCGATTGGGAAGCGCTCTGCGGGAAGTTGACATCGAGGAGATGGCTCACGGCGATTCGTTGAGCATGGCGCGCACGCGCTCCGGCGTCATCGGCGGCGCTCCGGGCGGCTCAATCAAGACTGGTCGGCCAAATTTTCCGTGGGCGCGGCGGGCGCGCCTGGCCTGCTCGCGCTGGAGAACAAGTTGTCTCCCTCCAAGGAGAAGGCAACTTTGTCGCCGGCACGAAGATGGAGCGCTTTGCGGAAGCGGCTGGGGATGACGAGATGACCTTTCGTCGAGATCGTGGCGGTGCCCATGCGGTTAGCCTTACCAATCTTACCGAACTCTGCAAAACGCGGAGCGAAAGTGGTCAGGGAATTTCTCCCTGGCGCATTCATTATGCGCGGACCTTTGAACGCACCACGCCATCGTGCAGGCGGGTGACGATCTCCTCATTAGGCTCCAGTTGACGGACGGAAGTCACCAGGACGCCGTCGGGTAACGTCGTGATCGAATAGCCGCGTTCGAGCGTGGCCTCGGGGCCGAGCAGGCGCAGGGAATCAGCCGCGAGTTGGAGGCGGTGGCGGCGCTCGGTGCAGGCGCGCGCGGCGGCGTCGGTGAAACGGCAGCAGACGGCGGAGAGTTTTTGCTGCCAGATTTCCAACTGACACGCGGGCGAGGCGGCGCGCAGGCGGGCCGTTTGTTCGGCGAAGTTCGCGCGCAGGCGTTCGAGTGCGTTCGCGGCGGCGCGGCGCAGCGTTTTTTCCACGTCGTCGAGCCGCGGGCTTTCGGTTTCCACGCGGCGGCGGGCTTCACGCGTGAGCGCGCCGCGCGCGAGACGGCGGTGGCTTTCCCGCGCCTGGGCAAGGCGTTCGAGAAGCTGGCGGCGCAGGAATTGGCCGGTGGCGGCGAGCGTGCGGTGCAGCTCGGCGGTGTCGGGCGCGATGAGTTCGGCGGCGGCGCTGGGCGTCGGCGCGCGCAGGTCGGCGACGAAATCGCAGATCGTGAAATCGATCTCGTGGCCGACGGCGGAGACGATCGGCAGGACGCTCGCGGCGATCGCGCGCGCGACGATTTCTTCGTTGAATTCCCACAAGTCTTCGACCGAGCCGCCGCCGCGGCCGACGACCAGCAGGTCGGCGGTTTTCCAAAGATTCAGCGCTGCAATGGCCGCCGCGATTTCCGCCGCCGCGCCGCGGCCTTGCACGCGCACGGGAAAGACAAGCACGCGCATCCACGGCGCGCGCCGGCGCAGGATGTTGAGCATGTCTTGCAACGCCGCCCCGGTCGGCGAGGTGACGAGCGCGACGGTGCGCGGGAAACGCGGCAACGGTTTTTTTCTCTCGGCATCGAAAAGCCCCTCGGCGTGCAGCGCGCGCTTGAGCGCTTCGAACTTCGCCTGCAACGCGCCGAGCCCGCGCGCCTGCACGGACCCCACGATGAGCTGGTATTCCCCGCGCGCTTCATACACCGTGACCTGCCCGTGGAGCCGCACCTGCACGCCGTCGGCCAGCGGCACGCGCGACGGATTCGCCGCCGCCGCGTGGCGCCCGAACAACACGCACCGGAGCTGGCTGCCGTCATCCTTCAGCGTGAAATACTGGTGGCCGCTGCTCTGGCGGCGAAAGTTGGAAATCTCGCCATCGACCCAGACTTCGCCGACCTCGCCCTCGAGTAGCGCGCGGATGGAGCGCGTGAGCTCGGAGACGGTGAAGACGGCCGGCTCTTCGGTAGCGGCGGTGATTACTGAAGACTGCAGGTCGATCACGGCGCGCAATATGACTGCGAAACAGCGATTTGTCTTCCACTGTAGCGGCGGTCTATGAC
>CAXTRS010000552.1:0-742 GCA_964246635.1 uncultured Chthoniobacterales bacterium | reverse complement strand
GGGCCCCCCCCCCCCCTCCCGCGCCCCCCCCCCCCGCGGGCGCCAAACCCCCCCCGCTACAGTCAGAGGCTCCTGCGCGTGAAACGAGGTTGTCCAACATTCGGGCGCGCGGCTACTGTGCGGCGGGCATGATCACGTCGCCGTCATCGGAGGTCGCGAGCGCTTCTGCACCAGCGCCGCGCTCGGCGCTGGCGCGACGTTGGGCGCTGATCGGCGCGGTGACGAACACGATTTTCACCGTCGTGAAAATCAGCGCGGGCGTGCTCGGAAACTCTTACGCGCTCATCGCTGATGGCGTCGAAAGCGGCCTGGACGTAGCTGGGTCACTCGTCATCTGGTTCGGCCTGCGCTTTGCGGAGCGGCAGCCGGACGAAGACCATCCGTTCGGCCACGGCAAAGCCGAGCCGGTAAGCGCGCTCGTCGTCGCGGCTGGCGTGCTGACTGCGGCCGTAGTGCTGGCGGCGCAGAGCGTGCGTGAGATTTTTTTTGAAACGGACCCGCGCGTGACCCCGCACCCGGCGACGCTCGGCGTCCTGGTCATCGTGGTATTGGTTAAGGAATTTCTCTTTCGGCGCGTCGTGCGGCTTGGCGAAGAGCTCGGCAGCAGCGCGGCACGCGCGGACGCCTGGCACCATCGCGCGGATGCGTTCACCTCCGCGGCGGCGTTTGTCGGCATCTCGATCGCGCTGCTGGGCGGGCCGCGCTGGGCGGGCGCGGACGCTTGGGCGGCGCTGGTGGCGTG
>CAXTRS010000551.1:2329-2602 GCA_964246635.1 uncultured Chthoniobacterales bacterium | reverse complement strand
GCTCTTTGGCGCAGTGCCGCTGGCCATCGGCATGGGCGTCGGCAGCGAGCTGCGCCGGCCGCTGGGCATCGCCATCGTCGGCGGCTTGATCGTTTCCCAAATGCTGACGCTCTACACCACGCCGGTGATCTATTTGTTCCTCGATCAACTGCGCCAGAAGTGGACAAGAAGACGGAGGACGCCGCAACCGAACGAGCCTTCACTAGGCAAGCTCGCGCCGGCGATTTCGCGCTGATTGTGGTGGATGGCGATCTCCGAGCGCCATTATTCTGC
>CAXTRS010000551.1:0-2319 GCA_964246635.1 uncultured Chthoniobacterales bacterium | reverse complement strand
AAAAAGAAGTTCGAGGCGACTTCGTCGCAAACTAATGGCGCTCGGAGATCGCCATCCATCTACGAAGATGTCACGCATCGGCTGGATCACACGCTGGGTGGGTGTCTGCACTTGTGCGCTGGCGCTGGTCGCGGCGGGGCTGCGCGGCGCTACGCAAAACAGCCCGGCGCTGCACGCGCTGCTCATCGGCGGCGGACCCGATGAAGAAAACAACACCGCGGAAATCGAGGCGCACGTGCGCTTCGTCGCCGGTTTGCTGAAGGGAAACGCCGCGACCCGGACCACGCTGCTCTTCGCGGATGGCAACGCGCGCCACGCCACGGTTTCCTATGCGGACTCCGCCAGCCTGAGCGCGGGTCAGCGCGCGCTCGACGTGCTGCTTCCGAAAGACAATTTCGGCGCGCCGACACGCACGCGCGCACCGGAGCTTGGCGACGGCGTGTCCATCGCGGGCGCGGCGCAGCGGCAGCCCATCCGGCGCGCCTTCAAGGATCTCGTCACGAACGTTTCCGCGGGTCGCGGGACACCGCCGCAGCCCGTGTTGGTCTATGTCGCCGGCCACGGCACGCACAACGAGAAGGACGAAGAAAACAGCGCCTACGAGTTGTGGAACAATGAGTCACTCAGCGTGCGCGATCTCGCCGCGGAACTGGCGCGTTTGCCGGCCAGGACGCCGGTGACGCTCGTCATGGCGCAGTGCTACAGCGGCGCGTTTGCGAACGTGATCTTTCGCCGTGCCGACCCGAAGGAGGAAGGTCTCGTCGATCTCGATCTCGCCGGCTTTTTCTCCGCCGCGGCGGACCGCGAAGCGGCCGGCTGCGGGTCGGATGTCGGTGCCGCGGACTTTCAGGATTTCTCGTCCTATTTTTTCGGCGCGCTCGGCGAGCGGGATCGGTTGAGCGCCCCCATCACCGGCGCCGATTTCGACGGCGATGGCCGCGTGAGCCTGCACGAGGCGTTTTGTTACGCGCTGATTCACGACGAGTCCATCGACACGCCGGTTTGCACGTCGCAGATTTTCCTGCGCCGCTTCGTGTCTCTGAGCGAAGCGGAAATTTACGCGACGCCGTTCGCGCAAATCCTGCGCGACGCCACCGCGGCCGAACGCGCGGCTCTGGAAGCGCTCTCCGAACGCCTGGAACTGCGCGGCGACGGTCGCGCGCTCCATGCCTACGACCGTCTTTCCTTCACCGATCCCATCAGCCGGCCGGCGCAACTGACCCGCCTTCGTCTTGCCCGTGAAAAGCTCGGCGCGCTCCGCGCCGAAATGCTCGACGCGCTCTTCGCGCACTGGCCCGCGCTGCGTTGGAAAGACTCGCCCGAATATGACGCCGCGGCCGCCGGCGCATTGCGCGAGCTCGACGCCGACCGCGCCGGGTGCGACCGCCTCGTCGAAGCGCACGCGGAAGTCGAGCGCGCAGACAAAGCGCTGGATGTCGAAGAAGCGTGCCTGCTGCGCTTCACCGCGTTGTGCGAGGGCATCGTGCGCGCCAGCCGTTTGCGGTCAAGCGGGAGCAGCGCCGCGCTCCAGGCCCGCTTCGAGCGGCTGCGCGCCGCCGAGATGCGTTCTTTGCCGCTGCGCTAACCTCGCTTTTGCCGCGCGTGATCCAACGCCAGGCGGCAGATGCGCTCGCAAAGCTCGGGAAACGGGATGCCGACGGCCTGCGCCGATTGCGGCAGCAGGCTCGTGGCGGTCATACCCGGCAGGGTATTCACCTCCAGACACCAGAACCGGCCTGCTTCATCCATGCGGAAGTCCACCCGGCTGTAGCCAGTGAGTTTGAGCGCGCGATGGGCGAGCAGCGCCAGACGCTGGGCTTCGCGCGTCTGCGCCGGCGTCAAGTCGGCAGGGAAAGTTTCCTCGGCTCCGCCGCGCTGGTATTTGCTTTCGTAGTTGAAGATGTCGCCGCGCTTCGGAGTGATCTCCCCGACCGCCAGCGCCTCCTCGCCGAGAATGCCAACGGTGAGTTCGCGGCCGGCGACAAACCGCTCGATCATCACCTCGTCGTCGTAGCGATAGGCGACCTCGACGGCGCTGCCGAGTTCCGCGGCGCTCCGCACCACGGTCAGGCCAATGGTCGAGCCTTGCTTGTTCGGCTTGACCACCACGGGATAACTCAGCCGCCCGGCCACCTGCTCCGGACTGACCGGGGCCATAAGCCACTCCGGCGTGGGGACGCCCACGGCGTGAAAGAGCTTCTTGGAAACGTCTTTGTCCATCGCGGCGGCGCTGGCGAGGTGCCCGCTGCCTGTGTAGGTCAAGCCAGCGAGGTCGAGCAGGGCCTGGATGGTGCCGTCCTCGCCGGTGCCGCCGTGGAG
>CAXTRS010000550.1:0-2603 GCA_964246635.1 uncultured Chthoniobacterales bacterium | reverse complement strand
GTGCGTTTGTGGGTTCCGCGAGACGCGGCACCCGGCAGGCGGGACGCCCACCTTACCCGCGGAACATCGGCTCATGATGCAAATTGACGCACTGCCATTTTTTCGTGCGTCTTTTTATCCGCCTCGCGAAACACTTTGCCCCATCGATCTCGGTGTTCGCGCAACACCGAGCTTGAAGGCGAGTTTCGTCTGCGCGCTGGACGATTTTCAGTGATCGCTGTCTGCCCGACGAAGATCGCTGCGCCGCGGCGGCTCGCTCCTCAGGCTTTCGCCAGCCCGAACTCAAAGGTGCTGCCTTTCCCGGCCTCGCTCGCCAGCGCGATCGTGCCGCCGTGCGCTTCCACGGCCAGCTTGCAAAAAGTCAGGCCAAGGCCCGTGGAATGGCGTTCCCGATGGCACTCCACCTGGCCGAACTTCTCGAAAATCTTGTCGTGATACTCGACCGGGATGCCGGCCCCCGAATCGCTCACCGCCACGTAGGCCATCGTGCCGTTGGGCGCGACCCTCACCTGCACCCTGCCCTCTCTCGGCGTAAACTTGAGCGCATTGCTGACCAGGTTGGTGACCACCCGCCCGATCAGATCGGCATCGCACGAGACCGGCACCGGCGCCGGCGGTAAATCGAGCGAGAACTGCCGCCCATCGCCGCCGCCGGCGAGGTAGGGTTCGGCCGCCTGCCGGACGATTTCCACGAGATCCCGCTTCTCCTGGCGCAGCGGCATCTCCCCGGATTCCAGCCGGTGCACATCCAGCAGCGAGGTGACCATGTCGGCCAGCCTGGCCGCGCCGTTGCGGGCGTGCTCGATGTAGCCGACTTCCTTCGGCCCCAGCTTGGCCACAGCGCTCAGCGCGAGCAGATCCAGAAAGCCCTTCACGCCGTTGAGCGGCGAGCGCAGATCGTGGACGACCATGTGCGTGAGATCGTCGCGCAACGCCTCCAATCTCTTGAGTTCTTCAAAACTGCGCTGGATTTGGTCGGCCGCGCGCTTGCGCTCGGTCACGTCGATCTGCAGCCCGGCGAAATTGATCAGGCGCCCGTCCTGATCGAACACCGGCGCGATCGTCAGCTCGTTCCAAAACGGGCTGCCATCCTTGCGGTAGTTGAGCAGCACCCCCTGGAAGGTGCGACGCTGGGCGAAACATTCCCGCATCTCCGCGACCACGCTTCGATCCGTCTCCGCTCCCTGCAAGAAACGACAGTTGTAACCGATGATCTCCTCGGGGCCATAGCCAGTGACCTTGTAAAAGCCGGGACTGGCAAAGGTGATCGGGTTGTCCGGCTGGTTCGGATCGGTGATGACCACGCCGCTGCTCAGATTATCGACCGCCGCCGCCAGTTGGTCCCGCTCGCGCAACTTCAGCCGCATCTCGATTTCATTTCGGACTACCGCGGCCAGATCGCGCAGGATCGCCTGCTCCTCGGCACCGAATTGCCGTGGGACGGTATCAACGACGCAGAGCGTTCCCAGAGAAAAGTCATCGCTGCTTTTCAACGGCGCCCCAGCGTAGAAGCGGATGCCCGGCTCACCGGTAACGAACGGATTCCCGGCGAATCGCGGGTCCGCGGTGGCGTCGGACACCACCATCACATCGTCGTCGCCGCCGAGGATCGCATGGGCGCAAAAAGAAACATCGCGCCCCGTCTCAGAAATCTTCAGTCCGTAGGCGGATTTGAACCACTGCCGTTCCTCGTCCACCAGCGTGATCAAGGCGACGGGCACCTTGAGCATGCGCGCCGCCAGACGGGTGATCCGTTCATAAGTCGCCTCGGGCAAGGTATCGAGGATGTCGTAACGCCGCAGCGCACGCAGCCGCTCCCTTTCATTCCCTGGCTTTGGTGCAGTCATCATAGAGACAAAGAGGGAGGGACGAGCCCCTGGCCTCGATGCTGTGTCAGTGCAAGGTATGTGCCAGCCTTGCGCTTGGACTCCCTGAATGTTCCGTCGGGAAATTTCCTGAAAGCGGCGATTTCAAGCTGGGGTGCTCTTCCCGGCTCCTTTCGCGACTTCGTAAGTTCCTGAACCCATTGCGGAACGCGGATTTCGTGCGGGAAGAAACGCGCTCACCAACGGGCGCCTGCAATGGAACAGAAAAAAGATTCAAGCAGGTCTTGGCTCCCGTATTGCTCTCTCTTTGTAGAAGGAACGAGCGGTAGTAGAAGGGACGAGCGTCTCCATTAGACGCCCCGCCGCTCCTGAAGGTCGCCGGCTCGCTTTTTACTCCTTCCCGCTCCATTTTTTAAGAGGTCCGGGGCACTAAATAAGCCTGCCGGGGCATTAATTAAGACATCCGGTGCGCAAATTAAGACAGCCGGGCGACAAATTAGGACAGTCGGACAACAAATTAGGACATCCGGGCAACTAAATAAGACAGACGGGGAACAAAATAGGACATTCGGGGCACTAATTAGGACAGTCGGGCGACTAATTAAGACATCCGGGCTGCTAATTAAGGCTTCCGAGCTGCTAATTAAGGGTTCTGGGCGACTGATTAATGCCCCCGGGCCACTAATTAAGCGTTCACACAAGAGCAACGCGGCGATAGTTCTGCGGGTAGGGCAGGCGTCCCGCCTGCCGGCTCGGGCGTCTCGCCCGAGTCACATC
>CAXTRS010000549.1:0-2620 GCA_964246635.1 uncultured Chthoniobacterales bacterium | reverse complement strand
AGAAACCGGGGCGACGAAGTGGGAATTAACGCGAAGGCCGGGGGAGTGTCAACAAGGAAGGTGAATCCGCGGATTAACGCGGATTAACGCGGATTTTGTTTTGTAGTGAGCAAAGCGACGCGTTTTTCAGTTAAGAAAATCTGCGTTAATCTACGTTAATCCGCGGATCAGTTTCTGACTAAGTCGCCAGCGCGTTGGCGGCGCGTTTGCGCTTGGTGGCGTCGAGCAGCTTTTTGCGCAGACGCAGCGATTTCGGCGTGGCTTCGACGTATTCATCCGGCGCGATGTATTCGAGCGAGCGCTCGAGCGTCATCACCACCGGCGGCGCGAGCGAGATGCCTTTGCCGTCGCCCTGGCTGCGCATGTTCGTGAGCTTTTTCGCCTTGCACGGATTCACCGGCAGGTCGTCCGGCCGGGAGTTTTCGCCGACGATCATGCCTTCGTAAATTTCCTCCTGCGGTCCGATAAACAACCGGCCGCGTTCCTGGATCGTGTCGAGCGCGTAGGCCGTGCTGGTGCCGCCTTCCATGGCGACAAGCACGCCGTTGTTGCGGCTCGGGATCTCGCCCTTGTGCGGGCCGTATTCCTTGAACAGGTGGCTGGCGATGCCCATGCCTTTCGTCACGTTGACGAGGTCGGTCTCGAAGCCAATCAACCCGCGCGTGGGGATGACCGCTTCGATGCCGACGGAATGGCTGTGGTGGACCATATTGGTGATGTCGGCCTTGCGGCTGGCGAGCGATTGAAGAATGTCGCCGAGGTTGTCGTTGGGCACATCGACGGAGAGTGATTCGTAGGGTTCGAGCACATTGCCCTGCGCGTCGCGCTTGTAGATGACTTCCGGCCGCGAGACGAGCACCTCAAAGCCTTCGCGGCGCATCTGTTCGACGAGAATCGCGATCTGCATTTCGCCGCGCGCTTTGATCTCAAAAGACCCCGCGGTGTCGGTGTCGCTCACCTGCAAACTCACGTTCGTGCGCGTCTCGCGCACGAGCCGCTCTTTGATGTTGCGCGCCGTGACGAGCTTGCCGTCCCGACCCGCGAGCGGGCCGTCGTTGACGAGAATGCCCATCGTGATCGTCGGCGGGTCGATCTCGGTAAAGTGCAGCGCCGGCCGCTCTTCGGTGTCCGTGATCGTTTCGCCGATGAACACGTCTTCAAAGCCGCACAACCCGACGATGTCGCCCGCGCTGGCGCATTTGATTTCCACTTTCTGCAAGCCTTCGTGACCGAAGAGCGCCGTCACGTTTGTGCGCTCGCGCCGGCCGTCGCCGTGAATGCACACCGCCGTGTCGCCCACGCAAACCCGCCCGCTCAGAATGCGCCCATACGCGATGCGCCCGAGGTAATCGCTGTAGTCGAGGTTCGACACGAGCATCTGGAAATACGTTTCCTTCGCGACTGGCGGCGGCGGCACTTCTTTCACGATGGTCTCGAAGAGCGGCATCATGTCCGTGGAATCCTGCCCGAGCTCGCGCATCGCGTAGCCCGCTTTCGCCGACGCATAGACGATGGGGAAATCGAGCTGCGCGTCGCTCGCGTTCAACTCGACGAAGAGGTCGAACACCATGTCGAGCACCTTGTGCGGCCGGGCGTTTTCGCGGTCGATTTTGTTGATGACCACGATGGCTTTCGCGCCGCGCTCGAGCGCTTTTTTCAAGACGAACTTCGTCTGCGCCTGCGGCCCGTCGTGCGCATCGACCACGAGCAGGACGCCATCGACCATGCTCATAATCCGCTCGACCTCGCCGCCGAAATCCGCGTGGCCCGGCGTATCGACGATGTTGACGTGGTAGCCGTGATATTGGAACGCCGCGTTCTTCGCGCGGATCGTGATGCCTTTCTCGCGCTCGAGGTCCATCGAATCCATGACGCGCTCCTCGACTTTCTGGTTCGAGCGGAACGTGCCCGATTGCCGCAGGAGGCAATCGACGAGCGTGGTCTTGCCGTGATCGACGTGGGCGATGATGGCGATGTTGCGAATCTTATCCATGAGTTGAACTGGCGATGAATCTTCTGGCTGCTGCTGTTGTTGAACGTTGTAAAAATCGGTCGCGCTTTCCATTGCACACGCGTGGGTTAGTCGGCGAGACACCGCGGCCGGTGGTGCGGAAAACGCAGGGGCCGCCGCTTTTGTTTCCCCTTTGAGCTTGCCAGCCGCGCGCCGCGCCGCCTTTATTGGCCGGGCGGGCTGACAAAAAGAAGAAAAGGCTCCGCGTTTCTCAACGATCCGTCTCGATTCCCTCCGACAAGACCACCATGGGCAAGCAATACAACAAAACGATCAAACGCCGCCGCCGGAAGGCGTATCAGGCGCGCAAGATGGCCGCGCAAAAAGCCGCGGTCAAGGTGAAAGTCGCCCGGCCGAAGAAGCCCGCCACGGCCGCTCCGCCCGCCGCGAAACCGGAGAAGGAAAAGGCCGCACCGAAGCGGACGACAAAGAAAAAAGCGGCGCCCGCGGCCGCCGCGGAAAAAGCGCCGGAGCCGCCGGCGGCAGATGCGGTGCCATCGCCAGCGACCGCGCCAGAGACTGGTGCGGCTGCGGCGGCCGACACCGCGCCGCCGGTCGCGCAAGAGCCCACGACCGCGGAGCCGGCACCGAGCAATTCCTGAGCGTCAC
>CAXTRS010000548.1:0-2673 GCA_964246635.1 uncultured Chthoniobacterales bacterium | reverse complement strand
ACACGCCGACGATCACCCCGACGCCGACCAAGACCCCGACGCCGACGATCACACCTACGCCGACCAGCACACCGACGCCGACCAACACGCCAACGCCGACCAGGCTGCCTACGCCGACTCCGACACCTCGCGCCGGTTAGCCCGGGAAAACCTAGCGCGCGGCCGGCTCTCGTCCGCTGACCGCGCGCGGCACAGGGGTTCCGGCCTTCCGCACAACCGCAGTCCCACCAGCCGCACTCAGCCGAGCTTCACCTCACTCTATGCGTCTCCTCTCCTCACAACGCGGCAACGCGCTCGTGTTTGTCTTATTGACCCTGGCGGTCCTGAGCGGCTTTGTGGCCATCGGTTACGACTACACCGCCGGCAACGGCCGCATCAGCCAGCGCGGTTACGAAGTGGACAGCGCCTACGCGATCGCCGACGGCGTTACCGACGTGCTCTACGCGCGCTGGTGCGCCGCGATGCAGATGGATTCCAACGGCGCGGAATACAGCGTCAACGATCTGACGACCAGCCCACGGCAGGCCGACCTGGGCGACATCACGCGCACCGCCGACCCGGCGAACCCCGGCGCTTACATCGGCGCCTACGACCTCGGCCTGCCGGCCAATTCCGGCTTCACGGTGGACAAAATCACCATCGCGGTGAAGGACGTCTTCGGGCGCCGGCCCACCCAGGGCAAGGCACCCGACGGGAACACTCCCGGCAACGATAATTCCTATCGGCCGCAGCCCGACCCGGATGTCGGCGATCCTACCTCAGCGGAATACGACGCCACGAAACTACTTTACTACGCCAGCGACCCCGAACGGGCGAACTGGCGGTCGTTGCAGATCGTTTATGAAGTCACCGTCCAGGTCACTTCCACCATGCACGGCAGCGTGGATTTCGCCGGCAAGGTGACCGGCGCGCCGGTGACCGTCCGCGTCTCGCGCATGTTCCGCAAACGCACGCTCTCGACGCTGCAATGCGTGATCTTTTACGAGAACGACATGGAACTCTTCCCCGGTTCCGACCTCACCGTCACCGGCTTGGTCCACACCAACCAAGACTTTTACGCCGGCGGGATCAAGGACGTTTCCACCCTCACCTTCAACAATTTCGTCACTTACGTCGGCACGCAGCACGATACCGCCGGGGACCACGCCCTGGCCTCTTATCTTAGTAAGGCCAGCTTGAACGAATCCCTGCTCAACGATCCGGTTTTCGGCAACGGGGTGACGCCGGCCCGCGCGGACCGCATGAACATTGGCGGCATGGATCCCAAGGACTTCGATTCGCAGTATGTGACGGTCAATAAAAACAACGACAACGGCTACCGCGAGCTGATCGAACGCCCCGTGCTGGCACCGGGCGCGACCGGAGATCCCGCGAGCCAGAATTATTCCGACTACTTCGCCGGCGATCCCTCCACCATCAAATCCCAGCGGCTTTATAACCAGGCCGGGCTAAAGATTTTGATCAAGCCCGGGAACGTCCTGGAAGTTCGCCGCGTGACCGACACGGACAGCGGCAAGGCCGACGGGACCCTGGTGGCCACAAGCGATCAACTTTACAAAAACATCCAGAAAGCGCTCACCATTGACCCCACGGACGCGGTCCACGGAAGTGGCTTCTACGATCTGCGGGAAGGCACGACTCCCATCGACTACAACGTCCTGGACATGAGCAAGCTCAAGACTGCGATCGAAAGCGCCTTCAAGAACGACACCACCAGCTACAACGGCATCGTCTATCTGAGCGATGTGCGCACCGCCAACTCCGATGGCTCCAGTGACTATACGTCCAAGCCCGCCTTCCTGGTGACCAACGGCGAGAAGCTGCCGCAGATCTATCCCAACGGGGATTCCAGCCAGACTCCGCTTTCCTTTAGTCTGGTCACCGACAATGCCGTCTATGTGAAAGGCGATTACAACACCGGCGGCACAGGCGCTGCGGTGCCTTCCAACCTGAACACTGCCACCACCAATTCCTCCACCTATGCCAAGGGCTACGAGCCGATCACCTCGGCGATCTTTGCCGATGCGGTCGGGGTGGTTTCGAGCAACTTCCAGCCTTGGGCCGGCAACGCAGGACTCTACGATACCTTCCAGTCCACGGATCCCGCCAAACTGAGCACCTATCTGCCCGATCCCGCCGATCCGCGGATTGGCAAGCTGGCGCGCGGCGCGGTCAACACCACCGTGAACACGGCCGTGGTCGCTGGCAACGTCGAGAGTTCTACCACCACCACCGGGACTCAGACCTCCAGCGGCGGCGCGCAGAACCTTTTCCGTCAATTGGAAAACTGGACCGATGATAGCGGCGCACAGAGGCGCATTACCTATAACGGCTCACTCATGCAGATGTTCCGCTCCCAAGTGCTAACCGGCTCGTTTGACCGCAAAAACTTCAACAACCCGATCCGCGACTTCCGCTACGATAAAACCTTCCTCAACCATCCACCCAAGGGCGCGACCAGGATTTATTCCTACTCGCGCGGGACCTGGGTTCGCTCCTGAGCGCCCGGCACTGCTACGCTCAACCTCCTTGCATGCACACACGCGCAACCCGTCTCTTCCGTTCTTCGCCACAGGCTCGCTTCGGCCGGCCGCTGCGGGCCCTGACCGCGGCCGTGCTGGCCGTGGCCGCTTTTTCTACCATCGCCGGCCACGCCCAACCTCCGGCGTCCAC
>CAXTRS010000547.1:629-2676 GCA_964246635.1 uncultured Chthoniobacterales bacterium | reverse complement strand
CTCCTTGACCATCACCGAGAAGAGCCTCGGCCCGGAACATCCCGAAGTGGCCGCTCGCCTCAACAACCTCGCCGCACTGCTCAGCGACACCAACCGGCCGCTCGAGGCCGAGCCGCTCTATCGACGCGGTTTGGTGATTTTAGTCCATTTCCAACAGATTAACGGCCGCGAGCATCCCAATCTTCGGACAGGCATGAAAAATTATACCATCGCGCTAAAGGAGATGGGTTTGAACGAGGAGCAGGTGGCTCAACGGCTGAAAGAGGTCGTCGCCGAGGGAAAGCGGGCGGTGGAGGGGCAGACACAGGCAGCGGAATAGCGCGCGTCGGGACGGTTGTGAGGGAAAAAGAGGCTGCAATGGCGCGAAAAGCGCGTCGAAAGCCGCAATAAGTATGGGTTTCGGGGTCTCGACGTGCTGGGCGAGGGTCTCGATCCGCTGTGCGGATGTCTCGACTCACTGTGCGAGGGTCTCGACGCACTATATCTGCTTCTCGATTCACTGATTGAGGGTCTCGATTCACTCAGCGAGGGTCTCGACAAGCTATTATCGTTGAGTTCCTTGCATAAATATTTCTGCAATGCGCAGGCATCCCCCCTCCAAGTCTGGGTCGATCCATTGTAAAACCTTTACTTGTATGGCTATTACCGGACCTGCTTCCTACCTTCCCACCACCGAGGCGTTCCTCGACCATTGGCTGGCGGTCAACGACGCGCTCGACCCGGCGACGCTGACTGTCCCGGGCGAGCCGCTGGAAACCGCGCCGCCGATCACCCTCGCGGCGCTCCAGACGCTCTTCGACGAACTCGAAGCCAGCCATGCCACGGTGCAAGGCCACGTCCTCAGCGACGACCTGGCGCGCGATGACGTGAGCACCGCCAAGCAGGCGCTGCTCGTGCGCCACAACCAGTTCAATGAGAAGGTGCGCGGGCTGCTGCCGGGCACGAAATGGGAGCGCGTGCTGCCGCTGGTGCCTTCCATCGGCGACGTGCGCTCGAAGTTTCTCGATCCCATGGTGCAGGCGGCTGGCTTGTGGCTGAAAATCCACACGGCCGGGGTGCTCCAGCCGGCGGGCACGCTGCTTGTGCTGCTGAACGGCTACACGCAGGCGATGTTTGCGGCGGACATCGAGGCGCTGCGCCTGAAGGCGAAGACGGCGGGACAGGCGGAGCTGGCGCTGCGGCTGGCGCGCGAGGAGCGCAACGACTTGCAGGAGGAAATCCATCCCATCCTGAAGCAATACCGGGTGCTGATGCCCACGTTCGTCGCCGAGGGCCACGCGCTGGCGGTGACGCTCCCGCTGCTGACGCCGCTGCCAGGGCACACGCCGGAACCGGTGGCGGCGGCGGGAAGCTGGGACGCGGCGGCCGGGGCGGGGATCGTCACGTGGCCAGCCAGCACGGAGGCGGACCTGGACCACTACGAGGTGCGCTAGAGCCCGGGCGCGGTGTATGAGACCGACGCCGAGAGCGTGGTGGCGTCGGTGGCGCCGGGGGCGGCACGGAGTGTCTCGACGGAGCAGGGCCTCGGGGCGCCGGGGGCGACGGCGCTCTATCGCGTGTATGTGGTGCTTAAGACGGGCAACGAGAAGGGCAGCGAGACGGTCTCGATCACGCGGCCGGGGCCTTAGGCGGGAAGGCCGCGGCCTCGTCGGTGGCTGGCGACCTCCGGGCGCCATTAGAGCGCTCCTCCTTTGAGTCTGCCTTTTTTAGCCCCGGCAGGGGCGCGAAGAGCCTTAGCCCACGGCGTGAGCTGTGGGATCAGCCCGCAGAGAGCGCCCCAGCCCCGGCAGGGGCGTAAGAACCCTGGGCAGCGCGGCGAGGGCGGGCTCCCCCCGCGCCTGTACTGGCGCCCCTGCCGGGGCTGGGGAATTCTCTGCTCTGATCCCACGGCTCACGCCGTGGGCTGGGGCTCTGCCGCCCCTGCCGGGGCTAACTCAATTGAGCGACGCTCTAAGTATGGGAACAATCATAACGCAGTCGATGTTACCCCGGGGGTGGGGGGCGGGCCCCCCCCCCCGGGGCCGGGCGGCCCCCCGCCCCCCCCCCC
>CAXTRS010000547.1:0-619 GCA_964246635.1 uncultured Chthoniobacterales bacterium | reverse complement strand
GTATGACTCGGGCGAGACGCCCGAGCCGGCGGGCGGGATGCCCGCCCTACCCGCGGAACCATTGCCGTGTTACTTTTGTGCGCACACTTAGACAGGCGCGTAGCGCCTCTAATTTATTCCAGGCAGCTTCGCTGCAAATTCATGGCGCCCGGAGGTCGCCATCCACCTTCGGCGCGCGGGGAGGGCGGCCCGCTCAGCAGTTTTCGTATTTCCAGTTGCGCTTCTTCCCTTCCGCCAGCCATTCCAGCGAGGTGAGCAGGCGTTTCTCGCGGGTCTCGGGACGCTTGGCCTCGGTGATCCATTCGACGTATTCGCGCCGGCAACTGGGGCTGAATTTCTCGAACGTGGTGGCGGCGGCTTTGTTCTTCTTGAGCAGGGCGGCGAAGTCCGCGGGCACGGGCAGCTCGGGACGGCGCGCGGCGTCGCCAGCCGAAGGGCGCTGGCGGGCGGGCTTGCCGGAGCGGCTGAGTTTGACGGCCTCGGCGAGGTAACGCAGGAGCGTCTTGTCGTCGGGCAGATCGGCGAGGCTGGTGATGCGGCCGAGGTCGCCCATCGCGCCAGCAGATTTTCGCCCGCCGTCGCGTGCAATGACGGCTTCCATGTCGGAATGCCAGAAGTG
>CAXTRS010000546.1:0-2680 GCA_964246635.1 uncultured Chthoniobacterales bacterium | reverse complement strand
GAACACTGCGAGCTGCTGCGCGCCCAGGTCGGCGCGGAAAAGTTCCGGCTCATGCCGGCGAAGGGCATCTTCGCGCTCGGCGTCGGCCACGTGCGTCGCAAGTCCATGGAGCCCGGCGAGCGCGCAGAAGCGCCCGCGCGCATGCTGCCGGTGGGCGTCGCCGAGTTGTCCGAAAGGGAATGGAAAATCCTGCTCGCGCTCAAGCGCGAGCTGACCCCCGAAGAGATCACCACCGACGGCCCCTGGCCCGGCCGCGCGCGCGAGGCCGGCGTGAGCCTCGACGAATTTTGCTCAGCCGCCGAAAGCTTCCAGGCGCGCGGACTCGTCGGCCGGTTTTCGACGTTTCTCGAACACGTCAAGCCGAGCCAGACCGGCGTGCGGGTCACCCGTTTCAACGGCCTTTTCCACTGGGCCGTGCCGGCGGGGCGCGAGCTCGAGGCCGGCGGCGAAGTCGGCCGGCACCTCATCCTCACGCACTGCTACTGGCGCGAGGCCGGACCCGAGTTTGGGAACGTCAACATCATGGCCGTCGCGCACGGCACCGAAAAACCGCGCCTGCTCGAACACAAAGCCGCCATCGACGCGCACCTCCGCTCCCGCGGCATTCCGGTGAGCTACACGAACGTCTTCTGGGGCGGTCGCAGCGAGATCAAGCCCTCGGAAATCTCGCCGTTCGTTTACCGCCAATGGCACGCGGCGCAGAGCAGCGGCCGGTAGGTTGGACCGACCTGCACCGCGGACGCGAGGACAATCTGTTCAGGCTGGAACGCGCAACGAACCGCTCGCGGCCGCGACCTGCCGGCTCGAGGGGATGAATTAATTTCCGCGCAAACCGGTGCCAGAGCCAGCCGAGGTCATGGCCGCGGCGGCGTTGGGCCGGACGTTGGAAGTGTTGGATTCCACGTCGGGCGCGACACCGCTCGGGTAGCGCCGCCGGATGTAGCTGCCGGTGCGCGGAGTTTCCTCGGTGTATGCCACATCGGCCCGCCGCGTTGTGGTGGTGGAAGCCGTCGTGGTCTGGGAAGCGCAGCCGACGCTCAACAGGGCCAGAACTGGGAAAGCAGAAAACAGAACAACATTTTTCAATTTCATCGGCGCGATGCTGCCAGCGACACGCGCCGTCCGCAAGCGACTTCCACGAAAAAAGATGTTCCCTGGCCGGGTTAGCGCGCGACACCTTTGATCTCGAGATACGTGCGCGAGCGCACTTTGCCCCCGCCGCCGTCTGCCGCCGCGGCGTCGAGCGACTCGATGCGCATCTGCTTGAGATACCAGGCGCCATTGATTTTCTGCGCCGACACGACTTCGAAGCGCTTCACCAGGCTGCCGTTCCAATCGTAGCCTTCGGCGCGCAGGAGCGCCCCGCTTTCCTTGTCCACCCACAGGTTGACGCTGCTGTATTGCGAGCGGCGGCCGGGCGCGTCGAGCCGCAGCTTCCAGGCGGGGCGCGTTTTTACCCTTTCTTCGTCCACGATGGAGGCGCGCGACCAATACAGGAAGCGCAGCGCGAGGTCTTCGTAGGCCAGGTCGGTGCCGAGCACGCGCTTGTCGAAATTCACCGGAGTCAGTTTTTCGGTGCCGGCGTCGGTGATTGCTTCGAGCTGCGAGTTTTCGTCGAGCAGGCGCACCTGCACGGTTTCCGCCGGCGCGGGCGGCTGGAATTGGTAGCGGATGCGCGGGCCGTCGGAGATGAGGGCGAAGGGGAACACTTTTCCCTCGCCGGTGCGCAACTGGCCGAGGAGCTTTTCGCGTTTGCCCGCCTGGGCTTCGCGCACCCCGCGCAGGATGTCGGCGGCGTTCAGCCGGCTCTCGGCGGCACCGGCTTTGGGCAGGAGACTGTGAACGGGTCCGAGGTCAGACCAGAACGGGCAGAAAACGGTCGTGGCGACAACGAGGAGGATCCCGGCGCGGCAAGACGAGGCGCGGGCGGTCTTGGCGAACCCCCGTTCCCTGCGGCGTTGAGGGCTCGAGCGTGGCGAAGAATGCAGGCAGGAAATCACGTCCTCACGGTCGCTGCGGGGCCGACGCGCGGCAAGCGCCGAACGAACGTCAGGGAACGACGCTCGGGCGGGGTATGAGACGTGCTAATCCTACGACCGTCACGCTCTCACCCCACCCTTCGCAGAAGCACCGCCCAACGCGGCGCTATTCCAGTCTTGAACAGACACATCATCCGCACCTTCCTTCTCACCTCCGTGATCGGCGTCATCCCGCTGACGCACACCGCCACGGCCAACCTCGTCCAGAACGGCAACTTCACCGGCGTGACCTATTCCGGCACCAAGCCAGTGACCACGCTTTTCGGCCAGTTCGGAACCTACTCTGGCAGCCAACTGGCGGTCTCGAACTGGGCCACCTCGGGCTACAACTTTGTCTATGCGCCCGGCACCGCCGACTCCGGCACCAAGGCCAACGGCGCCAACACGGGCCAGGCCAACGAAGCGCCCGGCGCTTACAATACTACGGCCGGCTACGGCAACACATATATGTGGGGCGTGAACAACGGCGGCGTCGCGGCCATCACGGCCGTGCCCACGGGCGGCAACTTCATCGCGGCCGACGGCGACTTCGGGGTGGGGGCGATCACGCAATCCATCAGCGGTCTGACGGTCGGAACCAAATATCACCTGAGCTTTTACCGGGCGGGCGCGCAGCAGCAAGGCTTCGACGGCGCGACGAC
>CAXTRS010000545.1:348-2694 GCA_964246635.1 uncultured Chthoniobacterales bacterium | reverse complement strand
CCGGGAGGCTGTGAAGTCGGCGTTGCAACGCTTCGCCGGCCAGCTCGAGCGCCTCGCCGCTGGCCTCGAGCCGGGCGGCGAAACGGCGCTCGCGGCCTGGCTCCATTCCGCCGTGGCGTGGCGGCGGGAACTGCCTGAGTCAGGTCAGGGTCGTGAGTCCGCGCAAGTTCCCTGCGGATGAGCTTGTCTTGCCGCGCGCATTGTGCATTCTGCATCCCTCCGCGAGCCTTTGCCCGTATCGGCTGGCCGCAAGATTTTCCAGACCCGTTTTCGTCCCCCCACTCATGGCAGAACTTCGCATCAGTCGTGCTCCTTTAATTCGTGCCGAAATCCGGGTGCCCGGTGACAAGAGCATTTCGCACCGCGCCGTCATCCTCGCCGCGCTGTCGAACGGCATCTGCGTGCTGCGCGGATTTCTGCCCGGCGAAGATTGCCAGAGCACGGTCGCGGCGCTGCGCATGCTCGGGGTCAAAATCGAGCAGCCCGAGCCGACGACGCTCATCGTCCACGGCTGTTATCGCAAGCTGCGCGCGCCGGAGGGCGACATCCCTTGCGGCAACTCCGGCACCACGATCCGGCTGCTCGCGGGACTGCTGGTGGGTCAGCCCTTCAAGAGCCGGCTGGTTGGCGACGCCTCGCTCTCGCGCCGGCCGATGCGGCGCATCATCGAGCCGCTCGCCGCGATGGGCGCGAAGATCGTGGCCGAAGGCGAAAAAGATTGCGCGCCGCTGCGCATCGACGGCCGTTCGCTGCGCGGCATCGACTACCACCTCCCGGTCGCCAGCGCGCAGGTGAAAGGCGCCGTGCTGCTCGCCGGCTTGTTCGCCAAAGGTCGCACGAGCGTCACCGAGCCGGTGCCCAGCCGCGACCACAGCGAGCGGCTGCTCGAATACTACCTCCTGCCGATCGAACGCGAGTCGCTCGAACCGGAAACCGAAGACGCCCCGCGGCCGGTGCGCGTGACCATGAAAAAAGGCGGCGGCCAGCCGGAGTCGCGCGATTTCACGGTGCCCGGCGACCTTTCCGGCGCGGCGTTCTGGCTGGCGGCGGCAGCGGCGCAACCGGGCGCACGCTTGCTTATCGAAGGGTTGGGCTTGAACGACACGCGCACGGGTATTCTCAACGTGCTCCTGCGCATGGGCGCGCACTTGCGCGAGGTCATCGAAGACATCGAGCAGATCGAGCGCAGCGGCTCGGTGGAAATCGAAGGCGCGCGGCTGATGGGCACTGTGATCGAAGGCCGCGAGATTCCGAACGTCATCGACGAGCTGCCGATCATCGCGGTGCTCGGCGCGCTGGCCGGCGGCACCACGACGATTCGCGACGCCGGCGAGCTGCGGGTGAAAGAAACCGACCGCATCGCCGCGCTCGCCTCGAACCTGCGGGCGATGGGCGCCGCGGTCGAGGAACACCACGATGGGTTGACAATCGCAGGCGGCTACCCGCTCCAAGGCACCCGGCTGCCGTCGTATGGCGACCACCGCATCGCCATGGCCTTCGCGGTCGCCGGCATGTTCGCCGAAGGCGAAACGATCATCGAAGGCGCCGAGTGCATCGAGATTTCCTATCCCGGTTTTGCCGAGACGCTGCGCAAAATTCAGGATTCGTCCGTCGGCGGCCCGGCCCGCGTGCCCGTGATCTCGGATGCCCGCGCTTTGTTGCCGCCGGGGGAATGATGGCGCAGTGTCTGACGAACTCTCCCGCTTATGGCTCCGCGACATTTCTTCTCTGCCCTTTTGCTTTGCCTTTGCGCCGCTGCGGTCATCGGCACGGCTCGCGCCGATCAATCGCCCACACCCTCGGCTCCTACCACCACGACCGACCCAACAGTCCTGTTTGAAATCTTCGAACCCGGCGCCGTGCCGCCCGGCGCGGAGAACACAGCCATCAGCTACGACTTCCAGCACCCGCTGCTTGTCGTGCGCAATCTTCGCTCCGCCAACCTGACGGATGATGGCAAGGGCGTGATCGTGCAGTTGAATCCGGCAGACACCAAGCTGCTGGAGTCGTTGACCACGGTTTACCTGAATAAATTTTTGATTCTCAAAGCGGCCAACGATGCGGGCGAAGTGTTGCACATCGTCGCGCCGATCACGGACGGCGTGCTCAGCTTTCGGCAACCCGCGCAGGCGCCGATCGCCAATTTTTTGAGAGAACGTCTGCAGCTCAAACCGTGATGCCGACCTTGGATGCCGACCTCCCCGCGCTGCCAGCCGGCGCGGTGATCGCCATCGACGGCCCTGCCGCCAGCGGCAAGAGCAGCGTGGCGCGCGCGCTGGCGCGGCGGCTCGGGTTTGCGTATGTCAACAGCGGGGCGTTTTATCGCGCGGCGACATGGTTCGTGCT
>CAXTRS010000545.1:0-338 GCA_964246635.1 uncultured Chthoniobacterales bacterium | reverse complement strand
CCCCCCCGGGGGGGGGCGGCGCGCCCCCCCCCGGGCGCTCGGCGCCGCGCGCCTCGAAGCCGGCCTCGCGGGCAGCGCGGACGAATCGTTCATCCGCCTCGACGGCAGCGCGCCCAGCGAAGCGGCACTGCGCGCGGAAGCCGTGAACAGCGCGGTTTCCACGGTCGCGAGCGTGGCCGTCGTGCGCGCCGCTCTCACCGCGCGGCTGCGCGAGCTGGCCGCCGGCGCGCCGCGCGGCACGGTGATGGAAGGCCGCGACATCGGCTCGGCGGTGTTTCCGCAGACGCCGTTCAAATTTTACATCGATGCCTCGCCCGAAGTGCGCGCGCAACGTCGCG
>CAXTRS010000544.1:0-2705 GCA_964246635.1 uncultured Chthoniobacterales bacterium | reverse complement strand
CCCACAACCCGCAACCCGCAACCCGCAACCCGCAACCCACAACCCGCAACCTCTGTCCCCATGTCTCTCGCCGATTATCACCTGCACACTCCGCTCTGTAGCCACGCTGTCGGCGAACCGGCAGAATACGTCGCCGCCGCACGCGCCCGCGGCTTGGAGGAAATCGGTTTCTCCGACCATTGCCCGACGCCCGACCTTGCCTCGGGCGCACCGTTCGACGATTGGCGCATGCGCCCCGACGAACTGCCGCGCTACCTGAACATGATCGGGCAAGCCCGCGCCGACGCCGTCCCTTTTCCGGTGCGTCTCGGTCTCGAATGCGATTTCATTGCCGGCCGCGAAGATTGCATCGAAGGACTCGCCGCGGCCGCCGATTGGGATTACCTCATCGGCAGCGTCCACTACCTCGCGCCCGGCTGGGACGTGGACCACCCCAAACACCTCAGCCGCTTCACCGCCGGGCCGAATGCAGTCGAAGAAATCTGGACACTCTATTGGCGCGCGTTTGCCGCGTGCGCGCGCAGCCGGCTCTTCGATTTTCTCGCGCACCCGGACCTCGTGAAAAAATTCGGCCACCGCCCCGCCGGCGATCTGCGCCGCTTTTACGAACCCGCAATTGCCGCCGTGGCGGAAAGCGGCGTCGCGCTCGAACTCTCCACTGCCGGCCTGCACAAACCCGCCGCCGAACTCTACCCCAGCGCCGATTTCCTCGCCCTCGCCTACGCCGCCGGCGTGCCCATCGTCATCAATTCCGACGCCCATGCGCCCGACGAAGTCGGCCGCGATTTCGACCAGGCAGTCGCCGCGGCGCGCGCCGCCGGCTATATGGAAACAGCGCGGTTCGAAAAACGCCGGCGACGAGTCATTGCCTTCTGATAGGAAACAAGCTCAGCGCCGGGTCGGGCGTCAGGGGGGTGGATAGTAGCGGATATGCACCGAGCCCAATATTACTGAAGGCGAGGACGAGGAACGGAAGCAGCAGGCAGAGAGCGCAGGCCCCAGCGATGGCGACGCTGACTATCACCGCTTTTTTCATTGCAGGTGCCTCCAAAGTGAATTCATACCCGCTCATGACCAAGAGAGCGCCGCCCGCCCGCCAGCGCCTCCGCGGCGAGTTGGTCAATAGTCATCGGCACAGTTTTTCTGCGGATGTTAAAGCTTGTGCGAGACATACTCCCACATGGCGGCGTTGTATTGAGCAGCGTATCCGTCCCGGAGTTCGAAGTCATCGTCCTGGATACATCCTTGAGGACCTACCTTGAGACGAGGATAGCCGCCGATCCGCGCTCGTGCAGCGGGAGGCAGACCAGGCGCGTGCGGGGCGAAGCCGCCGACGTAAGCAAACCGAATGCGGTTCGCCGCGATGTCGCGCCGCGCGTCAGCGACCGCCGTTTTTGGATCCCATCGCTTGCCGAACGACGATCGTTTTTTCGACGGCTGCGACGTCGTAAATGGAACCAGGAAAAATCGGCTCGTGAAAGGATCGCGGGCTTGTGCGCCGCGAGCGTAACCGCGCACATCCACGATGCCATCGGGTTGATACGGGCTCCGCACGTAACCCGGCCGACCGGGAAGCGGCTCCGCATACGGCAGTTCACCGTGCGAGAAGCTCGATGCAGTGCCCAGAAACAGCACAACAGCGACGATGCATTTCATATCATTAACGAAATCATGCTACGCCCGCGCCGTGCATTCCTGGCAGTGGCCGAAAAATTCCAGCGAATGTTTCACGTCGCGATAGCCGTATTGGCGGGCGATGCGGCGTTCGAGTTTTTCCACGGGGCAGACGTCTTCGAGCAGCGTGACGCGGCCGCAATCGACGCAGACGAGGTGATCGTGGTGCCGGCGCGGGTCGAGCAATTCGAAGTGACTCGACGCGCGGCCGAGATGCACGCGCTGGGCGAGGCCGAGGCGTTCGAGCGTGCCCATCATGCGGAAAACGGTGGCGAAATCCGGGCGGGTATTGCCGCGGTCTTCGCCGTGCGCGGCGGCGGCGGTTTGGATTTCTTCGAGACTCAGCGGACCGCGCGCGGCGAGCAGGGCGCGCAGGATGTTGCGGCGATTCGCGGTGATGCGCAGGCCGTCGCGGCGCAGGGCGGCGAGCAGCGCGTCGAGCGACAGCGCCGCTCCCGACCCGTCTCGGTGTGAGTGTGCCATGTTTTCGGCGCGAAAATCCGCGCTCAGATTAGTCCAGTGCCGCGCGCTCTGGCAAGCCGACGCCGGCGGTGAAACGCACCGGGATGCCGCGCGCGTGGAGGAAGTTTTTCACAGAGGAAATCGTGTGCTCGCCGAAGTGAAAAATGCTCGCCGCCAGGACGGCGTCGGCTTTGCCCGCATCCAACACGTCGGCCATGTGCTCCAGACGCCCCGCGCCGCCGCTGGCGATGACGGGAATGCCCACGGTTTCCGAGACCGCGGCGGTCAGCGCGATGTCATAACCCATCTTTGTGCCATCGGCGTCCATGCTGGTGAGCAAAATCTCGCCGGCGCCACGCTCGAAAACTTCCCGCGCCCACGCCAGCGCGTCGCGCCCCGCCGGGCGGCGGCCGCCGTGGGTGAAGACACCCCAGCGCGGGTCGGGCGCATTCTCGCAGGCAGAGATTGACGCCTCGCGCTTGGCGTCGATGGCGACGACGATGCACTGGTTGCCGAAAAGGCACGCGCATTCGTCGATGAGAGAGGGATTTGCGAGCGCAGCGGTGTTC
>CAXTRS010000543.1:0-2724 GCA_964246635.1 uncultured Chthoniobacterales bacterium | reverse complement strand
CGGTGAGATCTTGTCCGCGGAATTCCTCGCGCACGTGGCTCGGGCGGTGCAGCGCCGCGGGCTGGCGGCCGGCCGCCGGCTGGCCTCGCGGCGGCGGGCCATCGAGCTTTCGCTCGCGAGCGGTGGCGAGGCCGCTCTTCCCGGGACCGCCGAGGATTGTTTTGACGCTCTCCTCACGCTCGAAGCACTGCTCGCAGCGCGGACCGGGCGTTCCCGAGACCTTCGCCCGGCGAATCGGCCGCCGCGCGTCGTCGCTTCGTTCCTCGCGGCGCAACGCCGAATGGCGCCGGGAGCCAGCGCCGATTCGCTTGAACTCGCGCTCGATTTGCTCGGTGCCGCGGCGGACCAGCCCGGGGACTCGCCGAGCGCTCCGTGGATCGAGAGCGAAGCGGTCGGATTATTTCTGCTGGTCGGTCCAATCGAACGCCTCGGTTGGCTCGCGCGGTGCGAGGAAACCCTTCCGGGCGCCGAATTCGGCCCGCGGATCACCAGTCTTTTTCTCGCCGGCCTCGCCTTGGCCATCCTCGGACGCACGGCAGAAACGCCCAGTCGCCTCGAACCCGCGGTCGCGGTCTTTGCCGGCTGGCTGGGCGAACCGGACCTGCACGCATTCTGTGATTTTCTCGATTCCGGCACCGTCGCGGACCGGTGGGATTTCCTGGTGACCCTGCTCGGCGAAGCGCCCGCGATCGAACCGGCCGAGGTCGCTTCTTGGGGGTCCGTGTTCACGGCGCTGGGTCGGATCTTGATCAGTGAATTCGCCGCCACGTTGCGCGTTTTTCGTCAGCCGCGGCCCGAGTTCATCGTGGAAAAATTCCTCGCGCTCCCCGGTCGCTTCCGGCTCGAGGAAGATCGCTTGCTCGTCGCTCTCGCGCCCAGCCCCTACGACCTCGTGCTGCGGCACGCCCGCGCGACCACGCCGGGGCGCTCGGTCCGTTGGCTTGGGGGACGGCGTCTTGAATTCGAGCCCGCGACTTCGTGAGTGAACCGCACCCGCCCAAATCAACCCGCCGCAAAGGAAGACTCTGTCGCTGTTTTCGCCGGCTCTTTCGTCGCCGCCGCACCCAGCCTCCTTCGCGCAAGCCCCGGCTGCCGCCGCCAAAAAATGATCCGCCCGCTCCAGCATCGAACCCGCGTGTGGAAGAGGTTTCATGCGATCCTCCAGCGAAAACCGCGGACCGCCCTCCGCGCATCGCCCAAGTCGAGCCGAGACTCGCCCTCGCGCCGCCGAAGGTCATCGTCCTCCTGCCTCCCGCCGCCGAAAATCCCACGGTTGCCGACGGCCCAGCCGCGACGCTCGGGAAGTTGCCTGCGCCGCCATTGGCAATCGAGGACGCGGAAAACCTGGCCCTGCCCGCGCCCGCGAAATCCGCTTTGCCCGAACTGCGAGATCCGCCCGGAGACGCGAGCGAGATCATCGAAGCCGGCGTGCCCGCAGCCGTTTCCTCCGCGGAGGCTCACGTCGCGCTGGAAGCGCCAATCCCCCGCCCCCTCGCCCTCCAAGAGGCGCCGCCCGTGAAATTCACTCCGCCCCATCCAACGCTGAGTTTACCAGAAGCAAAGACTTCGCCTGCGGATGCGGCGTGCGAAGCCTGTGGGCGACCTTTCGACCCAGCCCTCCCCGCGCCAAAACCGGCTCCTTGGCCTGAACCGGCGCTTGATCCTATCCGCACGCATTTCGATCATGTGCGCAACGAGCTCCGTCGCCTCCAAGTGGTGCTGCGGCGCGGGGTGATGCTGGTGCGGCGGCCGGAAGCGCTCGGCAGCATCCTCATCAATGACGAGGAAGCGGAGGAGCTCGCGCGCCGGAAGGACTTGCTCAACGAATGGCCCGAGACCGCGCACGAAGAAAGCGAACTCCGCGAGCTCGAAGGCAACATCACCGCCATGCGGACGCGGATCGATGAGTTGGTAATCGAGGCGCAAACCCCGGCGGCGGATGGCTCGCGGACGCCGCTGCCTTTGGCCGAGTTGCGCGAGGCGTGCCGGCTCGCGCCGGACGAATTCGACATCCTGCTCCTCGCTTTCGCCGCCTCTCTGAGCGCCGATTACGGGAGCATGTTTGGGTATTTGCAAAACGACGGCACCCACACCGAGCCGACGGTGAATCTCGCGCTCAATTTGCTCAACGGCACCGTCGAGGAGCGGCTGGCGCGGCGGCATTATTTCCATCCCTCCGCCACGCTTATCCGCCAGGGGCTTATCCATCTCGCGCCGTCCGGCAGCGGGGCCGAAAAATCGCTCTTGCGCCAGCATTTTCGCCTCGATGAGACGATCGCCGGATTTCTGCTCGGCCAAACCATGCCCACCCTCGCCGCGGCGAAAGCGCCGCCCGCAGACTTCGGCACCGTCGGCGTCAGCGAGGCGACGGAAAGCCGGCTGCGCGAGCTGGCGGCGCAATTGCGAGACGAGGCGAACGCCGTCGTCCGCTTCGTGGGCGCGCCGCCCGAACTCGTCCGGGCCGCGGCGGAAGCAGTGGCCGCGGGCTCCGGCCGTGCTTTTCGCAGTTTTCTCGATCTCGCGGCGGAAGGCACGGACCCAACGGCAATCGAGAAAGCGTTGCGCGACGCGCGGCTCTGGGGCGCGGTCCTCGTTGTCACCGGCGGCGCCGCGCAAGGCTCCGCCCCGCCCGCGCGGCGCGAGGCGGAGGCGGCGCTCTGGCGCGCGGGGGAGGAGGGTAAAGGCACGGTTTTCCTGCGCGGCCCCGCGGGCGCCGTCGGACGC
>CAXTRS010000542.1:0-2724 GCA_964246635.1 uncultured Chthoniobacterales bacterium | reverse complement strand
GGGCGGGATGGGGGCGGTCTTCAAGGCGCTCGACGTGAATCTTAACCGGCCGGTGGCGCTGAAACTCCTCCAGCGCGAGATGTCGGCCGACCCGGAATACATCGCGCGGCTCGAGGCCGAGGCGCGCATCACGGCGTCGATCAACCATCCGCACGTCGTGAAGGTTTTCTCCTTCGGCGAGGATCAGGGGCAATACTACCTCGCGCTCGAGTTGGTCGATAAAGGGTCGCTCGACGACCTCATGCAGCTCCAGGGTCGCGTCGCCGAAATCCAGGTGCTCGAAGTCGGCCGGCAGATCGCCGAAGGCTTGAAAGCGGCGCACGACGCCGGGTTGATTCACCGCGACGTGAAGCCGGGCAACATCCTTTTCGCCGACGCGAAAAACGCGAAGATCACCGACTTCGGCCTCGCGCTGCTCGCGGACAAGGAAGCGGAAACCCGCGGCGAAGTCTGGGGCACGCCGTATTACATCGCGCCGGAAAAACTCAACGGCGAACCCGAGGACCACCGCAGCGACATCTATTCGCTCGGCGGCACGCTTTTTCACGCCATCGCGGGCCGACCCACGTTCGAGGCGGACAACGCAAATCTCGTCACGCTCAAACATCTCAAGAGCCAGGCCGTCAGCCTCCAGGCGTTCGCGCCGGACGTGAGTCCCGAGACCGCGTATGTCATCAACCGGATGCTCAACAAAGACCCGGCGGCGCGCTACGAAACCTACGCGCAGCTCATCGAGTACTTGCAATACGCCGCCGACAAAGTCGCCGAGCGCACCGCGAAAGGAAGCCCGCGCCGGCCACGGGCGCGCGTGATCGTCGAACCGGAAAAATCACGCAGCCTCGCAGGCATTTTCACGCTCGCGCTCCTGCTCGCGCTGCTCGCCGGCGGCGCGCTGGCTTATCTTTATCGCGACAAATTTTTCCCCGGCAGCAGAAGCGAACTAACCGCCAGCGCCGCCGCCTCGCTGGCGGCCCGCCGCGCCGAGGAAGCGCGCCGCGCGGGCACGCAGAGCATCGAGGAAGCCTATCAGGAAGCGCGCAAGGAACTCGTCGCCGGAAATTTCACCACCGCGCAGGACCGCTTCGCGCAGATTTCGCGTCGCCAGGGGCTGACCCGGCCGAGGGCCGATTGGGTGCGCTTTCACCAGGTGCTCGCCCTGCTCCTCGACCGCCAGGTCGATGCGGCCGACGCGCTGATCGGCGACGAGCTCGCGGCCGGTTTTTATTCCAACAAACAATCCGAGCTGCGGCTGGCGAACTTCTTCGAGCAGACCGCGAAGTTCCTGTCCGATCCGGGCAAGCCGGTGCCGGGCAGCGCGACGCGGGCGTTCAACAACAACAGCGTGGAAGCGTTTTCGCTGCTGCTCTTCGGCCTGCGCGATTGGGAGGTCGGCGCGGTCGATGACGCCGCGCGGCTGCTCGAAGATTACACGCGCGGCAAGCCGCCGGCGGACTACGCGTGGGTCGAAGATTACGAGCCGTTCGCGACCAGACGGCTGCACGATTACTACCTCTACGGCCCCTTGCGCGAACGGCTGAAAAGCGCCACGACGGCCGCCGTGCTCGAACAACTGCTCGCCGATCTCGACAAAGCGCGCGGCGAGCTGCAGACGAGCGGGAAAATGGTCGAGTTGTTCGAGACTACGCGGGCCGACGTGCAGAGCCGGCTCGACGCCACGCGCAAGACCGAGAGCGAAAACGAGCAAACCCGCTTCGCCGCCGAACAGGACGAGGACAAGAGCCGCTGGACGGCGGCGCGCGAAGTCGCGAGCGGCTCCTCGCGCCAGTATCGCTTCGACGCGGCGCTGGCGACGTTTAACCGTATCGGCCTGCGCGGCGCCGACTACCAGGCCGCCCTGATCCAGGCGCGGGCGCGGGCGAAGCTGCTCGTCGAGTTCAAGCGCACGTTGATCGAGGACCTCAACGCGCCGGATGGCGGCGGTTATTCGCAACCTGTGGTGAGTCGGACGAACACGCGATTCCCCGGCGGCATCAAGAGCGCGGACGGAGAGCAACTCCGGGGCGATACGACCTACGGGCAGGTGTTCGTCAAATGGCCCGAGCTCGACCCGAAGACGCTGCTGACGATGGCGACGTATTTCGCCGACAAGATGACCGACCCGAAAGCGGCTGCCACGCGCCGCTGGCTGGCGGCGAATTTCGCGCTGGAATTTGGGTTGATCCCCGAGAGCCGCGCTCTGGCCGAGCGCGCCGCAAAAGACCGGCCGGAGCTGCGCGCGGAGCTGAAGCCGTTCTACGACGTGAACGGGCCGCCGCGCCGATAGTTGAACGCCGCCGCGCCCACCGTGAAATCGGCTGTCGCCTCTTCGCTTTCTCTTGACGCGCTGCTCAGCGATTTTGATGGCCGGCGGGCAGAATTTCTCGACCGGCTAGCTGCCGACTGGCCTGCCGACGAGCGGTTCTTGCTGCGCCTGGCGCGCTTCGCCGCGCAAGCCGACACGCTGCCGCAACTGGCGGCGACGGGATTGCTCAAGCGTTACGCGGCCGCAGGCGTTGTCTTCTCGGCGTCCGTGACGGCTGCGCTGCTGGAGCTGTTGCCCACGGTTGTCCACTGGGAAGCGCGTTTGCAGTTGCTGCAAATTTTGCCAGCGCTCACGATTCCGGCCGGAGGAGCGGCGGCAGCTTTGGACGAGTATTTGCGGCAGCGCCTAGCGATCGAACAGAACCGCTTCGTGCGGGTCTGGATGTATGATGGTTTGCCCCG
>CAXTRS010000541.1:0-2740 GCA_964246635.1 uncultured Chthoniobacterales bacterium | reverse complement strand
GGCCGGGACAAAACACCGGCGCGGCGGTAAAGATCAAAGCAGCGAGCAGAAGGAGACGATGGCTACACATGGGGACAGCGAGAAAGCGCGGAAGCCATCGCGGCGGTTGCGGGCGCAGGCAAGAAAAAATCAATCGCGCGCAGGATTCAGGACCGCTCGCGCAGCGCATCGGAGCGAATTTCGTGAGCGAAAATTTTGAAGTCGCCCTCCGGCTGGAGACGTTTGAGGCGCAGCGTTTCCATGGCGCTGCCGCGTTCGTATTGCACGCGATAAACGACAACGAGAAAAGTGCCGCCCTCGCGTCCGATCTGCGTTTCCGCGCTGGCGCGCTGGAGTTCCGCGCGCTGGAATGTGCCGAGTTTTTCGAGTGCGCCTGCTAAACGCCCGGCCCACGCCTCGCGACCATTGCGCGCGAAAAACTCCGGCGCGTAAAAATCGAGCGCGGCCGGCACGTCGCCGCGGCGCAGGCAATCGTGGTATGCCGTCACCGCTCCCGCGGCCGCCGCTTTGTCCCCATCCGTTTTCGCGCAACCGACCGCCAGCCAGAGCGCGGTGAAGACGCAAGGAAGCAAAAGCAATCGCATCGTGGTGAGCTTGGCGGAGATCCAGCAACGACGGTGCGTCGCGAGGCAGCGGCTGCAAATCATTTCGCGCCTTCGTGCTTGCATTACCGGGGCATCTGCACAAACGATGCGCCGCAGGATGAATGCGCCTGGCTCCGCCGTCGTTGCGCCGCCGCTCCCGCCCAAGCCGGCGGCCGGCGGCGGCGCGTCTGCGGACGCCGCCATTCCCGCGCGGGTGGCCGCGCTCGAGCGCACGCTGACGGTTTACAAAGGGCTGATCGAAGTCAGCGCGCTCATCGCGGCGATCACCGATTTCGACGAGCTGCTCACCGCGATCATGGAGGTCGCGCGGCGCGTAATGGGCGCCGAGGGCAGCGCGCTCATTTTGCGCAACGACGCCACCGGCGAGTTGGAAATCGTCATCGCCCGCACGGCAGACAAGCACCAGTCGCGCGTGACGAAACAGGCGATCCCGTCCGGTCGCGGCATCGCCGGCTGGGTGTATGAAAACGCGCGCAGCTTGCTGGTGCCGGATGCCTACGCCGATGCGCGTTTTTATCGCGAGATGGACGCCAAGACCGGCTACCGCACCCGCTGCATCCTGGCGTCGCCGCTGCTGCGCGATGGCCAACCCATCGGTGTCTTGGAGGTGATCAACTGCCAGCAGCCGGGCAAAGAAGTGTTCGATCAGGCGGATCTCGAAGCGTTCGAGGCCTACGCGAACCTTGCTTCCACCGCGATCGAGAAATTGCGCTACCTCGACGAGGAGCGGAGCCGCGCGCGCTTCGAGCAGGAGCTCTCCATCGCCACCGAGATCCAGCAAAATTTTCTGCCCCACACGTTGCCGCGCCGCGACGACGTCGTCTTCGCCGCGCACTACCGGCCGGCTCGGGAAGTCGGCGGAGATTTTTACGATCTCTACGAAACCGCGGCCGACGAGATTTATTTCGTCATCGGCGACGTCGCCGGCAAAGGCGTGCCGGCCGCATTGCTCATGGCGCAATCGCTCAGCGCGCTGCGGCTGCTCATCGTGCCGGGCATCGCGCCGAGCGCCGCGCTGGCGCGCTGGAACGACACGCTCAGCCGCCAGGCGCTGCGCGGGCTGTTCGTCACCGCGACGCTGGGGCGCATCACGCCGTCGCGGCGGCTCGTCGAGCTGGCGAGCGCCGGGCATTGCCCGCCGTTGCTCGTGCGGCCCCACGCCGGGCGCGGCGACGAGCTCGAAATCGAGGAAGTCGCGCTCAGCCGCTCGCCGCCGCTGGCAGTCGTTTCTGACGCCGTGGCGGCGCCGAATTTCCTGCACCTCGCGCCGGGCGATACCATCGTCTTTTTTACCGACGGGCTCACCGACAGCCGCGGCCCGCGGGGCGCGGACGGCGCCAGCGTCTGCCTCGGCGCGGACGGCGCACGCGACCTGCTTCTGAAAAAACCGGTTGGCAGCGCCCCGGAAATTGTGAAGACTCTCGCCGACGGAGAGGCCGACTTCCGCGGCGACGCCGCGCCGCCGGACGATATGACCCTCTTCGCCTTCAGTTTTCGCTGAATGTTTTTGCCGCCTCCGCAGTCACAACACCAGCCGATGACCGCTCGTCGCGCGTCCATTTTCGCCCCGAAGCTTCTCTGATGAAGCGCACCGTCGAATTTTGCAGTCACGTCGCCAACCTCTGCCAGGTGCGCAAGCAAGTGCGCGCCTTCCTGGGCGAGGCCGGCTGCGCCGAGGACATTGCCGACCTGCTCGTGCTCGGCATCGACGAAGCCTGCTCGAACGTCATCCGGCACGCCTACGATTGCCGCGACGACCAGCCGATCCGCCTGGCCCTCGAACGGGTCAAGGAGAAGGACGGCACGGCTGGCGTCCGTTTCCGGCTGCGCGACTACGGCCCGCCGATCGATCCGGCGAAATTGAATGGCCGCGCGCTCGACGACGTGAAGCCCGGCGGACTGGGCCTGCACTTTATCCGGCAGGTGTTTGATCGCGCGTATTACCTGCGCAAGCGCGACGGCACGGAGCTGGTGCTGACGAAACTGTTTCGGTTGGCGGCGTAGGGAACGGCGCGAACGGGGGCGCCGACGTTCCGGGGTAGGGTGGGCGTCCCGCCTGCCACGTCCGGCGTCTCGCCGGATGCACAAACGCTGAAAGCGAAGCTGTCGTTTGTCGCCCATGGAATGCCCCGGGC
>CAXTRS010000540.1:0-2750 GCA_964246635.1 uncultured Chthoniobacterales bacterium | reverse complement strand
GGCCAGCGCCCGGCTCGTCAAGGCGTGAGCGACGGACACATCGATGGGTTGAGTCAGCAGCGCGGACAGGTTCGCGGTCATCGTCGCCTTATCCATGCGCGGCCACGCGCCGGGGTTCGTGGCGTCTGCTCCCGTGCGTGCGAACCAAGCGCGGTAAAAGGGCGAATGGCGCGCCGTCCAGCGCAAGTGCGCGGCGACGCACCGGCGCTGCCAAGCGACGAGTTCCGCGCGATCACGAAACCGGGTGAAACGTCGGCGCGCCGCGAGAAAGTGCCCGAGAACGCGCGCGGATTCGAGACCGGGAAAGTTCATGCCTGGTGGAGCGCCGCGAGCGTCTCCGCGCAGTGCGAAGGCACGAGCAGAGCGTCAGGGTTTGCGGCGGCGAAAAAGCGCAATCGCCGGATCGTGTCGGCGAAGGCGACCCGATCATAGATCAGAAAATTCGCCAGCGGGTGCGGCGGGCGGTCGCGGAGGTTTTCCTGGGTCCACGCGGCGTCGGCGATCAGGAAGACCCGGCGGCCGTCCGGCTCCCGGCGAAAGGCCGCGCCGATCTGCCCCGGCGCGTGTCCCGGCAGCGACACGAGGCGCAGGCTGTCGTCGCCGAACAAATCCCACGTTTCGGAAAACTCGCCCCACGGCTCCGCGTCTTCTGTCCGCAACGGCCGGCCGCGGTTTTCGAGCTGCCCGCGATTGACCAAGTCCGGGTGAAACGCTGCCCGGGCCGCGCTCAAGCCGGACAGCCCGCGCACCGCCTGCCACGCCGCCTCGGCATACACGATCCCAACATCCGGAAACCGGTGCAGACCGGCGATGTGATCGAGGTGAAAGTGGGAAACGATCACCCGCCGCACGTCCGCGGGCCGCAACCCGGCGGCGGCCATCTGGACCTCCAGCCGTTCCTCCGCGGGCAGCTCCGCCGGCAGCACCCAGCCCATCGCACGGTGCGACCAGTTTTGGGTCACCTCGAAATAACGTTCGTCGTAGCCCGTGTCGAACAGCGTCCACCCATGCGTGGGATGGCGCAACGCCGTCGCCAGCGCCGGGAAGCGTTGCCGCCGCCAGCCCGTCCCGCGCGCGGCGATCTCGCCCGGGCCGCGGCAGAAACCCACCTGCCAGAAATGGACCCGTAACTGAATCATTCCCGGCCCTCCTGCTCGCGCCACCAGCGGGCCGTGCGCTCCAAGCTTTCCCGCAAGGAGACGCGCGGCGTGTAACCGAGCACCTGCCGGGCTTTGGTAAGATCGAAGGTGTGGCTGAACGCCAGCACGCCCGCACCGTAGCGCGTCATCGCCGGCTCCCTGCCGGACACCGCGCGGGACCAGCCCTCCGCCAGCGCCGCGCCGACCCACGCCAGGGGGAACGGCACCCGCCCCCGCGGCCCCGGCAGCCCGGCGGCGCGCAGGAACTCGCGGAGCGTTTCCCACAACGGGACCGGCTCGTCGTTAGCGATGTTGAACGCCTCGCCGCGCACCCGGCCGGCGTCGGCTTCCAACGCCAGCCGGCAGGCGAGCGCGGCGTTTTCCACACAACACAAATCCGTGCGCGCCCGGCCGTCGCCGATCACCGGCAGCCGGCCCCGCTCTGCGGCGCGCACGAGCCGCGGCAGCAAGACGGTGTCGCCAACCCCGAAGAGGGCATGAGGGCGCAGGACGACGACTTCGAGTCGGTCCGCCGCGGCCAGCACCAGGCGCTCGGCGGCGAGCTTGGTGCGGGCGTAATCGTTGATCGGCCGGACGGGCAGCGGCGAGGTCTCGGTCAAGCCTTCGCGATGGGCGAACTCGGCATGGATCGCCGGCGTCGAGATGTGCACAAACCGGCGCACGCTTCCCGCTGTCACCGCAGCTTCCAACAGCGCCCGCGTCGCCCCGACATTCGCGCGCTCGAACGCTTCCCGCCGACCCCAAGGCGAGGCCAGCGCGGCGCAGTGGATGATCGCTTCCTGATCGCGAACCAAGAGCGCCGCGGCGCCATCGTCCGCCAGGTCCGCGGGCAGGAAACGGTCCGCCGCGACACGCTTACCCTTCGCCGGATCGCGCCCGGTCGCCGTGACTTCCCAGCCGCCCGCGGCGCGCAGTTCCGCGCAGACGGCGCCGCCGAGAAAACCGGTGGCGCCGGTGACGAGGACACGCCGTCTCTCTCCTTGCGATGGCATGGCGGCAGCGGCGTTCACTCACATCTGCCAGAGCATCGCGCCCTGCGCGTAGCCCGCCGCAGTCCCCAGCAACAGCACACGGCTGCCCGGCTGGACCTGCCCGCGTTCCCGCGCCAGATGCAGCGCGACGGGGATCGACGCGGCGATGAGATTGCCGTGCTCCGCGATCGTGATGACCATGCGCCCCGGCGCCAGCCCGAGCCGGCGTTCGACCAAGCGGATCGGACCCAACCCGGCTTGGTGTGGGACCACGGCGTCCACGTCCGCGAGCGCGACGCCGGCGTCCGCCAGGCAGCGTTCCACGAGGCCGGGCAGTTTTTTCATCGCCAGCCGGTGCACGGCGGGGCCGTCCATGCGGAAAAGGAAATCCTCGTGACGCTCCGGCGCGTAAGTCCACGGCGGCTGGCTCTGCGCGCCCCCGGCCACCGCGCAAAAGTCCGCGCCCTCGCTCCACGTCTCGAACCGGCTGGCGAGCAGCCCGGTGCGTTCGCCCGGCGCGGCCGCCTCGACGATGAACGCCGCCGCGCCGTCGCCGAACAAACACGCCGCGCCTGGGTCATCCCAATTCAGCCCCTGACTGGCGATTTCGGAGGAGACC
>CAXTRS010000539.1:2440-2756 GCA_964246635.1 uncultured Chthoniobacterales bacterium | reverse complement strand
AAGTATCTCCCCTGCCCTCGCCGCCACCCGGCGGGTCGCCCGGCGGAGCGCGGCGGATGTTGACACCGTTATCCGGCGCGCGCGGATCGATCCGCACCAGCGGCTCGTCGCCCACCGGCGTGATCGTTACTTGGGCGAGCGTTGCCAACACTCCCCCGCCCCAGAAAAAAAGAACCGCGAGCAGCGCGCATCGTTGCATCATCGGCGGCCCACGCTAGGCCGCGCGACGGGATTTGACGATACGAAATTCTCAGGCCGCCGACGCCGCCAGCAGCCGGCGCAACGCCCGGTTCACCGCCGCCTCGCCCAGCTGGTC
>CAXTRS010000539.1:0-2430 GCA_964246635.1 uncultured Chthoniobacterales bacterium | reverse complement strand
GCCAAGAAGATGGCGATCAAGGACTTCCTCGACCTCGACCGGCTCGAAGCCCCGCTGCCAGTAGGCGCGCGGCGATTCCCAGCGCCGCCGCTCGCCCGGCCGGCCGCGCACCACGACGATGCGTTCCGGCTCGCCGAGCGCCCGCCAACGACCCGGCCCATAGATGGGCTCCAGGCGGCCGAAAATCTGCACGAGCGGGCAGCCCACGGCCGTGGCGAGGTGACTCGGGCCTGTATCCCGCGAAACCAGCGCCCGTGCCGCGCGCAGCAGCCAGCCGAGCTCGGCGAGATTTGTCTGGCCGGAAAGGTCGAGCACGTCGCCGGCGGCAATCTGCGTGGCGAGCCGGCGGCGGATTTCGAGGATCGAGAGGTCGTCGGCGCTGCCGGCGATCAGGACGACGCCGAGCGCGAGTTCTTCGCGGATGCGTTCGGCGAGCGCGGCAAAACGCGCCGCGGGCCAGCGCACGGTGGGCGAATGCGCGGCGGGGTTTAGCACGACGAACGGCCGCGCGGCGGGATCGTCGAAACCGCCGGCGCGCAATTTCTGATCGAGCGATTGGCGGCAGGATTCGACGAGATGAACGCTCGGCCGCAAGTCCGCGAGCGGCGGCGCGCGCCCGTCGAGCCCGAGCGGTGCGAGGAGGTCAAAGTTGTATTCCGCTTCGTGCCGCGCGCCCGCGCGCCGGTCGTCGTCCAGGCGATCGGTGAGCGTGAGCAGGTCGAGCCACCAACGGTGTCGGTAGCCGACCCGTCTCGGTATCGCCGCCGCGCGGCCCGCGAGCTGGGCGTCCGTGTGTGGGTGCAGATGCACGAGCGCGTCGGCGCGGCAGGCGCGGAACGCCGCGGTCAGCGCGCGACGGTCGGGCGTCAGCGGAATGAAGCCGTCGAGCAGCGGATGGCTTTCGAGCAACGGCCGCATGGTTTCCTGCGCCGCAAAAAAAAGCCGCGCGTCCGAGCCGAGCGCGGCGCGCAACGGCGCGAAAAGCGTCGTCGTGATGATGACGTCGCCGACGCGATCGGGACGGGAGAGAAGGAGATTCAAAGCGAATGACGAGTGACCTGTGACCAGTGACGAGTTGTGGATTCTGGGTCGCGATTGTCTCCGGTTTCAGCCCCGGCAGGGGCGGCAGAAAATAGCCCACGGCGCGAGCCGTGGGAATGGGAGGAAAGGGCAATCCAGCCCCGGCAGGGGCGTAAGAACAGCCGCGTGTGGATCAGCGCTCGCCGCGACACCCTCGTTCTTACGCCCCTCCGGGGCTGGTATCTCTCATCAAGCCTACCCACCGCTCACGCCGTGGGCTAGGGCTCTTCCGCCCCTGCCGGGGCTGGAGAAAGACGCGCCGCGCAACTCATCACTTATCGCCCGCCGCCGCCATCGCCACGATCACCTCCTCGGCGTATTCCGCCCAGGATTTCAGCGGACGACTCACGGCCTCGGCAACGAGTTTCCTGCGTAATTCCGGCGAACCGGCGAGCCGCAGCATCGCTTCCGCGAGCGCCTTCGGATCGCGCACATCCGTCGTCAGGCAACCGCCGCCGGCGGCGTTCTCGGCCATGACACCGAAGTTCGCGCAGATGCACGGGCGGCCGAACCAAAGGCTCTCGATCACCGGCAGGCCGAAGCCTTCGACCAGCGACGGATAAACCGTGAAATCGCACGCCGCGAAAAGCTGGCGCAGAAAACTGTGTTCGACCTTTTCGTGCCAGTGCACCGCGCCGCGGTGTCGGTGCATGGCGGCGCGCACCACGTCCATCAAATCGTCTGACCCAACATAGGGCGCGCCGGCGAGATCAAGCTTCAAATTCAAATCCGGCCGCCGCGCCGCCGCGAGGTCGAACGCCGCGAGCAGCGCGCGGTGATTCTTGCGCGGCTCGATGGTGGAAACGCAGAGGATGCGGGTTGCGGGTTGCGAGTTGCGAGTCGACGAAGAATCGGAGGCAACGTCAATCGCCGTTTATTCAACCCGCAACTCGCAACACGCAACCCGCACCCGCTCCGCGCCGGGAATCTCGCTCGCCAGCGTGCAGACGCGCACGGGCGGCGAGGGGAGTTTTTCTTTTTCGATGAACTCGCGCCAGCCTTCGGCGCTGGCCTCGGAATTGGGCAGGATGAGATCGGCGCGGCTGAGTGCGCGCATGTAGTCGGCGTGATCCGCGGGCAATCCCGGCGGGACCATCTCGGGATGCTGGATCGGGATGGCGTCGTGAAAAATCACGGCGACACGCATCTCGTGGCGGTGCGCGTAATCAATGAACAGCGCCGCGCGCCCGCGATACGCCAGCTCGGGCAGGAAAAGCCAGCCGCCGCGCAGCCGCTCGCGGTAGCGCGGGTGCAAGTGAATCGGCACGTCGCCGCTGCGCCCGCGCGCCAACCCCCACGCGGGCCAGGTCGCCGGCGCGGGTCAGCTCCGCGGCCACGGTGATCGCGTCG
>CAXTRS010000538.1:1835-2764 GCA_964246635.1 uncultured Chthoniobacterales bacterium | reverse complement strand
GGAAATCCCTGAAAATTCGTTCTTCACTCCGGCGTCAGAAGCAGCGGCAAGAAAACGCGAAACGTCGCGCCGCGTTTCAATCCGGCGCTTTCCGCGCGGATTTCTCCGCCGTGCGCCTCCACGGTCGCCTTGGAAATCGCCAGCCCGAGACCGAGCCCGCCGAACTCGCGCGTGATCGCCGCGCTCGCCTGCGCGAAGGGGTCGAAGATGCGCGATAGCGTTTCCGTCGCGATGCCGATGCCGGTGTCGGAAACTTCGAGCACCACGCGGCGGCCCGGCTCGTCGTCCCACGTGCGCACCGCGATTTCGCCGCCTTCGGGCGTGAACTTCGCGGCGTTTTTCAAAAGGTTCCAAACCACTTGCTGGAGCCGCAGCGCGTCGCCGTCGAGCCGGTGTTCCCTGGCGTCCAGTGCCACGGTGAGCCGCTGGTTTTTCGCTTCGAGATCGGGTCGCGAAACTTCCACGGCGTGCTCGATGGCGGCGTGCAGATCGGTCGGCGCACGCACGATTTCCATTTTGCCCCGGGCGATGCGCGTCACGTCGAGCAGGTCGTCCACGAAGTGCGCTTCGAGCTGCACGTTGCGGCGGATCATGTCGAGCGCTTCGCGCACTGGTTCGGGCAAATCGCGGCGCCGCGCGAGCGTGTGCGTGGCCATCAGCACCGGCGTCAGCGGCGTGCGCAGCTCGTGCGAGAGCACGGCGAGGAAATGATCCTTCGCGCGGCCGGCGGCCTCGGCTTCGGCGCGGGCGCGCTCGGTTTCCTGCAGCGCGTCGAGCAGCGCGCTGCGGCTGCCTTCCAACGCTTCCCGGGCGTATTGCGTCTCGGTTTCGTCGCGCAGGATTTTGACGAATCCGATGATCTCCCCATCGGGCCGCGAACGCATCGGCAGCATGGCGCCGTTCGCCCAGAAGCGGCACCCGTCTTTGCG
>CAXTRS010000538.1:0-1825 GCA_964246635.1 uncultured Chthoniobacterales bacterium | reverse complement strand
CTGCCAGCGATTGTCGTTCGCGTGGCCGCGCTCGAGCGCCTCCTGGGCTTCGCGCGCGGGGATTCCCGCAGCGCGGTCTTCGGGCGTGAAAATCGTGTCGCCGGTTTGTCCCAGCATCTCCGCCGTCGTGTAGCCGATGATGCTCTCGGCGCCGGGATTCCAGCTCGTCACCCGGCGCTCCAGGTCGAGGCTGATGATGGCGTGCTCCAGCGCGCTGTCCACCACGAGGCGCAGGCGCTCCTCCGCGGCAGCGAGTTTTTCCTCCGCCGCGCGCTGCTCCGTCGTGTCGAACATGACGCCGATCATGCGCGTCACCGTTTCGCCAGTCCGGTCCACCGCGCGGCCGAAGCCGCTCATCCAGCGCACGGCGCCGTTGTCGGCCCGCACGATGCGGAAGTCCGCGCGATAGACGCCGGTTTCCTCCACGGCCACCCGCAGCCGCTCGGTCACCAGCGCGAGATCGTCCGGATGCACGGCGTCGAGGAAATCCTGCGCCCGCTGCGGCTGCCCGTCCGGCTCGCGGCCGAGCAGGCGGTAGTGCTGCACATTCCAGATGACCCGGTCGCGCGTGGTGTCGTAATCCCACGCCGCCATCTCCGCGGCTTCCAGCGCGATGCGGAAGCGCTCTTCACCGGTCCGCAAAGCTTCCTCTGCCGCCTTGTGCTCGGTGATGTCGTAGAGGCAGTTGATCGCCCCGGCGACCGCGCCCCTCTCGTCGCGCAAGACCTCGATGCTGAGCACGACGTGGCGCAGCGTGCCGTTCGGCCGCTCGACCATCCCTTCCAGGTCGCCCGGTTCCAACTTTTCGCCTCGCATCACCCGGGCCATCGGCGACTGGTCGTGCGGCACGATCCTGCCGTGCCGGTCGCGGATGAGGAAAGAGCCGCAATACCTTTCCGCGGGATCGCCCCGCTTCGGCGTGCGTCCCCACAGCTCCACCGCCGGGCGATTGAATTCCTGCAACACACCCGCCGCGTCGCAGAGCACCACGGCCACGGGCACCAGCTCGAAGAGCGTGCGGTATTTTGCCTCCGAATCCCGGAGTGCTTCTTCGCCGCGCTTGCGCGCGGTGATGTCGTAGGAAAGCGCGAGCGCCAGGGGAATCCCGCCCTGCGCGTCGCGCAGCGGCACGCCGCGCGTGACGTAATCGCGGCCGCGCTCGCGATGCTCGATTTCAAAAGGCTCGCCCGCCAGCGCGCGGCGATAATTTTCCGCCTGGTGCGGGGCGATCTCCGGCGGCAGCGCCTCCGGCACGGTGCGGCCTTCGAGATCCGACGATTGCAGGCCGGCATCGTGCAACGCCTCGCCATCCGCGAGCACGTAGCGCAACTCGCGATCGACGATGAACGCCGCGCCGCCCGGCAAATTCGTCGCCAGCGCCCGCAGCCGCGCCTCGCTCGCGCGCAGGGCCTCCTCCGCGCCTTTGCGCTCGGTGATGTCGGCGCAGACGCCGGACATGCGCACGGCACGCGGCGGCTGGCCTTCAAAAATCGTCTGGCCGGTCACCGCGATCCAGCGCTCCGCGTCGTCAACGGCGCGGCGGATGCGAATTTCCTCGCCCAACGTGCCGTCGCCCGCGGGATCGGGGGCGCGCGCCACCGCCGCGGCGTAGCGCGCGCGATCCTCGGGATGGATGAGCGTGGCGAGCGCCTTCGCGAGCGTCAGCGCCCCATCCGGGGGCAGGCCGAAGAGCGCGAGCATGCGGGCGTCCGGCTCGGTGCGATCTTCCTGGGGGTGCCAGACGAAAGTGCCCATGCCCGCCGCGTCGAGCGCGAGCTGCAGGCGCGCCTCGCTCGCGCGGGTCTCCGCCCGGGCGCGCCTGCAG
>CAXTRS010000537.1:0-2788 GCA_964246635.1 uncultured Chthoniobacterales bacterium | reverse complement strand
GGGTAGGCGGCGGGTCAAATGGGCGTGAGCTGGGTAGCGTATTGGACGGTGTGTTCGCCGTCGCTGTATTTGAGGATCTTCGCGCCCGTGAGCGCACCGGCGGGCACGGCGACCGTGGCCCGGCGGTTGGAGGCGTCGAGCACGAGGAGGGTGACGGGGCTGCTGCCGTCGGGGTTGGTGAGCGTGGCGCTCGGGGTCTCGTCGGGATTCGAGGAGCGCAGGTGGCTGCCGCGGATTTCTAGGCCGCCGCCGGGGTGATACTTGTTGGCCTGTTTGCCGGGCATGGCGGCGACGCTGTCGAGCACCGGGACGATCACGCCGACCTGGCCGTCCTTCTCCAAGGCGAGCCCTTCCTGGAAGGCGGCGCGCACGGCCGGCAGCGGCTGGAGCGAGAAGCCGCAGGTCTTGCGGATGGCGTTGTCGTCGGGGCTGGCCGTGGCGTAGGAGCCGCCTGCCACCGGGATGACGCGGAAGAGTTCGAGCGTGGCCGCGACCGGGCGGCTCTCGCGCCCGAAGCCGATGATGGAGTCGAAGAGCGCGCGGAGGACTTTCTCGACGGCGGCGCGCTCGGCGCCGGCGCGCGTGGCGATGTCGGCGAGGAATTCGTCGGCTTCGACGGTCTCCTGCGGGTTGGCCCGCGCGCTGAAGGGATTGTTGGAACCGGGGGCGCCGGGTTTGATGAGGTAGTGGAAGGGCATGACAGGATCGGGGTTAGGACCCAACTCTGGCACATGACCCGGCCGCAGTCCAGCACAAAATCGCCCGGCCTTGGGCCAGTCGTCATGCGCGCGGTCTCTGCGAGCCTCGACGCGGCGGCGAACCCGGCCCGTGGACGTTTCGCGTTCGATTCTGGAAATTGATTAGCTACGAAGTCTGCTCCATCGCTTGCCTTCCGCCGTGCTTTGGACGAAAACCCTCCTAATGAGCTATCTGGGCAAAGTGCAGAACGGCGTGATCGTCCTGCCGCCCGAGGCCGCGCTGCCCGAGGGAGCCGAGGTCGAGGTCACGCTGCGGGCGGTGACGCCGGCGGAGGATCCTTTTTTGGCTGCCGTGCTCCAGCTCGCTAAACCGCGTCCTGACTGGCCGGCAGACTACGCACTCAATCATGGCCACTACGTTGGCGGCGAGCCGCGCAAGGAGCCGTGAGCGTGGCGGTCTTCGCGGACACGTTTTTCTACCTCGCGCTGCTCCGCGCGGACGATCCGGCGCACGCCCGCGCTCTGACGGCCGCCCAGCGACCCGGGCGGATCGTGACGACGGAGTTCATCCTGCTGGAGTTGGGCAACGCTTGTGCTCGCGCGCGGGATCACGCCGACTTCGTCGCGCTGGTGGCGGGCATGCGAGCCAGTCCGCGCATGACCATCGTCGCGCTCGACTCCTTGCTGCTGGAGCGCGGTTTGCAAAGGTTTGCCGCGCGTTCGGACAAGGACTGGTCGTTGACCGATTGCACCTCTTTCCTCGTCATGGAAGATGAAGGGATCAAGGTCGCCTTGACCGGTGATCATCACTTCGTCCAGGCTGGTTTTCAGGCACTGCTTGCCTAACGAGATAGTGAGAACAATCCGGGTGTTGTGCGGAAGTTGAAGGAGACGACGACTGTGGAAGGCGTCGCAGATCGGCTGTGAATCTAAAACGACCGCGGCATGCCGAGGACGTGTTGGGCGATGAAGGAGAGGACGAGGTTGTTATTGATGGGGGCGCCCTGGTAGAGGCGGGTCTCGCGCATCTTGCGTTCGACGTCGTGTTCGGCGGCGAAGCCGTTGCCGCCGTAGGTGTCCATGCAGGCGTTGCCGGCTTGCCAGGAGGCTTCGCTGGCGAGGAGCTTGGCCATGTTGGCTTCGGCGCCGCACTTCTGGCCGGCGTCGAAACGGGCGCTGGCCTGGCGGCGCATGAGGTCGGCGGCTTCGACCATCATGTGGCTGCGGGCGATGGGGAATTGGACGCCTTGGTTCTGGCCGATGGGGCGGCCGAAGACTTCGCGGTTCTTGGCGTATTCGGAGGCGTGTTCGACGAACCAGCGGCCGTCGCCGACGCACTCGGCGGCGATGAGGATGCGCTCGGCGTTCCAGCCGTCGATGATGTAGCGGAAGCCTTTGCCTTCTTCGCCGACGAGGTTTTCGGCGGGGATTTTGAGGTTCTTGATGGTGAGCGCGTTGGTGAAATTATTCATCCAGACGCGGATCGGCTGGATGTCGATCTCGCCTTTGTTTTCGCGCAGATCGACGAGGAAGGTCGAGAGGCCGAAGGTGCGGTCGTTTTCCTTCGGCGGGCTGGTGCGGGCGAGCAGGAGCATCAGCTCGGAATACTGGATGCGGGAGATCCAGCGCTTCTCGCCGTTGACGACGTAATGGTCGCCTTCGCGCACGGCTTGGGTCGTGATCTTCGTGGTGTCGCTGCCGGCTTTGGGTTCGGTGACGCCGAAGGCCTGGAGGCGCAGGTCGCCACTGGCGATTTGTGGCAACCACTTCTTCTTTTGCTCCTCGGAACCGTGCCGCAGGAGGGTGCCCATGATATACATCTGGCGCGGTGCCGGCGTTGCCGCCCATGTGGTTGACTTCTTCGACGATGAGGCAGGCGTCGGACAGCGGCAGGCCGAGGCCGCCGTATTCCTCGGGGATGAGGGCGGCGAGGAGGCGGTTTTTGGCGAAGGCTTTTGCGTAGGCTTCGGGATACGCGCGGTGCAGGTCGAGCTCGCGCCAATACGGGTCGCCGAAGGGTTCGAGGGCTTTGCGAGCCCGTTCGCGGAGCGCGGTCTGAGCGGGGGTATCGACGAGGCCGGCAGTGGGGG
>CAXTRS010000536.1:0-2820 GCA_964246635.1 uncultured Chthoniobacterales bacterium | reverse complement strand
GCCGGCGGCGGCGTGCGCGTGGTCGTGACGGACCTCGCGGCCGCCGGCAGCAGCGACGCGGCGGCGACGCGCGAGGTCGCCGGCGACTACTGCATTTGCACGATTCCGCTCAGCGTGCTGCGCGGCATCCCGGCCGATTTTTCCACGCCGGTGCGCGAAGCTGTGGCGGCGGTGCCTTACATGCACACGGGCAAGATCGGGTTGCAGTTCAAGCGCCGGTTTTGGGAGGAAGACGACCGCATCTACGGCGGCATCTCGTGGACGGACCAGAACATCACGCAGATCATGTATCCCAACAACGGGTATCTCGGCGGCGAAGGCGGGCTGCTCATCGGCTACTACCACTTCGAGCGCGACGCCGAGGAGGTCGGCAAGCTCTCGCCCGCGGAACGCGAGACGCACGCGCTGGCGCAAGGAGCGAAGCTGCACCCGCAGTATGCGGCCGAGTTCGAGAACTCGTTCTCGGTCTCTTGGAACCACGTGCCCTACAGCATGGGCGGCTGGGCGGTGTGGAACGAGGAAATGCGCGCGAAGTATTACCCGGTTCTCAATCGGCCCGACGGCCCGTTCTATTTCGCCGGCGAACATCTCACTTATCTCGGCGGCTGGATGGCCGGCGCGTTCGAGAGCGCGAAGGCCGTGGTGAGCGCGCTGAGGGAAAAGGCTAAAGGCTAAGGGCTAAGGGCTAAAAAATTATGAAGACTACGTTCATCCCGCGTTTTGCTGGCGACAACGGCAAGAAAAACAACGCGTGCTACGACTCGACCTATGTTGGGTTCGCAGCCTTGCTTTTTTTTAGCCTTCAACCTTTAGCCCTTGGCCTTTCGGCGGCTCCGCCGCCAACCGAGGTGCAGTTTTTCGGCGAAGCGAGCTCGCCGATCTCGAGCGCGGTCGCGTTGCCGGCGGGGCGGGCGCTGTTTTTCACCAGCGGCACCGTGCCGCCGGTGCTCGATGAAAAGGCGGCGGCGGGTTCGCGCGAGCGTTTCGGCGATACGAAGACGCAAGCCGTCGGCACGCTGAAACGCATCGAAGCAATGTTGCACGAACGCGGGCTGGCGATGCGCGATGTCATTTATCTGCGCGTGTATCTGACAGTCGATAAAGCGAAGGACAACGCGCCCGATTATAAAGGCTGGTTCGAGGCTTACGGACAATTTTTCGGAACGAAGGAAAATCCGACCAAACCGGCGCGCTCGACCCTTGGTGTCGCCAGCCTCGTGAACCCGGATTGGCTCATCGAGATCGAGGCCGTCGCAGCTTACCCGGAGAAGTAATAGAGCACGCGCATGGCCGCAGCTTCCGAAGTCCCGCCGCCGCAGCAGCCGCCGGGCCGGCGACACATCATGCACCGGCGGCCGAAGCCGCTGGTCGGCATCATCATGGGCAGCGAGTCCGACTGGCCGACCATGGCGGCGGCGGCACGCGTGCTCGACGAGGCCGGCGTGTTGTTTGAAAAAATGGTCGTCAGCGCGCACCGCACGCCGAACCTGCTTTTCTCCTACGCCTACTCCGCGGAATCGCGCGGGTTGCGCTGCCTCATTGCGGGCGCCGGCGGCGCGGCGCACCTGCCCGGCATGGCAGCCGCGCTGTCGAACTTGCCCGTGCTCGGGGTGCCCGTGCGCTCGCGCGCGCTGGACGGCCTGGACTCGCTGCTTTCCATCGTGCAGATGCCCGCCGGAGTGCCGGTGGCGACGTTTCGCGTCGGCGAGGCTGGCGCGGCGGAAGCGGCGCGGTTTGCGCTGACGTTGCTCAAACGCATACAGCCTCAAACTGGGGAGGAGGCTGCGAATGAAGAGGACGCGGAATCGGAGTCGGACGAGCCGTCTTCGGCGGCGGGTGCCGCCGAATAAGCGGATTGATAGCCCAGCCCAAATACTCGGTCATGCCCCCCCAATTTTTCGGCTTCGACATTTACGGCACGCTGGTCAATCCCTACGCGATGAGCGAGCACTTGCGGCCGTTTGTCGGTGAGCGCGCAGAACGCTTTGCGGAGCTTTGGCGCGAGAAACAGATCGAATACTCTTTCCGGCGCGGGCTGATGCGGCGCTACGAAGACTTTGGCGTCTGCACGCGGCAGGCGCTCGTTTATACGGCGCGCTCGCTGCGCGTGGAATTGTCGAAGGAAAAAGAGGAAGCGATGATCGCGCAGTATCAGCACCTGCCAGCCTTCCCCGACGCCGCCGATGGGCTGCTCGCGCTCAAGGCGCAGCAGCACCGCCTCGTCGCGTTTTCCAACGGGCCGGAGAAAAACACCCGGCCGCTGCTGCGCAATGTGGGGCTCTACGAGTTGGTGGAGGATTTTGTCAGCGTCGATGACCGGCAGACGTTCAAGCCTGATCCCGACGTGTATCAATATCTGCTCGCGCGGCTGGGCGGTCCGGCGGACCGAACGTGGGTGATTTCGAGCAATCCGTTCGACGTGCTCGGCGCGAAGCACGCGGGCCTGCGTGCCGCCTGGGTGCAACGCGGGCCGGACAAAATCTATGATCCCTGGGACCTCGAACCCGACTTGGTTGTGCCCGATCTCTGCGCGCTGGCGAAAGCGTTTTGAGTTGCGGGTTGCGGGTTGCGGGTTGCGGGTTGCGGGTTGCGCGCGTCGTCCTCTTTGTCATCCTGAGCGGAGCGAGGCACGAGCGCAGTCGAAGGACCTCTTCCTGATATTTCGTTTGGACTTCGAATGCGCGAGAGACGCCCCAGCAGAAATCAGCAAGAGGTCCTTCGACAAGCTCAGGATGACAGAGAGGAAGGCAAGCGCGCGCAACCCGCAACCCGCAACCCGCAACCCGCAACCCACAACTTTTCTGATTCCATGATTCCTCC
>CAXTRS010000535.1:0-2827 GCA_964246635.1 uncultured Chthoniobacterales bacterium | reverse complement strand
GCTGGCGCGCCGCCGCCAGCCCCTCGCGCCCGCGCGCCAGCAGTCCGAGCCGCACGCCTGGCTCGCGCTCCGCAAATTCCCGCGCAATCGCCCGCCCCAGCCCCGCGCTGGCACCGGTGACGACGACCACGCGCGGGGGAATGGAAAGCGGCGAAAGACTCACTTCTGGTAATACGTCCGGCGCGAAAAAAAGCGTCGTATGTTTCCGTCCCCGAGGACTTCGCGCCGCCGCTTATTCCATCGCAACCGGCAACACGTTCATGCTCATGCCGGACACCAAAAGCCGGTGGTTGTGAACACGCGTCCTTTCCGGCGCCACTGTCACACGAAAGCGCATGTATCTCCCCAAGGGAAACATGTCGCCAGAACGACAAAGACTATCAGCCAGGAGCGAACGACATCGCCCGATCTTGCCCGGCTGGAAGCAGTGGACGGGATAACAAGAGAGTTGACCGCCAAAGTCGAAAACCCCGCCCTATTTCATGATGACCTGGCCGATCTTGAAATTGTAAAAATACCGCGGCCCCGTGGTGTAGCGCTGCGGGTTGTTGTTCGTCGGGAAGTAGTAGAGCGTCGCGCCCAGGGTGAAGTCATACAGATACGGGAACGGGAAGCTCGGGCTGGTGTAGAACCATGAGTTGCTGGCAAAGTCATAGAGATAGAGTCCCGAACTCCCGTCCGCCGCAGCGACGACATACTCGTAGCCCATGTCGAAGTGGTAGAGATAGTGCGGATCGGAAAAATAGGTGTAGTAGCCGAAGATGTTGCCGTTGCCGGGAAACGCCAGGTAGTAAACGCCGTTGGAAAGCGGCTCCTCGCCGGTGAAGAAAGCCGGGTGCGAAGAACTCGGCGGCGTAGTTGGCGCGCCGTAGATTGCCTGCAAGCCGGCGATGTCGTCGGACTGCGGGGATTCCAGACTGCTGATGCGGGCATTCATGATGGCCGTCACCGACTGGCCGGCTTCGTCCGGGTGATCCAACCCAAGCGCGTGCCCAAACTCATGGACGGCGACCCGCTTGAGCTCGGGGACCGACACGCCGCGCGAGTCATACCGCAGGGCGCCGCGATAGGAGTCGAAGGCCTTGGTGTTATTAAACACCACGTCGGCCTCCGAGATCGTGCTGCCGGAGTAGAAGTAGGTCGTTACCGCCAGGGTGCTGCCGCCAAACGCCTTGCCGTAGATGTTGGCGGCGAAATACACGGTGTTGACGTTGTCGCTCTGCACGCCAGTCTGCGTGCCGGCGGCTTGCCCCGCGAAGCGCACGCCGCTGCCGAGATAGCCGTTCCAAATGTTCAGCGCTTCCTGCGCGATGGGGTTCCAATCCGTCGCGCCATCCGAGAGGGTGCGGTTCGGCGTGCCCAGACCGAGCGTCATGGTGATGGTCTTGTTGTTCGGCCAGCGCGGCCCTTCGAGCACGTAGGCGTGCGTGGCGGGCGCGAGCAGCGGCAACAACAGCAGCAGCAGTGCGACGAGCCACGCTGCGAGAACAACGGACAAGAGCCGGCGGCCAGCGACCCGGCGTAGAGGCGCGTTCACGGCGGTGGCAGTGGAAGAGAAGGCGTTGGGAGTCATATACAACAAAAAAATAGTTCTGCGGACCAGAGGTTCTTCTAACCCATTCCAACCCACTTTATTCTTCGCGCGCGACCTCGGGCAGGTTGCGCGCCCGGCGCTCGCGCAAGGTTTCGATGATGCGCTCGCGAAACGTGTCGGCGAGCAAGGCAGGTTGCCCGGCGGCTCGTGTGCTGCCGGTGCGGGCGTCCGCGGTGACAGCAGCGGTCTCGGCGCCGATGCGCGCGGTGTCTGTCACCGGACGGCCGTCGTGCGTGTAAATGTGCTCGCGCGCGGTGGTGGCATCCCGGCGCACCTGAAAGCGGCCTTGGTAAGCGCCGACCAGCGGGCAGATTTGCTGACCGTTGCCGACGGCAAAGAGCACAGCGGTTTCGCCCACGCTGAATTTCGGCATGCCGGGCACAAGGAGGGTCTTGTCATCCACGGTGCCGCCGAGAAATTCGAGCGTCTGTGAGGAGGCCGCGATGCCCTTGTAGGTTTCCAGCACCTGGAAGGTCACGCGGGTGACGATGTGCCGGTTCTGGCCCTCGCCGGTCCAGGCGCTTTCCTGGCCGGTGACGGTGCCTTTGAAAACGGTCTCCGCCTGCGCGACCAGCGCGTCGAAATCGCGCGGCAACACGGTCAACGCGGAGGCATCGGGCGCGGCCGCGATGCCAGCCAGGAAGGCCAGGGCGATGGCGGCAGCAGCGAGGGCGCGAAGCCGCGGAGATCGGGAAAAAAACGAGGAACCGAGCCGACGCGGACGAGGGATGGACAACATAGGATTTTTGGGTGCAACCGGGGAGAACAAATGAAGTTGCGGACGACCTCTTCTCTTGAGCACGGATCGGACCACGAGGCCGTCGCAAGCCGAGGTCGTGATCGCCAGTGAAAAGCCGCCGCGGCGACACGCGGAAAGGGACGGAAAAATGCCCGGCAAAACCGCGGCGTCAAGGCCCAAAAACCGTCCGTTTTTTAAGTCCGCTTTCGTCGCTTTCGCGGATGCCGTTGTCCCCGGCGGGAACCGGCGGGAACCTTCGGCCTTCGACGGGATCTAACGCGTGCGCCCAGCCCTCAAATTCATCGGCCCGCGCACCGAGCGGGCGGCAGCCGAATCCGTTCCCGTTCATGCAATCCTCCCTCTCGCGGTCGTCCTCGTCGTGTGTTCTGCTCGGTCGGGCTTTCGCCCCTGCCGTCGCCTGCCTCCTGGTGGCGTGCGACGCGGCCCCGCCCCCGCCGGCGGCCAGCCGAGCTCCCCCGCCTCCCCCGCGGACA
>CAXTRS010000534.1:1542-2835 GCA_964246635.1 uncultured Chthoniobacterales bacterium | reverse complement strand
GAAAAAGGGGCTTTCGGCGCTCAAGCCACCGACCGTCGCCGCTGCCGCGGTCAAGCCGGAGACCGGCTTCCTGTTCCCCGAGGTCAACGACCGCGAAACGACGGTCCCGCCGGCGAAAGCCGCGCGCGCAAAGGCCGCCGGCGCCCATTCCCCGGCATCCGGCGACCCGTTATCGTCCGCGGAGCCGCCGACGCCGCAACGCGAGTTGCCCGTCCCTTTGGACAACAACCTGGTCGTCCGGGTGCCCTATCCGATGAGTGAAGACGATTTCGATCTGCTCATCGAAACCCTGCACCTTTGGAAACGGCGCTTGGTGCAGCCGCGCGACTGACTGGCGGCGTTCTCGTTTCAAGGGCCGCCCAGCACCGCGCGGAAATCTGCGGTAACCAGCGCCAACTCCATTTCGCCGTGAGACGCCGCGAAGCGCACGCTCTCCTGATAGCCGAGCCCGCTCATGGAATCGGCGCACAATAACTTTCGTTGCCAACAACTCCCGAGCTTCCGTCCAGACGGGAGTTTTTCACAGACAGATGGATTGAGAGATTTCTTTAACTCCAAAGAACCCAGTCATATTAAGGCTGTGAATAAAATTCGCTTCCAGCGTTCCACAAAGCATCCGCGCCGGTTCCACGCGAAAACAACCCTGGGAATAAAATCTTGGTTTTACCGCTTAAAATCAGTAAAAACAGGAACAATGCAGTTTTACTGATTTTATTATCCGTTTACCGCCGGCAACCCGCCACAATTATTCGCGGGTTCTTGGAATCGCGGGGTCTGTGAATAACTTGGGAGTAAACGACTCGCTCCGCTTTACTGCGGGGAGCGAGTGGGCGGGAGTCAGTGGCGATTCTGCGAAGCGCGGCTGTGCCCGATTTTCGGCAGCGGGCTGCTTTGAGCCTGGCGAAGCCGAATGGGTCGCCATCGGTCTCGAAGGAGCCCGCTGCGCCATTTTCGGAATTCACACCGGCGGCGTGTCGCCGCCGTCCACCGGTGCCGTGATCGTGCTCCAGCGGCGGTTGCGCAAAGCGTCCAGGGCAGCCGCGATCTCCGCTCCCTGCTTGCTGTGGCCTTCACCGGTGCCGAGCAAGGAGCCGGCCCATTCGACCTGCGCGACAAAGCGTTTGGCGTGATCGGGACCCGCGGCGGCGAGAATGGCGTAAGTCGGGTTGCGGGGCATCAGCGCGCCTTCGGGTGTCGCTCCCGTCGTGCCGCGGCGGCGGGGCAGGGGCGCGACTGCGCTGGCAGGTGGGGGTTCGTCGTTTGGGGAGCACGCCACCCTGTCAGTGTCAATAC
>CAXTRS010000534.1:0-1532 GCA_964246635.1 uncultured Chthoniobacterales bacterium | reverse complement strand
GAGCGGCGTTGGCAACGGTAGCGATTGGAGGATTTCCTGAAGCTGCCCTTTGGGGTTCACTTCGAGCGGCTGGCGGTCGAGCTCGGCCAGGCGGACCTGCGCTTGGGCGAGCAAAAAGCGGCGGGCGACTTCGAGGCCGCTGTCCAGATAGAGCGCGCCGGCGAGCGCCTCAAAGGCGTCGGCCAGCGTCGAGGCGCGGTGACGGCCGCCGCTGTTTTCGTCGCCGCGGCCCATCATCAGGAAGCGGCCGAGCTCGAGGCCTTGGGCGTAGGAGCGCAACGCCTCGCCGGAAACCAGCCGCGCGCGCAACTTCGTGAGCCGGCCCTCGCCGGCGTCGGGGTAGAGATGGAAGAGGTGCTCGGAGAAAACGAGCTGGATCACCGCGTCGCCGAGATACTCGAGCCGTTGGTTGTCGAAGTGCGGCTGCTGAGTCTCGTGCGCGAGGCTCGGGTGCGTCAGCGCCTCCGCGAGCAACAGCGAGTTACGAAACTTGTAGCCGATGCGCTCTTCGACGGGGGACATCGGGGGAAAATGACGAATGACGGATGACGAATGACGAGTGCCGAGGAAGGCTCAAACGACCTGATCGATGAGGTGGCGCTGCCGCCCGCGGTTGCGCCCGATCGCCAGAGGCGAAAACGGCTCGCGCTTCGCCGCCGGGTGCGCGGTGTGGACAACAACGGGAACCGTCGGCGCAACCGCGGCGGCAGCGGCGGCGGGACGATCGGGTGCGAGAGTGGAAGGCGACGGCATGAGAGCGCCGGTGGAGTGCGCGAAAAGGAAAGTAGCCAGCCGCCGGCACTTGGCTACCCTGCTGGCGCATTTCCGCGAAGCGATGAGCCCCGAGGAGTTTCCCCACGCCGCGCCACAGCAGCGAATAACTGCCGAGACCGGACGGCAACCCAGCCCCGTCCGGTCTCTGCCGGGCTGGCTGGCCTTGGTGTCTTTGTTTCTCCTCGTGCTCGGCGCCCGCCTTTGGCTGGTGCGACACTACTCGACGCCGCTGCCATTTTGGGATCAGTGGAGCGCGGAGGGCGCTGCCATCATCAAGCCCTGGCTGGAAGGCCGGCTCCGCTTTGCCTCGCTCTTCGACGCGCACAACGAACACCGGATTTTCCTGACCCGCCTGCTCGTGCTCGGGCTCTTCGCAGCCAACGGCCAGTGGGACGCGCAACTGGAGATGACCGTCAACACGCTGCTCTGCGGCGGCATCGCCCTCGTCATGGCAGCGGCGGCGCTGCGGTGGTGCGGTCCGCTCGTCCCGCGCTGGACGATCCCCGCCGCCATCGGCCTTTTTTTCACCCTGCCCTTTGGCTGGGAAAACACGCTCGCCGGGTTTCAGTCCCAATTTTATTTTCTGCTGCTGTTTTCTCTCAGCGCATTGTGGGGCCTGGGCGTGCACCGGCCGTTTTCGCGCCCGTGGTGGCTGGGCGCGCTCGGCGCCGGGCTGGCTTGCCTGGCGATGGGCTCGGGCTTTCTGGCCGCCGCGGCGGTGCTCGCGCTCCGGGGCGTGCGCGCGTTCCGGCACCGCG
>CAXTRS010000533.1:0-2836 GCA_964246635.1 uncultured Chthoniobacterales bacterium | reverse complement strand
AGATCATGGTCAAGCGCGGATCGCCGATCCAATCGTTCCGCGATCTCAAAGGCCGCACCGTCGTCGCCACCGCGGGCACCACGAACGTGGACGCGATGCGCCGGTTGTCCGAAAAATTCGATCTCGCGATCAACCTCATCACCGGCCGCGACCACGCCGATTCTTTCGCGCAGGTGGTCGAAGGAAAAGCGGAGGCGTTCGCGAGCGACGACGCGCTGCTCTACGGCCTCATCGCGCAGAACAAAGCGCAAAACACGCTCACCGTGGTCGGCGAATTTTTGTCCTACGATCCCTACGGCCTGATGTTCCGCAAAGACGACCCGCAGATGGCCAAGGTCGTCAACCGCGCCTTCGCCGACATGGCCGCCTCGCGCGATCTCGAATACACGTATAACCGCTGGTTCCGCCAGCGCCTGCCCAGCGGCGAAACGCTCAACCTGCCGATGAGCGCGCAACTCGCCGAAGTCTTCCGCGTGCTCGGCGCGCCGGATTGAGCCGTCACCCACTCACCGGCGAGCAACCCTCAGATCCCCGGCACGATCGGCCAGTGGAACCACGCCACGAAATGGCTGTCCACGAGTTTCGCCCCGAAATAACGGCCGTCGAGCGCGGCTTCGCGATCGGCCAGGCCATAGGCGTTCGTCACAAAATCGGCGGCCACCGTCATGCCCAAGCCTGAGCCGGTGCTCGACACGCCGGGACGGAACAGTTCGCGCAGCGGCCGGCCGGCGAGCCGTTCCTCGTCCTCGGCGCTCACGCGGTTGAGCAGCGCGAAGCGCAGGTTCTCCGGCTCCGCCGGCGGCACCGGGAGGATGACGAGTTGAATCGCCTCGCGGGCGCTGTGCCGGCAGGCGTTGTTGATGAGGTTGTAGAGCACGCGATCGAGCGCGCCGAATTCCACGCAGCATTCCGAAATGTTGCCGTGGAATTCGCAGTCGATCTCCATCCGCGTCTCTTTGCCCAACCCCCCGTGCAGCACAGCGCGCTGCCATTTTTCAACGATGAAGTCGATGCTGTGCAGCTTGAGGGCGAGGTCTTCCTGCCGCTTCGCGTCGTCGAGCCCGAGCAGGGCGTTGCGCATGATTTTGAGGTGATCGCGCGTCAGGAAAAACAGCGACCGCATGCCGTCCTCGCCCAAGCCGCGGCCTTGGGCGAGTTGCAGCCGCCCGAGCAAGGGCGCGAGCCCGCCGCCGCGCAAATCGTGGATCGTCTCGGCCATGTGCGGAGTCGGGTTCGCCGCAATGCTGGCGGGGCCGAAAGTGCGCGCCTGACCGACCAGGGCATCGACGTCCAGGCCAGCCAGAAAAGTTTCCGCGCGCGTCAATTGACCGTCCGACGCCGGCGCTGCCGAGTCGCCGTGGGCATCCAGGAGCGCGAAGAGCGTCTGTAAAAACTCGTAAAGCTCCCGCACGATTTCCTGGTCGCCGGCGGTGAAAGCCGACAGCGGCAGACACTGGTCGTCGCCGTGGTAGCGTTGCTTGCGATAGTTGCACAACTGCTCTGGGGCCAGCGCATTGATCTCTTCGGAGAGCGACATAGGAACTGCTGTTGACTATTCGGTCGCACGCGGCGGGTTGTCTTCACAAAACGTCGCGGCTGACGGCCCATTTCGGCGTCGCAGGTTTCGTGCTCAGAAGCGGTAGGAAGCGCCGGCGCGCAGACGGTAGTCGGGCACGATCTGGAGCGCGGTGTTTTCAATGAGCACCGGCAGGTCGGCGCCGAGTTCCAGGATCAGCCGGGAGCCGAATCCGGCTACGAGGTGCGGGCCGACATAGAGCGTCGTGATGCCGGTGTCGCTCATGATCTCGCCCCGAAACGTGTCCCGGTTTTTGTGCTCGCCGCTGATGACGAATTGCAACCCGAGCGTGCCGTTGCCCAGCGCGCCGAGCCGGCGGTTTTGCAGAAAGTAATAGCCGGGGCCGGCATCGAACGAGAGGTCGTTGGCGTAGCGGTAATGATACCGCCCCGTGGTGCGCACGGTGTATTGCGCGCTGGCCTGGAAAAACCAGGCCCGGTAGCGGGTAAAGATGCCAGCGCCGAGCACGGCGTCGTAGCTGCCGCTGCCGAGCGCGAGGTCGTGGCCGTGAATGCCGCTTGGCGGTGCACCTTCGACTTCGTTTTCGTTGAATTCCTCTTTGATGCGGCTGGCGTCGCCGGTGGGGAATTTCACGCCGGCGAGGAGGTTGAGCGAGAACGTGAAATCCGGCTGCCCGCCGCGGCCGGTGGCGACCAGCGCGGAAGCCGGCGGCGCGTTTTTGTCATTCGGATCGACGGACGGATGGAAGCCGGCCTCCTTGCGGAAGGCGACGAAGTTGAAGAGCAACGAAACGTCGCCCAGCCCGCTCTCGCTGCCGCGCTCATTCACGAAGCCGACGGGCCGTTGGTAGTCGCGCCGGATGAGCGGCACGTTCACCTGCACGCCGAGCCGGTCGATGATGTTCCAGCCGGCGATGAGTTGCGTGATGGAGGATCGCTCGAATTGGTCGGCAACGTTCGGCACCTCGCGCCCACTTTGCTGGACGGTGCCGTAATACGTGTATTGCTCGGCGATCGCCGCGTAAAAGCCGCGGTGCCGCTGGCGCAACGGTTCGTAGTTGAGCTCCTGGTTCGGCGTGTAGCAGCCGCAGATGTCGCAGGCGCGCGCGGCGGGCAACGCGGTGAGGAGAAGCAGGGAAGCAAGCGTGCAGAAGGAAGGAGTTTTCATGAAGTGATGAGATGAAGTGGAAAAGCAAAGAGTGACCCAAGAAAGGGCGGCGCCAGAGGGCAGCCGCCGAAGACAGAACGAACAGAGGAAATGAACGGCTCGACGTGAGGCGCACACCGCGCGTGCGTGTGT
>CAXTRS010000532.1:0-2842 GCA_964246635.1 uncultured Chthoniobacterales bacterium | reverse complement strand
GTCATAGACCGCCGCTACAGTGGCGGCTTCTGCGCCGCCACGACCAGTGTGCGGCCGAGCAGCAGATCGCGCGAATTCATCGCGCGCACGATCGGCGCGTTGTGCGCGTCGATGGTGTGAAATTTTTCCACCTCGCGGCGATACGCCAGCCGCGCGGCGAGCTTGATCGGCAGCCACAGCGCGATCAGCGGCACGAGCGACGAACGTTGCCAGCGATCCACGCTCACGCGCAAGCTTTCCGCGCGAAACCCGGCGTCGAGCAGCGCGTGCGCGAGATAAAAATAGCCGACCGGATTGATGTGTCCGCCGGTGTCGTGCACCTCGCTCTCGCGCACCGCGAGCGGACCGAAAAGATTCGGAAACCCGAACGTCAAAAACCGCAGCCGCGATTTGAGGTTCAAAATATTCGGCGTCGAAAAAATCGCCCAGCCGCTAGGCCGCAACACGCGAAAAATCTCGCGCACGGTTTCGCGGTAGCGTTCGAGGTGCTCGATCGTTTCGATGCAAGTGACGAGCGCGAAACGGTTGTCCGCATACGGCAGCGGTTCGCGGTTGAGATCGGCGATTTCGACGCGCTGCCCTTCGAGCCGCATCAGCTTGTCGGTGTAATCGCAGGCGAACGGCCGCAGACCGCCGAACTGCCGGCAGAGCCGCTCGATGAGCTCCCCGCCGCCGCTGCCGAGATCGAGATAATCCCCCTGGAGCGCCGGCGGCGAGAGGCGCTCGGCTTCACGCAAAACCGCCTGATGAATCGCCGGGATGCTGAGCATGGAAGAGAAGGATGAAGGATGAATTATGAAGGATGAAGGCAGAGAACAGCAGAGGCACGTTGTTCGGACTCTCTGTATTCATCCCTCATCCTTCATCCTTCATCCTTTCTCCGTCGGCTGGTAACCATACAGCCGCCCTTTCTTGATCATCTCGGCGACCTCCTTCGGCACCATCGTTTCCCACTTCGCATCGCCGGTGCGGATGCGCTTCAGCACGTCGCGCGAGAAGATCGTGAGATACTCGGCATTGTAACCCTCGAGCGGCTCGATGAAGTGGTTCTCCAGCAAGTGATCGTAGAGGTTTTGCAGATTGGGCGCGACCTTGAGATTTTGCGCCGTCACGATCTCGCCCGTGGCCGGATCGAGCATCGGATAGACGTAAAGTTTGAGGTCGTTTTTGAACAACCGGCCGAGCGATTCGAGGATGCCGCCTTCGAGATTAGTGTAGTATTTTTCCTGGAACAAATCGATCAGCGACGGGATGCCCATCGCAATGGCGATCATCTTGTCCGTGCAGCGCGAAAGATAGGCGCCGAGCCGGAAATATTCGCCGAATTTCGAGATCAGCACGGTGCGCCCGAGCTTGCCGAGCACATCGACGCGATCCAGAAAATCGCTGTGATCTAGCTGCCCGCCGGCGAGCAGATTTTGCATCGTGATTTCCATCAGCGTGATCGCTTCCTCGCCGCTGACTTTCGCCTCGCGCATGAAGCGCTCCTGCGCGCAGTCGAGGATGTTTTGCGTCGTCAGCGTCACCGGCCGAAAGCTGCCGCGCTCGACGAGCACGGCCTTTTTATAAATGACTTCGTCGGGCCGATCAACCTCGCCGCTCGGGCCGAAGAGCACGGCGTCAGCGAGGTTCTGCTCGACGAGTTGCAGCGCCATGAGCCGGTTGTCGATGTAATGAAAATCGGGCCCGGAAAACTTGATCATGTCCACCTGGATGCGGCCCGGTGTCAGGCTGTCGAGCAGCGAGCCGATGAGGGTTTCCGGGTTCGCGTAGTTGTAGAACGCGCCGTGAATGAGATTCACCCCAATGATGCCGAGCGCCTCTTGTTGCTGGATGCTTTCCTTGTCCAGCAGGCGGACGTGAATGATGATCTGGTCGGGCTCCGCGCGCGGGTGCGCCTGGAAGTGGACGCCCAGCCAGCCGTGACCTTCTGTGGGTCGGTTATACGCCTTCGTGGCGACCGTAGCTGCGAAGACGAAAAACGCTGTGCGCCCCGCCCGTTTGTCGGCCAGGCGTTCGAGCAGCAGCTTGTATTCGTATTCCAGCATCTGGGTCAGCCGCTGGCGGCTGACGTAGCGCGGCGTCGGGCCGTAGATGGCGTCGGAAAACGTCATATCGTAGGCCGACATCGTCTTGGCCACGGTGCCGCTGGCGCCGCCGACGTGGAAGAATTGTCGCGCGGTTTCCTGGCCCGCACCGATCTCGGCAAACGTGCCGTATTTCAGGGCGTCGAGATTGATCTGGAGCGCTTTCTTTTCGACGCTGTTTTCCAGCGCGGCGTCGGCGAGTTTGGCGGACGTATTGGGCATACTGTTTACAACGCAGCCGGGGGCGGTTTTAGTCGTCCCGGCGGAAAATTGGTGCGTTGCGGGTTGCGGGTTGCGGGTTGCGGGTTGCGGGTTGCGGGTTGCGGGTTGTAAAAACGCTGGATGAATTTGATTCTGATGACGAGGATGAGGTGTTAGTGGTGCGTGAAGAAGGGCTGGCAAGCGGGGGCAGGGGTTACCGGGAACTGAAGATCTATCACTTGGCGCACGAGTTGGGCGTAACGGCCCATCGCCTGAGTTTGCAACTGCCGAAATACGAACTTTACGAAACTGGCAGCCAACTGCGCCGGGCAGCGAAATCCGTTGCCGCAAATCTCGTCGAGGGCTACGGGCGGCGGCGCTACAAGGCGGAATATCTTCGCTTCCTGACCTACGCGAAAGCCTCCTTGGATGAAACCGAGGAGCACCTGCGTTACGTGCTCGACTGCCATGCCGAACACGCGGCCTCCGCAGCCGCACTGCTCGAATTCGCCGACGCACTCGGACGCAGATTTTACCGGTTTATCGAATTAGTC
>CAXTRS010000531.1:0-2848 GCA_964246635.1 uncultured Chthoniobacterales bacterium | reverse complement strand
ACTGCGGATTGGCCGCGCGGATGAGGTCAGCGCGCACCCGATAAAACCAACTCAACCGCGGCACGGTGTCGCCGGCGCGCCCGCGGTGGGTCACGTTTTCTTCTCCTTCATGAGCCGACCCTGCGTTGGACGAGAAGACCAGGGAGAGTGACGCTGCGACACACACCGCCGCGCGCCAGGATGCTGGCAGCGGCGAGGGGTGGCGCGGAGGTGGCATCATCGCGCAGGGACAACCGCGGGAGTAGCAACATCAGCCACCGGCGGCAGCGGCTCTTTCCCGGCCGCCAGCGTGCGCAGGGCGTCGCCGGTGACGCGGCAAATGCGCCAGTCGTCGAGCACGCGAGCGCCGAGCTTTTTGTAAAAGCCAATCGCGCCTTCGTTCCAATCGAGCACGGCCCACTCGAAGCGTCCGCAATCGCGTTCGACCGCGATTTGGGCAAGCCTTTCGAGCAGCGCGCGGCCGAGACCGTGACCGCGAAACGCCGGGCGCACGTAGAGGTCTTCGAGATAAATGCCGGGCTTGGCGAGGAAGGTGGAAAAGTTGTGGAAAAACAACGCCAGCCCGGCCGGCGCCCCGGTGGCGATTTCTTCCGCGAGGAGGACTTCGGCGTTCGGTCGCGGCCCGAAAAGTTGCGTGTGCATCCCCGCCTCGGTCGCGGTGACTTCGTGCAGGAGGCGCTCGAACTCGGCGAGCTCGCGGATGAGCGTGAGGATGAGCGGCACGTCGTCCGCGGTGGCTGGGCGGAGGCGGAACGCAGCGGCGGGCATCGGTTGGGACGAAGGCGTTGTAATCGGAACCCGGCCTCGCGGGCAAGCCGGATTGCGCGCATCGTCGTTTTCCGCTCTTCCTTCGTGCGCGCAGCGACGCTAGATTCTCCGGCCCTGCTCGCTTTCCCTCCGATCCCATGAAGATGCTTCCCTCTCGTTTTGCTATTGCCTTCGCGTGGGTGACCACTGCGCTGTTTGCCGCCGCGCCGCTCCGTGCTGCCGCGCTTGATCCCAATGCGTCCAAGACCTTCGCCGACTTTCTGAGCGCGGAATGGAACTGGACGATGGAACAAAACCCCGTCTGGGCGTCGCACCTCGGCGACCGGCGTTTCAATGACCGCTGGGGTGACGAAACGCTCGACGCCATCGAGCGCCAGCACGCCCACGACAAGGAGGCGCTCGCGCGGCTTGGGACGATCAGCCGGCAGGCGCTCGCGCCCGCGGAGCAGTTGAACTTCGACCTTTACACGAAGCAGTTGCAAAACCGCATCGAAGGCCACCGCTTCCGCCAGTTCTTGCTGCCGGTGAACCAACTCGGCGGACCACAGCTTGACGACAACGTCGGCGAATCGCTGCGGTTCGATACGATCAAGGATTATCAGGACTGGCTGGCGCGGATCGAAAAATTTCCCGCGCGTCTCGCGCAAGTCACCGCGCTGATGCGCGAGGGCATCAAGGCGCGTGCGCTCCAATCCAAGATCGTCATGGGCCGCGTCCCGGCGCAGGTGGCGAAGCAGATTGTCAGCGACCCGGAAGCGAGCGGGTTTTTCAAACCGTTCAAGCGCATCCCCGCCAGCATCGCGCCGGCCGAAGCGGAGCGGCTGCGCGACGCCGCGCGCAAATCGGTCGCGAACGGCGTGGTGCCGGCGTTCACGGAGTTCAAAAAATTCCTGGAAACCGAGTATCTGCCGGCGTGCTACGACGCCGTCGGCGCGTGGCAGCAACCGGACGGCGGCGCGCTTTACACGTTTCTCGCGCGCGAGCACACGACCACCGATCTGACACCCGCACAGATTCACGAGATCGGCTTGAAAGAGGTCGCGCGCATACGCGCGGAGATGGAAAAAGTCATGCAGCCGGTCGGGTGGAAAGGGACGCTCACGGAGTTCTTCGCCCACCTGCGCAAAGCCCCGAAGTTTTTCTACAAAACCGGCGACGAACTGCTCGTCGCCTACCGCGACGTGGCCAAGCGGATCGACCCACTGTTGGTGAAGCTCTTCCGCACCCTGCCGCGCACGCCCTACGGCGTCGAGCCGATCCCGATGAACATGGCGCCCGACCAGACGACGGCGTATTACCGCGAGCTGGCCGCGGACGGCTCTCGCGCGGGGTCGTATTTCGTCAATCTCTACCAGCCCGAGTCGCGTCCGAAATGGGAGATGATGGCGCTGTCGCTGCACGAGTCCGTGCCGGGCCATCATTTGCAAATCGCGCTGGCCACCGAGGCGGGCGCGATGCCGAATTTTCGGCGCTTCGCCGGCTACACTGCGTATGTCGAAGGCTGGGCGCTGTATGCAGAAAGTCTCGGCGAGGAGATGGGACTCTACGCCGATCCCTACGACAAGTTTGGGGAGCTCACATATGAGATGTGGCGCGCGGTGCGGCTCGTCGTCGATACCGGCATGCACTTCCACCGTTGGGACCGGCAGAAGGCGATCGATTTCTTTCTTGCCAACGCCGCGAAAACGCCGCTCGACGTGACGAATGAAATCGACCGCTACATCGCGTGGCCCGGCCAGGCGCTGGCGTATAAAATCGGGCAGCTCAAAATCAAAGAACTGCGCGCGCGGGCGACGGCGGCGCTGGGCGAAAAATTTGACCTCAAGGAATTCCACGAAGTCGTGCTCGGCACCGGCGCCGTGCCGCTCGACGTGCTGGAACGAAGAGTGGACGAATGGATCGCCGGAGCGGCGTCAGGGAAGACTGCGGCGGCGCGGTGAAGACGGAGTGACAGGCGACGAGTTGCGGGCTGCGGGTTGCACGCCGCCGTCTTCCCTAGCCCCGGCAGGGGCGACCAGAGCCCTCGCCCACGGCGTGAGCCGTGGGTTTCGATTGCAGAGAGCAACAAGCCCCGGCAGGG
>CAXTRS010000530.1:0-2850 GCA_964246635.1 uncultured Chthoniobacterales bacterium | reverse complement strand
ATCCTATTCCCACGGCTCACGCCGTGGGCTAGGGTTCTGTCGCCCCTGCCGGGGCTATCGGATTCGGCGATCCTCAGTTCAGCCGTTCGTAACCAGGCAGCGTCAGGAACTCGACGAAATCGTCGTCGGTCGTAATCTTGTCGAACAGTTCGCTGGCGTCCTTGAATTTCATCTTGCCGTAGCGCTCTTCGCCGGCGGCGGATTTCACCTTGTCGAGTTCTTCTTTCAGCGTCTGGCGGAAGAGTTCCTTCGTCACCTTGCGGCCATCCTGCAGCACGCCGCGCGGGTGGCGAATCCATTGCCAGACTTGCGCGCGCGAGATCTCCGCGGTCGCCGCATCTTCCATCAAATTGAAGATCGGCACCGCGCCCATGCCGCGCAGCCAGGCTTCGAGATACTGCACGCCGACGCTCACGTTGATGCGCAGTCCCTGCTCAGTGATGGGTTCGCTCGGGCCGAAGGCGAGGAGGTCTTTCGCAGCGACGTTCACGTCCTCGCGCTTCTTGTCGATCTGGTTCGGCTGCGGCATCAGTTTGTTGAACGCATCGAGCGCAATCTGCACCATGCCTGGGTGAGCGATCCACGTCCCGTCATGGCCGTCGGTTGCTTCGCGCTCTTTGTCGGCGGTGACTTTCGCGAAGGCTTCCTTGTTCGCCGCCTCGTCGTTCTTCACCGGAATCTGCGCGGCCATGCCGCCCATCGCGAAAATATTCCGCCGGTGGCACGTCTTGATGCAGAGCAATGAATACGAGCGGTTGAAGTGCGTCGTCATGATAGGCACCCCGCGATCGGCGAGCAGGAAGTCGCTCTTCTTGGCGAACTTTTTGATGCAGGAAAAAATGTAATCCCAGCGTCCGCAGTTCAGCCCGAGCGAGTGGTTGCGCAGCTCGTAAAGAATCTCGTCCATCTCGAACGCCGCCGGGATCGTCTCGATCAACACGGTCGCGCGGATCGTGCCCTGCGGGACGCCGAGCTCATTCTGCGCCATGACGAAAATGTCGTTCCAAATCCGCGCCTCGAGATGGCTCTCCATCTTCGGCAGATAAAAATACGGCCCGCTGCCGCGATTGAGCAGCTCCTTCGCGTTGTGGAAAAAGTAGAGGCCGAAATCGAGGATGCCGCCGGACATCGGCTTCCCGTCGATGAGCACATGCTTTTCCAGCAGGTGCCAGCCGCGCGGACGCGGCATGATGACCGCCGTCTCGTCCTTCAGCTTGTATTGCTTCCCGTCCGGATTGGAGAACGTGATCGTGCGCCGGATCGCGTCGCGCAGGTTGATGTGGCCGTCGATCATGTTCTTCCACGTCGGCGCGTTGGCGTCCTCGAAGTCGGCCATGAAGACTTTCGCGCCGGAGTTCAGCGCGTTGATGACCATCTTGCGGTCTGTCGGCCCGGTGATCTCGACCCGGCGATCCTGCACGTCTTTGGGTATGGGCGTGCAGGTCCAGTCGCCGTCGCGGACCTGCTTCGTTTCCGGCAGGAAGTCCGGCATTTTTCCCGCGTCGAATTCGGCTTGCCGCGCTTTGCGCCGGGCGAGCGCTTCTTCGCGCCGGCCGCCGAATGCGCGCTGAAGCTTCGCGACAAACGCGAGCGCTTCGGGGGTGAGAATTTCGGCGAACGCCGGGGTGATCTCGCCGGTGATTTCCATGCCGGCGGGCAGTTGAGGAGCGGTGGTATTGGTCATGGGTGAAAAGAGAGGAGAGCGAGAGGGTGACAAAAAAGCTGAAGAGAGACTTTGAATACAATCAGCAACTCATTTCGCGCCGTCGCCTGCCCTTGGCCGTTTTCGACGCGGCTTGACCGCGGATTCGCGGCGCGTTTAAGTCCCCGCGATGTCCGACTGTTGTTCTCCCGCCCCCCTCGCCGCCACTCCCGAAGCGGCCGTCCGCCAGCGTTACGCTGCCGGCGCGCAAGCCTCCGAAGCGGCGCTTTGCTGCCCTGTCGATTACGATCCGCAGTATCTCGAAGTGATCCCCGCCGAAGTCATCGAGCGCGACTACGGTTGCGGCGACCCATCGCGGTATCTGCGACCCGGCGAGACCGTCCTCGATCTCGGCAGCGGCACGGGCAAAATTTGTTTCATCGCCGCCCAAGTCGTCGGCTCGGCCGGCGAGGTCATCGGCGTGGACAGGCCGGACGAAATGCTCGACGTCGCGCGGCGCAACGCGCCCATCGTCGCCGAGCGCATCGGCTACGCGAACGTCGAATTTCGCAAAGGCCGCATCCAGGACCTCGCGCTCGACATCGACGCGCTGGACCGTGCGTTGCGCGCGGACCCGATCACCAGCGCCGACGCCTTTCTCGCCGCCGACGCGCTCGCCGCGGACCTGCGCATGAAACAGCCGCTCGTGGCGGACGAAGCCGTCGATGTCGTGGTTTCCAACTGCGTGCTCAACCTCGTCGAGGGGCGCGCCAAGCGGCAGCTCTTCGAGGAAATTTTCCGCGTCTTGAAAATCGGCGGCCGTGCGGTGATCTCCGATATCGTCAGCGACGAAGTCGTCCCGGAGCATTTGCAAGACGACCCGACCCTGTGGAGCGGCTGCATTTCCGGCGCGCTTACCGAAGAGGGTTTTCTCGAAGCATTCGCCGCGGCCGGTTTTTACGGCATCCGCATTTGGAAACGCGACCCCGCGCCGTGGCAAACCGTCGAAGGCCTCGAGTTTCGCAGCGTCACCGTCGAGGCGTTCAAGGGCAAGCAAGGCCCATGTTTCGAACGCAACCAGGCGGTCGTTTACAAAGGCCCATTCAAAGAAGTGCTCGACGACGACGGCCACCGCATGGAGCGCGGCCGGCGCTACGCGGTGTGCGACAAGACTTACCATTTGTATAAGAAAGCGCCCTACGCCGAGG
>CAXTRS010000529.1:0-2862 GCA_964246635.1 uncultured Chthoniobacterales bacterium | reverse complement strand
TTTGGGGGGGGTTCGGGGTGGGGGGGGGGGGGTGGGGGTTGCTGGTGGGGGGGGGTGCGGGGTAGGGGGGGCCCCCCCCCCCCCACCCCGCAACCCGCAACGCTTCATTCCTATTTTTCGACGACGAACTCAGGTGAGGTGACGAGCAGATAGACAGCGGTTTCGGCGCGTTCGAGCGTGTTGGCGGCGGGGATCTTCGTCACCGCGCTGACGACCTCATTGCGGGTCGCGGAGGACATTTCGCCGCACATCAGCAGCGTGTTGAGCGAGTCCACCAGCGCAGCGGGATCGGCGGCGAGCGCGGCTGGCGCGGAGAGGTCGAGCACGAGCACGTCGGGGTTGGCCTGCGACGGCTGTTGGAAGACCACGCTGCGCATTTTGTTGGTCGAGGAAATCGTCTGCGAGGTCGTCGTGATCTCAAATTCCGGCGCGACGAGTCCGGCCTCGGCGATCGGTCCGGCCGGAGCGTAATCGGGCGCGAAGAAGTTGAAGACCGACGGCGAGTAGAGCGGCGTCTGGCCGAAGTTGCTCGTCTGGTTGCCGACGGCAAACTTGCCGCTCGCGGCGCGCGCATTGAAGGCGCGATACACGTTGGCCAGCCGCACGATCGGCTCGCGTTCGTGGCCGTAGAACGTGCCCGCCGCGACGGTGGTCGAGCGCGCTTCGTAGTCGAGCAGGATTGCACGGATGACCGCGCGCATGTCTCCGCGCACGCCCGCGCCGTTGTTGGCGAATGCCTGCGCAACCCGATAGACGTAGGCCGGGCTGGGATTGCTCGTCACCAGCCGCTGAATCAGCCGTCGCGCGATGAACGGGCCCACGTTCGGGTGGTTATAAATCGAATCCATCGCCGCCGCGAGATCCTGCGCCTGCGTCTGGCCCGGCGGCAGCACGACGTTGTTGAGCAGTTCCTTCGCCGTCGTGGTGTCGTGGTGCGATGACACCGCGACCATCGGGTAGCGATAGTTCGGCGCGACGTAGTTCCACGTCGGGTTCTGCACGCCCGGTTGCGCCCAATACCAGCCGGTAAAAACGTGCGAAAACCCTTCGACCACGTCCTGGTCGTAGGTGGACACCGGCAGCCCTTGGCTGTCGAGCGACAGCGTGCCATCGGGGTTCAGCCGGTAGAGCCCGACCGAGAAAAGCTGGAGCACTTCGCGGCCGTAGTTCTCGTTGGGCTCGGTGCCCTTGGCCGGGTTGGGCTTGTCGTTGTGGACCATGTCGAGAAACTGGCCCATCGCCGGGTTGAGCGTGACGTCTTCAATCAACTGGCGGAAGTTCACGAACGCATCGCTGGCCAGCAGGTCGAGATAGACGGAGAGGCCGACTGGCTCCTGGGTCAGGCCAGCGCTGTTGGTGGAGACGACGAAGATTTCGCTTAGCGCGAAAGCGACCCGCTGGCTGAGTTGGTCCGGCGCGGTGATGGCGTTTTTCCACCACGCTTCGAGCATGAGGCTGGTGGGCGGCTTGGTGCCCGCGGGCAGCGCTGCAATGGCGGCATCGACGTAGGGCAGCTCCGGCGTGGTGGGCGTGTTGAACTGCTCGTTGAGCCAGGCGTCGAAGCCGATCGACTGCACGCGCTGAATCTCCGCGGCGGTCGGGCCGAGGGTGGCTTGGGTGAGGAAACGTGCGGCGTCGCTGGCGGTCGGCAGCCCGCCGGGCAGCGCGGGCGGCGGAGGCGGCGGCGTGAACGCCGAGCTGCCGAGCACGCGCGTGAATTGACCGCGCAGTTCGCCGCCCGGATACTGCGTGCTCTGCACCGCGACATACACGCGACCAGTCTTGATTGCGTCCACCGTGCCCGCGCCCGCGGCGCCGAGCGACCAGTAATACGCGCCACCTTCCTGCGGCAGCGTGGCAGAGAGATCGAGCAACACGCCGCCGGTCTGGCCGGGGTCGGCGGGACCGCGGATTTGCTTGCCCGTGATGGGCGTGGTGACGTTGTTCACGCCCAGCGTGACGACGGCGTATTGCCCGTCCGGACTGAGGCGCAGCGTCGCGGTGCCGGTCGCGCTCGACGCCGCGCCGCTGACCGGTGTGAGGGCCGCCAGATAGAACTCGGAGACGCCGAAGGCCGGCGTGCGCGGCGAGACCGGTTTGAGGTCGGCGCGGAGCGGGACCAGGGCGTCGGCGAGGAGCAGCGCGATGCCGAGCAAAAAAAGAATGAACAGCCAGGCAGGCGGCGCGCACGAGTTGCGACGAGGCAGACGACACACAAGTGTTTTCATGCGGAGAGGAGAACGAGGAAGAAGGACGCCGACGGTAAAAACCCAGCGGGTGCAAAAAAGTTCCAAAACGTCGTGAAGAATTATTTCCCAGTGGGCGACTTGTGACGAAGAGGCGATGGCAGGCGTCCCAGCAATGCCGCGACGCAGCTACGAAAAAAATCGAGCAAGTCGTATTCCCGTGGCGGAGGCGATGCCGCGTCGCCGCAGGCCCATTGGCGAGTCGGTCTGCAACCAACAAAAAACGAACGACTCGGCTGTGCGCGACCTCCAAGGCTGAACGGGACGCGCCGTTCGATTCACAGGAGACAGACGAACGCACACCCGCGGAACCCAACCATCCCACCACTCCCACCGCCATGACACCCGAAGAACGTAATCTCATCTTGCGCAACGCGGACAACAATCCCGCAGCACCCAAGGACCGCGAAGCCGAAGGATTCATCCGCCAGATCGTCGCCGAGCAGCCGAGCGCGCCGTATCTGCTCGTGCAGACCGTGCTCGTGCAGGAACACGCGCTCTCCAATGCGCAAACGCGCATCGCCGCGCTCGAAAAGCAGGTCGCGGACTTGTCGGCCCGCGCGCGCAGCGGCGCCACGGAGGGCGGCGAGGAAAAAAGCAGCGGAGTCGGCAGCTT
>CAXTRS010000528.1:0-2869 GCA_964246635.1 uncultured Chthoniobacterales bacterium | reverse complement strand
AGGATGCGCTTAACCTCACCAAAGCTCAACCTCTACCTGACGAAGTATTACTAGGGCCTGTTAGCACTATTTGAGAGTTCGGTGTTCTCTGGCAAGCTGGCCGGGTGGCACTGGCGCGGCAACAATACGAACGCATTAAAGACTGCCTGCCGCATCAGCGCGGCAACGTGAGCATCGACAACCTCGCGCTGCTTAAGGCGCTACTCTACGTGCTGGAAAACGGCTGCAAGTGACGCGCCTTGCCCAAGGATGTGGCCGCTGGCACATGGTGTATCTGCGCCTGGCGCGCTGGAGCAAGGCCGGAGTCATCGAGCGCGTGCTTGCCCGCCTGCAAGCCGAACAAATCGTGGCCATTCGCATCGCGGCCGTGGGCTTGGACAGCACGAGCATCAAAGTGTATCCCGACGGCACCGGCGCACGCAAAAAACGGGCCGTAGAGCGCTTTTCGGCGGCTCGTGATGACCGGCACTGCTGTAGCGGCGGTCTATGACCGCCCCTGCTTTGCGAGCGATCGTGCTGCCAGCAAAAAAGGGGATGGCGGTCATAGACCGCCGCTACAATTGGAAACCAGAGAGTGCGCCGTTCCTGCCTGCGCCTACTTCGCGCTGTAGGCGCCGGGGAAGGTGTTGCCGTTGGTGTTCTTCTCCAGCGTGTTGTTGCCGCGCGAGAGCAGTTGGCTGCCGGAGGAGGTGCCCACGCCGTTGTTGTTGCCGGTGATCGTGCAGTCGCTCATGCGAACGGAGGCGCTGGCGGACTGCATGGACACGCCGTTGTTGTTGCCGCGCACCGTGCAGCCCTCCAGGGTCAAGTCCACGCTGCCGCCCGTGAAGTTGGCGCCAAACACACCCGAGCTGCTGCAATTCTCCACCCGGCAGCCGGTGGCCGAGGCGACCACGGCGATGGCGGCGTTGGTTTGCACGTCCAGCCCAAAGGAGCAACTGCGCACCGTCGTCTGGTAGAGGGAGACCTGCGCGTTGGTGGTGGAAAGCACATAGATGCCTTGGGTGAAGTTGCGCACCGTGCAGTCCTCGATCGTCAGCGTGCCCACGCTCGTCGCGAGGATGCCGTTGCCCCCGCCGCTGCCGCCGCTCTCGACGATGAGCCCGCGCAAGGCGACCACGCCGCTGCCGCCAGCGGCGATGGTGATGCCCGAGGCGCCGGCGGGCACGGTGACAAAGCCGTTGACGCCGGGGGGCACGATCACGCTGATGCTTTTGGTGATGTTCAGTGTCGCGTAGCCGGCGGTGTCGAGCACGACGATCTGGCCTTTGGCCGCGACGGCATCGTGCGCTGCCTGGAAGTTGCGCTTGGGCGCGTTGCGGCTGCCGTCGTTGGCGTCGTTGCCAGAGGAGGCGACGAAGATTTTGGGCAGTTGCGCGTGGAGCGGACCCGCGAGGAAGGCCAGCGCGCACCAGAGGATCAATGCGGCCGGCAACCTTGGGGAAAGGGGGGTCTTCTTCAGCATGATGATGGAGTTGGTTGCTGCCTGGCCGCTGCGCTCACTTCGCGCCGTAGGTGGCGGCGAAGGTGTTGCCGTTGGCGTTCTTCTCCAGGGTATTGTTGCCGCGCGAGATCACCGAGCCGCCGTTGGTGGGCAACGCGCCGTTGTCATTGCCGGTGATCGTGCAGTTGCTGGCGCGCAGCACCGCGCCGGGGTTCTGGCCGCGGAGCCCTTGGCCATTGCCGCGCACCGTGCAGCCCTCCGCGGTGAAGTCCACCACGCCACCTGAGAAGTCGGAGGGGGTGAGCGCCAGCACCGCGACGGTGTTTGCCTCCAGCCGGCAGCCGCTGGCCGAGGCGACCACGGTGATGTTGTTGGCGCCGTTTTCGATGTCCATCCCGTAGGTGCAGTCGCGCACCGTGGTGTTGTAGAGGGAGACCTGCGCGTTGGTGGTGGTCTTCACAAAGATGCCCTCGCCGCAGCCGCGCACTGTGCAATCCTCGATCGTCAGCGTGCCCACGCTGGTGGCATAAATGCCGGCGGCGCCGTTGCTGTTGCCCTCGACGATGAGCCCGCGCAAGGTGACGACGTCGTTGCCGCCGACGGCGATGGCAATGCCGATGGTGGGGCCGCTGGTCGTCACAAAGCCGTTGACGCCCGGGGGCACGGTGACGCTGAGGCTCTTGGTGATGCTCAGCTTGCCGTAGCCGGCGGTGTCGAGCACGACGATCTGCCCGCCGACGGCGACGGCGTCGTGGGCGGCTTGGAAGTTGCGCTTCGGGCTGTTGCGCGAGCCGTCGTTGGCGTCGTTGCCGAAAGAGGCCACGAAGATTTTGGGCAACTGCGCGTGGAGCGCGCCGGGCAGGGCGAGGAGAGCGAACAGGAGCAAGGCAAGAGCGGGGAGCGAGCGAAGGGAGGTTTTCATGGCGGCGAGCCATAACAAACCACAGCCTGTCCTGTCGAGGGGGGAGAGCGGCCCACGTGCACGCAAGTCGGCGTGCTCCATGATGCGGATCAGTGTTCAGTGTCCGGCCAACGTGTTCCCCTCGTTCCCAAGCTCCGGCTTGCCCCTCGTTCCCAAGCTCCGGCTTGGGAATGCCCTTGTCTGCCAAGCTCCGCTTTGGGCGGCGGCGGGCGCTGCGGCGGCGGGTGCGAGGCCGCAGCCGCGCGGACCAGCTTGCGTTCCCAAGCCGGAGCTTGGGAACGAGGGGAAAATAAAATCAGCGGCAATCAAGACACTGCCCGGTCCAGGGTAGTGGGTCAATGTGCGTTTGGAGAGGGGAGCACGCCCGTCCCGGGCGTTGGTTTGGGCGTCCCGCCCAAAGCCTGCCTTTCTTTCTGGGTTCTGGGGAGCACACCCATCCCGGGTGTTGGTTTCGACGTCTCGCCGAAATCCCTGCTTTCTTCTGAGTTTGATGGGAAGAACGA
>CAXTRS010000527.1:0-2877 GCA_964246635.1 uncultured Chthoniobacterales bacterium | reverse complement strand
AGCTGCGCGCGCACCACAATTTCCAGCGTGCGCCCCACGCCCGTTGGCGAGAGGACTCGCCGCCTGGCGTCGGGCCCAGAGCCAGCCCTTACTTCGGCTCCGACCCGGTGTTGGGCGTGCTGCTGCTGCCACTGCCAGTGGCGGGCGGTTGCTGCTGCGGTTGCGGTTGGCTGCCGGCGTTGCCGCCGCTGGCCTGGCCTTTGAGCGCTTGCAGTTCTTTTTCGATTTCCTCATCGCGCTCGAGTTGCGCGAACTGCTCCTCCAGCGACGGCTTGCGGCCGTAGTTGACGAGATCGGCCTCGGCTTCCATGCGCTCGATGCGGTTCTCGAACTGCTCGTAGCGCAACAGCGCGTCGGCGGCGTCCGATTTGCGGATCGCGTGCTGCGCCGTCTTGCGGTGGCCGGCGCGGATGTGCCGTTGCACGAGCACGCGCTGCTTTTCGCGCGCGGTGGTCAGCTTTTCTTCGAGCTGCGCGATGTCGGTCTGGTAGCCGTTGACGACTTCCTCGAGCTGCACCGTTTCCTTTTCGAGCGCGGCGATGCCTTCGCCGGCGCGGCGCTTCTCGCTGAGGGCTTCGCGCGCCAGGTCTTCGCGGCCTTTGTTGATCGCAAGCTTCGCCTTGTTTTCCCAATCGCTGACGCGGGCCTTCACGTCGTCCAGCGCGCGGCGGGTTTTCTTGCGCGCGGCGATGGCGCCGGCGCAGGAGGCTTTGAGCTCGATGAGCGTGTCCTCCATTTCCTGGATCATCAGGCGGACCAGTTTTTCCGGGTCTTCGGCCTGGTCGAGCATGGAGTTGATGTTGGAGTTCACGATGTCGCGGAAGCGGCTGAAGATACTCATGGCAGTGTCGGGTAGTTTGTTCTGGGTGATGGTTTAACGTGAAGTGATTGAAGATTCGTCGGCTTGCCTGTCGGATCACAAGATCAGGAACAGCGCCGGCACGACGCCGCCGAGCGCGAACGCCGCATAGACGGCGAGCTGGCTGTTTTCGCCGTGCGCGTTTTCAGCTTCCAAGTCGGACCAGACGCCTTCGGTCGAGGAGGCTGGGCTGTTGTGGTAAGCCGCCGATGCTTTGCGCGGCGAGTCGATTTGGCTGAACAGGGGCAGTGAGGCGGTGGACTGTGCGGTTTTCATAGGAGCTGAGAAGAAAGTTTGTGGGTTGGTGTTCACGAGGTTTGTGGGACGGCTCGCTCTTTAGCAACGGTGATGCCACATTCTGACGGCGCACTGCAAGTCGAGGTATTCGAGCGAGTTACAGCGGATGCATTTTGCAAACGTTTCTCGTTGCGCCAAGGTCTCGCGGCGCGTAAAACCAACCTCGGGTGAAAAATACCAATTCCAGTTTTCCTCTGGCGTCCGCCGATGCCAGCGGCACGCAGCCGATCGAAGCCTTCGGCAAATCGGATCGCTTTCTCGACTTCCAGCAGGGCCTCGCCCGCGCCGCGCGGGTGCAGCGGCCGGTTCTGCTCGTCGGCGAACGCGGGACCGGCAAAGAACTCGCGGCGTCGCGGGTGCATTACCTGTCTCCACGCTGGGGCGGTCCGTTCATCAAACTCAACTGCGCCGCGCTGGCGCCGAGCGTTTTGGAAAGCGAGCTTTTCGGCCACGAGGCGGGTGCGTTCACCGGGGCGACCCGCCGGCGCGCCGGTCGCTTCGAGGCGGCGAACGGCGGCACGCTCTTTCTCGACGAGATCGGCCAGATGCCGATGCTGGTGCAGGAGAAAATTTTGCGCGTCGTGGAATACGGCACCTTCGAGCGCGTCGGCGCCAGCGAGCCGGTGTCGGTCGATGTGCGGCTCGTCGGCGCGACGAACGCCGATCTGCCGGCTCTGGCAGAAGAGGGCAGGTTCAAGCGTGACCTGCTCGACCGGCTGAGTTTTGAAGTGCTTTTCCTGCCCGCGCTGCGCGAGCGCGGGGCGGGGGACATCGACCTGCTCGCCCGTCACTTTGCCGCGCGCATGGCCGTGGAACTCGGCCTGAAAATCACGCCGGAGTTCAGCGAACGCGCGCGCGAGGCGTTGCGCGCCTACCCGTGGCCGGGCAACGTGCGCGAGCTGAAAAATGTCGTCGAGCGCGGCGTGGCGCGCGCGGAGAATGGGAGCGTGATCGACGAAATCGTGTTCGATCCCTTTCGCGCCAGCACCAACGGCTCGCGCTCGGCACCGTCGGTGGCGCGACCGCTTTCTGCCGGCGTGTCGGCCGACTCCTTGCCAGCCGACTTTCAAGCGGCCGTCGCCGAAGTCGAAATCGGCCTCTTGCGCCGGGCGCTGGTTAATGCGCGTTATCGACAGCGCGATGCCGCCCAGGCGCTCGGCTTGAGTTACGATCAATTCCGCGGCCTGTATCGGAAATATGCGAAAGAGTTGGGCGCGGAATCGACGTCGCCAGCGGCTGCGCAGTAGAAAAAGAGTTTTTGCACACGACGGTTCCGGGATGTTCTAAGTTGAGTTCGCGCCATCACCATTTCGCGCCTTCGATTTTTTGTTTGAACCGCACACCGCCGTGAAACCGCCGACCGAGCGCTCCGTTTTTCAGCACTACGAGATTGCGCGTCGTCCCAGCGACGGCAAGCTCCACGAGCTCGGCCGTGGCGCGATGGGCATCACTTACAAGGCGACCGACACGAATTTGCGCGTGCCGGTGGCGCTGAAAATCATCACGCACGATCTCTTGCCCGATGCCCGGGCGCGCGCGCGGTTTTTGCGCGAAGCGCGCGCGGCGGCGCAACTGCGGCACACGAACGTCGCCGCCGTGTATCACCTCGGCCAGGAAGCCGACGCGGTGTTTTACACGATGGAATTCATCGAGGGCGAAACGGTCGAGGCGATGGTGCGCCGCGACGGTCCGCTCGAGGCGCTGCCGGCGTTGCGCATCGC
>CAXTRS010000526.1:251-2891 GCA_964246635.1 uncultured Chthoniobacterales bacterium | reverse complement strand
GGCTGCGGCTGCGGCGCAACGGCCGGACGCTCGACGAAGTGCAGACCTATTTCGGCATGCGCGAGCTGGCGACCTACACGCCGGACAGCCCGGCCGACGAGACCGCGCCCGCCGCGCTCTGTCTCAACGGCCAGCCCGTCTATCTGCGCGGCGCGCTGCACCAATCCTTTTATCCCGACGGCGTTTATACCGCCGGCGACGCGCGCACCCTCCGCGAGGACATCGCCGCCGCGAAAAAAGCCGGGTTCGATTTTCTGCGCATCCACATCAAGATCGACGATCCGCTGTTGCTTTACTACGCGGACACCATCGGCATGCTGCTGATGCTCGACTTTCCCAATTTCGGGGAAGGCGGCGACACCGAGACGGGTCGGCGTCGCTTCGAGGAGATGATGCTCTCCGCGATGGAGCGCGACTTCAACCATCCCGCCGTCATCGCGTGGTGTCTGTTTAACGAAACGTGGGGTTTCGGCGGCCAGGTCGAACTCGTCAAACTCTTCGGTGGTCGCCCACCCGAGGGCAACGGCGAGGCCGCCAAAAAGTTAGCGAATCAAAGCTCGCTCCAGTGGGTGCAAAAAATGTGGGAGCTGGCCAAGTCCTTCGATCCGACGCGCCTGATCGAGGACATGAGCGTCGTCTATTGGGAGCACCTCGACTACTACGCGCACGGCGAGACCGACATCAATTCGTGGCACTTTTACATCAACGAATATCCGCGGGCGCGCGAGCACATCGAGCAGGTGGCCAATTCGACGTTTGCGGGCTCGCTCTTCAATTACGCGCAGGGCTACGCGCAAAAACAGCAGCCGCTCATCACCAGCGAATACGGCGGCATCGGCGCGCTCGACGGTGACCGCGACATCGCGTGGAGCTTCAAATTTTTGACCAACGAGCTGCGCCGCCAACCGAAGCTCTCGGCGTATGTCTTCACGCAGCTCCACGATGTCGAATGGGAATACAACGGCTTCCTGAACTACGACCGGACGCCGAAGGATTTCGGCTACGATCCGACCATCGTAAACAACGGCGACGTGCTGCCCGTGGACTCACCGCCCATCCGCCGCTGCGCGCCGGGCGAGACGGTGCGCGTGGCGGTGAGCAGCGCGCACTACGGGCGACGGCAGCGGGATGTCGTCTCGTTGCGCTGGCGGCGGAGCGGATTTGACGCGCTCGGGCGCGTCCACGACGACCTCGCGCGCGGTGGCGGGCCGATCGCGTTTCCGCCACGCCACGTCGCGCCCGCCGCGGACCTCGAGCTGACGATGCCGGACGGCCCTTTTCTGCCGATGCTTTGCCGGCTCGCGCTCGCGGCGCAGACGGCGGACGGCGTCGAGATCGCGCAGAACTACGTGGAATTTTTCGTTGTCCGAGACAATTACCCGCCTGCGCGTGAAGACATCGCTGGGTCAATAATCCTGCGTGCCGCGCCGGCCGATTGGGCGCTGGCATCGTGGAGCGAGTTGCTCATCGAACGCCCCGAAGCCGGCGCGACCGATTGTGCCGGCGGCGCGCGGCGCGGATTTTTCGAGTGGTCGCTGCCGCTCGCCGACGCCGACCTCGCGGGCGCGCGGCGCTTGCGCGTGCTGGCGGAAGCCAGCTCGCGGCGCATCGACTCGCCGCAAACCGATGTTCACACTTATCCGACGACGCTGAAAATTTTGCTGAACGGTGTGCCGATTTATCAGGCCACGCTGCCGAACCATCCGCACGATGCTCGCGGCAGCCTGAGTTATCTGCGCGGCGGCCGCGGCGCCTATGGTTACCTGACACGCGCCACGGTCGAGGGCGACTTGCTGCGCCGTGTCGTGGAGCGCTCGCGCCGGGACGGCCAGTTGCGCCTGCGTTGCGCGGTGCCGAAGGAAACGCTGACTCCGGGAGGACTCGTGCTCTACGGACCCGAATGTGGGCGCTATCCATTCGGGCTCACCGTGATCATCGAGAAATAAAACGGAGCTTCGCCTTGGAGTTTTTTCCCAATGCCGGAGTGGTCGAATTTCTCCCGCAGCAGCTGGCAACGGGCGAGCAGAGCCGGGCGAATTAAGGTGGATAGGCGGCAAGCCGAGCCGCCTGAAATTTTCGTCTTTCGTCTTTTTCTTTGCCCACGCGCGGCAAAGCCAAAGTCGGTGGCGGCACGATCCGACAGCATCGGACAGAGCCACCTCTACAGCGGCAGGATCTCCAGCGCAGTTTCGATTTCCGCAACGACACACGACCAGCGCCGCTTGGCCATGCGGCGCTGGTTCGCGCGTGTCCGTTTCAGATCGGGATGATGGATGGCGCGCCGGCAACCGGCGATGAAGTCGTCGGGCGACCGGGCGACGTCCACGGCGTCGCCGAAGGCTGATACGACCTCGGGCAAGGCGGTGGCAACCACCGGCCGGCGCGCGATGAGATACTCGCGCAACTTGAGCGGCGCGTGCCACGGCATCGCGCCGTCGAGCCGAAACGGAACCAAGCCCACGGCGAAGCCTTTCGCGTAGTCCTGCAGCGTGTGAAACGGGCGGTGGCCGAGCCAGAAAATATTCTGGCGGCGCGGCAGCGATTCCGGGTCGATGCCGCCGCCGACCGGGCCGATGAAAACAAGGCTCCAAGCCGGGTCGGCATCCGCGAGGTGCGCCACGAGTTCGAGATCGAGTCGTT
>CAXTRS010000526.1:0-228 GCA_964246635.1 uncultured Chthoniobacterales bacterium | reverse complement strand
GCGCCGAAAAAACCGAGCACCGGAGGCCGTATGAAGTCGGTGTCGTGGGGCACCGCGGCTTTGCGGCGGGTGGCTTTGATGAAGAGCGACGCGTTCACGCCGTCGGGAAGGGAGCGGCAGTCGCCGCGAACGACGAGCGGAGATTTTTCCCAGTGCAAACGTTCGCCGCGGGTGAACACGAGGTCGGCGGCGCCGAGAAGAGCGCGCTCGTGCTCCGCGGTTTGCGGG
>CAXTRS010000525.1:0-2912 GCA_964246635.1 uncultured Chthoniobacterales bacterium | reverse complement strand
GCGCTGGCGCTCGCCGATCGCCTCGCTGCCGCCGACGGCTCGGACTCACTCGCCGCGCTGGATTGTCAGGCCGCCGCTCTGGCCGGGCTCGGCCGGTGGGCGGAAGCCGACCTCGCGGCGCAGGCTGCACTGACTCGCGTCCAAGGAAGCGCATCTCCCGCCGAGATTGCCCGGCATGCGAAACTGCTGGAGCTCTACCGGGCGCGAAAATTTTTTTGGGATTGAGCCGGATGCCGGCACCACCCGTTGCCGTATCCCGCCCTTGGGTCCCTTGCCTGGGACGGCCGCTTTCGCGGTCTGCGTCCTGCTTTTTTTGATGAGACCCCTTCGCGAAATGATGACTCCCCCCAGCGCTGACCAGCATGTCCTCATCATCGGCGCCGGCCCGGCCGGACTGACCGCCGCCGCCGAGCTGGCCGAAACCGGCGCCACGGTCACCGTGCTCGAAAAAGACCCCACGTATGTCGGCGGCATCTCCCGCACCGTGCGCTACAAAACTTTCCGCTTCGACATCGGCGGGCACCGCTTCTTTTCCAAGAACGCGGAGATCACGCGCTGGTGGCGCCAGCGGCTGCCGGGCGACGCGTTCATCAAGGTCAAACGGCTGTCGCGCATTTTTTATCGCGGCAAATTCTTCGATTACCCGCTCAAGGCAGCCAACGCATTCTTGGGCCTTGGCCCGCTGACTTGCCTGGCGTGCGTGCTCAGCTACGCGAAGGCGCGGCTGCGTCCGATCCCCGCCGAAAAATCCTTCGCCGACTGGGTCACGAACCGTTTTGGCGCGAAGCTCTTTTCCATCTTCTTCAAAACCTACACCGAGAAAGTCTGGGGCATGCCGTGCGCGCAGATCAGTGCCGACTGGGCCGCGCAACGCATCAAAGGGTTGTCACTGTCGAAGGCCATCATCAACGCGCTACTGCCGAAGCCGAAAAAAGCGGTGAGTGGCGATGCGCTGGTCAAAACGTTGATCGACGAGTTCGAATACCCGCGCCTGGGGCCCGGCATGATGTGGGAAAAAACCGCCGCCGACATCCAGGCGCTCGGCGCCGAGCTGCACCTGGGCGTCGAGGTGCAGTCGATCCATCGGGAAGGCAATCGCGTCGTCGCCGTCACGACCCGTGACGGGCAGGGCAGCGCGCAAACCTGGCGCGCCGATCAATTCATCGTCTCCATGCCGCTGCGCGATTGCGCGCTGGCGTTCGACCCTCCGCTGGGCCAGGAGGCGCGCGCCGCCGCCCGACGCCTGGAATATCGCGATTTTCTGACCGTGGCGCTCATCGTCAACCGCACCGAGCTGTTCCCGGACAATTGGATTTACGTGCACGACCCCGGCGTCCGGCTCGGGCGCATCCAGAACTTCAACAACTGGAGCCCGGAGATGGCGCCGGAAAGGGACAAGACCTGCCTGGGTCTCGAATATTTCTGCTTCCAGGGCGACGGCCTCTGGCGCATGGCCGACGCCGACCTGATCGCGCTGGGCACCCGCGAGCTCGTGCAACTCGGCCTCGTGCGCGCGGGCGAGGTCGTGGACGGCAGCGTCGTGCGGATGGAAAAGGCCTATCCCGTGTATGGGTCGGACTACGCCGGGGACGTCGCCGCGATCCGCGCCGAGATCGGCCAGCTCGCCAACTTCCAGGTCGCCGGACGCAACGGCATGCACAAATACAACAACCAGGACCACTCGATGATGACGGCCCTCCTCGCGGCGCGCAACGCGCGCGGAGCCGCCCTGGACCTCTGGCAGGTAAACGGCGACGCCGAATATCACGAGGAAATCGACGCCCGGGAAAGTCGCGTGGAAACCGTTGGCCGCCTGGTGCCGGCGAAGGTTTCCGCTTGAACCGCGGTCCATCCGTCTGGCGGCAGGCCGTTGACGACAGAACTCACTCGCCGGACGCAGCCGTTGATGTTTCCGGCACTGCCGCCGCGATCATCCCGCTCTTGCGCGCGTAGTTGAAAATGCCGCCGGCTTCGATGACGGGACGGACTTCGCCGAGCGGTTTCAATGGGAACACGCGGCCGTCTTTTAGGCGGGTCAGCGTTTCACGGTCGAAGTCCAGTGTGGCCTCGTCGCCGGTCGCGAATTCGTCGCACACAGCCGCGCCCCGCACTCGAAGGGGAAGAGTTCGCCGGTCGCCACGCAGTTGCGGAAAAAAATGCGCGCATAGGTCTCGGCGACGACCGCTTTCGCGCCGGCCGCGCCGATGGCGATGGGCGCGTGCTCGCGCGAGGAGCCGCAGCCGAAATTGCGGCCGGTGATGACCATGGGATACAGCGATTTTTTCTCGCGCGCCGCGACGAAACGCTGCGGATACGCGTCGTCAGGCAACCCGCACATCGCGATGCCGCCAAGTTGCGCGTATTCCTCCGGGATAGTCGGCACCAGGGTCAGAAATTCCGCGGGCGCAATCTGGTCGGTGTCGATGTTGTCGCGCACGACAAAAACCGGGCCGGTGAGGATGTGCGCGGGCGGCGGCATTTTTTCTACCCGGCGTCGGGATTGAGCCGGAACGCCGGCGTCTGCTGCGGCTTCGCCGGCGGCGGGAACAGCGCCGAGTCCGGCATGGGCAAGCTCGGTTCCTGGGCGCCGGGGGGCAGGGGAATGGCCGGCTAGCGCGGGCCGCGCCGGCGCGAGGCACCCGGGCCGACGTTGCCGCCGAAGAGCGCGGCGGATCCGCCCGGGACGGTGTTGGTGAGCGTGAGCGTAGTTTCGTTGGCCGCTTCTTCGGCCGTCAGCAGCTTGATATCTTCGTTGCCGACAAAGCCAATCATGCCGTCGTCCAGTTTGATCTGGCTGTAACCGAAGCCGCGCTTCACCAGCGACACGCGCGTGTCTTTCTTCAGCGCGAGGTCGGGGCCGGCGGGCTGCTGCGGGCCGAGCTTGAAAAACGGCGTGGTGTCTGCGGTAACCC
>CAXTRS010000524.1:0-2927 GCA_964246635.1 uncultured Chthoniobacterales bacterium | reverse complement strand
GCCGACGCAGTCGCAGGTGGCACACGTCGATCAACGGCGCGTCGTCGCTGGTCTCCGGGTCTGCCCGCCGCGAGTTGTTCCAGGGCCACATGAGGATTAACAACAAGGAAACTAGCTTTGCGCCGTCATGCGCTGACCCAGCACGGTGGCGAGAAAATGAATGAACGCGACGCCGAGCACGCAATACACGACGGCGAAACGGACCGCGCGGCCGACGCCTTCGCGGCGGTCGGTGCGCGCGTTCAACCCGAAATAGCCGCCGACCGTGAGGATCCACCACGCGGCGAGCAGCGTCTCACCGAGCGCGAGGCAGAGCAGCACCGCGTCGCTGCCGCGAAAAAACGCTTCGGTGAAAACCGGCAGCGTCGCGCCGAGCCGCGTGCGGGTCGCCAGCCAGCCGCCGACCAGCGCGGCGTAAATGGCGAAGAGCACCGTCGCCGGCAATGCCACGAAAAGCGCCAGCGCGCGCGGCAGGAGCAGGAAGCCGACGGGATCGACGCCGAGCACCTCGAGCGCGTCGATTTCCTGCGACACACGCATGCTCGCCAGCTCGGCGGTCATGGCGACGATGGACCGGCTGATGACGAGAAACGCCGCGACGAGCGGCGCGATCTGGCAGATGAAAATGCGGCCGAGAATTTCCGGCAGATACGCGCGGTAGAGCATCGCGTAAGGCGTGCCGAGCGCGAACGACGCGCCCGCGCCGCAGAGCAGCGTGCAGACCACCAGGGTGAGCAGCAGCGTGACGTAGCCAAGCACGAAAAGCTGTTCGAACGCCGCGCGCGCCAACGGCCGCGACGCCGGGTGCCACGGCGCCACCACGCCACGCAGAAAGCTGCCGAAGAGCGCCGCGTCCACCCGCCAAAAGCTGAGCGGCTGCGCGCGCAGGACCCGCGCGAATTCCACGTCGGCCGCGTCGGCCACGACGGCAGGCTCGGCGGATTTGTCTTTCGCACTCATGCGCGGCGTCGTTAAAGTCGGCGCCGCGCACTCGCGACGGAACTGACCCGGCCGTGAGGAGGAACAGAACAAAGCCGAACCGCGGCGACGCCGGCCGTGATGCTAGAGCAGAACTCCATCTCGCAGGAAGAAGAAAAGCTGCACGAGACGCTCGCGGCGTTGCGCCTCGAGAACAGCGCGGGGTCCGCCCGCGCGCTCGAACAGCTCTGGCGCCAGCGCGCCCGGCCGCTGTGGCGCGGTTGCCGCGAGCTGTATCAGCTCCTCAGCCAGCGACTCCGCGAGTTGGGCGAGAATTTCCTCGCCATCGAAGTTGCCCGCGAAGGACTCACCTGGTTTCCCGGCGACCTGCCGCTGGTGCACATCCTGGCGCTTGCCCACGCCAGGGCAGGCGCGCCGGCCCAGGCTCGGGAAATCCTCGCGGCGCTCGACACGCGCGACGGCGACGGCGACGACGACAACCGCGCGGCTGAGCCTGCGGGTCGGGTGTTGCTGGCGCGCACGCACCGGGAGCTTTTTTTCTCCGCCGAGACCGCGGCTGCGCGCCGGGAGCATCTGCGCGCGGCGCGGGTGCTTTATCACGCAGCGTTTCGCCGAGGGGAGACGCGCACGGCCACGGTCGGCGGCAATGCCGCGGCGATGGCGCTGCTGGACGGCGACCTGCCTGGCGCGCGCGAGCTGGCGCGTCAGGCGCGCGAGCTTTGCTGGTTGGACGATGGCGACGGGAGCAGCAGCAGCGACGACGAACCGGCGCGCTCCGAGCCTGAGACAAAATTGGGTCGCTACGACGCCTACCGTCAGCAGGCGATCCTGGCGCAGTGCAGCCTCATCGAGGGCGACTTCGCCCAGGCGGAAAGCGAATTCCGCGCGTTGCCGGCGCTGCTGGCCGGCCGCGGCTGGGCGCGGTTGGTGACGACGCGGCGCCAAGTGCGCGTGCTGTTGGACAAACTCGTGGAAACCCGCAGCGACGATCCGCATCACGCAGGACCGACCGCCGTCGAAATCCGCGCGCTGCACGAGACTCTGGACAAATACCTGACCCCACCGCGAGTCATGCTCTTCGCCGGCCACATGATCGACCTGCCGACGCGCCCGACGCCGCGTTTCCCGGCCGCGCGCGAGGCGTGGATGCGTGCGGAAATCGACCGCCAGCTCGCGCGGGCAAATGTTGGCTTCGGCTTCAGCTCGGCGGCGTGCGGGGCGGACATCCTTTTTCTCGAAGCACTGCTCGCGCGCGGCGGCGAAGCGCACATCGTCCTGCCGTTCGGTCGCGAAGAATTTCGCCGGCGCAGCGTGGTGCGCGTGCCGGAGCACGCGGGCTGGGGCGAGCGATTCGACCGCGTGCTCGACGCCGCCGCAACGTTCGCGGAACTCAGCGACAGCTTTTGCCTGAGCGAGCAGAACGCCGTGAATTACGCCAACCGCGTCCTGCACGGCCGCGCGCTCTGGCGGGCGGTGGAATTCGACACCGATCTCCGCGCGCTCGCCGCTTGGGACGGCCGCCAGGAGGGCGACCGCAGCAGCGTCGGCGGCAGGGGCTGCACCTGGGATTGTTTGCAGCAATGGCGGGCGCACGATTGTCCGGTGGAGATCATTTCGCTGGCGCCGATGGATGACGACGCGGAGGTCGGCGGCAGGATGCTCTTGTCAGCGAGCATGCTCGATGGCGGCGGCTCCGTCGGGGCGGCGAAAAAGCAGGGAGAGACCGGCCGGCGCATCGACGAAGCGATCCGCGCAACGCTCTGCGGCGAATGGGCGCCGCCGGCCTCGGCCGGTTTGCATTCGGAACGGCGGCGGCTGGCGGCGCGGCGGGCGTTTTTCGCGCGCGTGGCGCAGATTCTGGAACCGTTCAACGCCGGTCTGCTCGATCTCTCCGTGGAGGGCGATCGCTTTCGCTTGTTGTTCGCCGAGTTGGTGCCCGCGGCGCAGGCGGCGCGAGCACTGCGCGCGGGTCTCGCCGCGGCTGCGGC
>CAXTRS010000523.1:0-2927 GCA_964246635.1 uncultured Chthoniobacterales bacterium | reverse complement strand
GAACATTCTCGATCCGAAAATTGACGATGTGCGCCCGCGCGCGGGCGGCCAACTGCACCTCGCGCAGCACTTCATCGGAACCGTTGGAAGTGGCGGAGAACACCAGCACCATGACGCGGCATTGCTCGATGGCGCGCGTGATTTGACCGGGAAACGGCCGGCCCGCCTGCACGTCGCGCGGCGCCATCCAGCAGCGAATGCGCGCGGCTTCCAGCGCGGCGCAGAGCGCGTCGGCAGTCGCTTTATCCGCCGAGGAGTGTGAAATGAACACGTCGTGTGCCATGGGAGCGATTGGGAGAAGACGACGACAGGACAGGACTTCGACGGCGGCTGCCTGCCCGCCGCATGCATGCTGCCGCGGGCGCTGGACCTCGTCGCTTGTCTATCCTCCCGACCTTGCGAAAAAAATCTTCCCTGGCAAAGCCGGGGGCGTTTTTCCACCGCCAGCATGAGGCACTGGACGATTCTCGACAAGGCCAGGCATGACAGCGTGCGTGGAAATCAATGCGCCGCTGACTGAAAGAAAGCTCGCGCGGAAGCCCTTGAGCTGTTCGCTTTAAGCCTCGTCCATGACACTGCACCAACAGCTCCAGGCACGCGCCGCCGCCGGGGAGCCGATCCGCGTCGGGCTCATCGGCGCCGGCAAATTCGGCTCCATGTTTTTAGCTCAGGTCCCGCGCACGCCGGGTATCCATCTCCTCGGCATCGCGGACCTGTCGCCAGACCGCGCGCGGGCCTCCCTCGCGCGGGTTGGTTGGAACGCGGAACGCGGCGCGGCGACCTCGTTCGGCGACGCTTTGAAAAACGGCACCACGTTCGTGCAAGACGACGCCGCGGCGCTGATCGCCGAGCCGGCACTGGAGGTCGTCATCGACGCCACCGGCGTGCCCGCGGCCGGCGTGCGCCACGCGTTGCTGGCGTGCGCGCACCGCAAACACGTCGTCATGGTCAACGTCGAAGCCGACGTGCTCGCGGGGCCGCTGCTCGCGCGGCGCGCGGCGGAAGCCGGAGTCGTCTATTCAATGGCCTACGGCGATCAACCGGCGCTCGTCGCCGAGCTGGTCGATTGGGCGCGCGCGGCCGGCTTCGACGTTGTCTGCGCCGGCAAGGGGACGAAGCATCTGCCCGCGTTTCATCAATCCACGCCGGACACTGTCTGGGGTCACTACGGGTTCAGCGCGGAGCAGGTGGCGAGCGGGGATTTCAACGCGCAGATGTTCAACTCCTTCCTCGACGGCACGAAATCGGCCATCGAAATGGCGGCGATCGCCAACGGCACCGGCTTGCGCCCCGCGCCTGGCGGCCTGGAGTTCCCGCCTTGCGGCATCGACGACCTTCCCGCCGTGCTGCGTCCGCGCGCCGACGGCGGCATCCTGCCCTTCAGCGGGACCGTCGAAGTCGTTTCCTCGCTCGAACGCGACGGCCGGCCGGTCGAGCGCGACTTGCGTTGGGGCGTGTATGTCACCTTCGAAGCGCCAGGCGATTACCAGCGCGACTGCTTCGCCCAATACGGCTTGAAAACCGACGCGAGCGGACGCTACGCCGCGATGTATCGGCCCTATCACCTCATCGGTCTCGAGCTCGGCATTTCCGTCGCCAGCGTGGCGTTGCGCAAAGAGCCGACCGGCGCGGCGAACGGCTTCCGCGGCGATTGCGTTGCGACCGCGAAACGCGACTTGCGCGCCGGGGAAATCCTGGACGGCGAAGGCGGTTTCACGGTTTACGGCAAACTGATGCCCGCGGCGGATTCCCTCGTCCACGGCGCGCTGCCGATCGGGCTCGCGCATCGCGTCACCTTGCGTGGACCTGTGACTGCCGGGCAGATCGTGAAGTGGAGCGATGTCGTCATCGACAGCGCGCACGAAGCCGTCCGCGTGCGTCAGGAAATGGAAGCAATGTTTCGCGAACTGTAGCGGCGGTCTATGACCGCCTTTCGTTGCAACCACCCACCCTGGTCGAGCTAGAATTGGGGCAGTCATAGGCTGCCGCTACAGTCGTCGGCCTTCAACTCAGCAGCTCTTCTAAATCCTCCGTCGTCAGCCCGCTCATCAGCGGCTCTTCGCTGCCGAGCGTTTCTTCGCTCGCCGCGCGTTTGCGCACCTGGAGCTTGACGATTTTTTCTTCCACGGTATCGCGCGCGATCAATTTGTAAGCGGTGACGACGCGCGTCTGGCCGATGCGATGCGCGCGATCGGTCGCCTGCGCTTCGACGGCGTAGTTCCACCACGGGTCGAAGTGAATCACGGTGTCCGCCGCCGACAGGTTCAAGCCGACGCCGCCGGCTTTCAGGCTCATCAAAAAAACGGGGATGTTCCCGTCGCTTTGAAACCGATCGACCACCGCCTGCCGCTCCTTCGTTTGTCCGTCGAGATACGCGAACGCAACCGTCCGGCTCTCCAGCCGCTGCCGGATGAGGGTCAGCATGGAAACGAACTGGCTGAAAACCAAAACGCGGTGCCCACCGTCGATCGCTTCCTCCAACAGCTCGTCGAGCAACTCCAATTTCGCGGACGGCTCGCCCGTGTTTGGAACAGCGTCGCCGCCAAGCAGCCGCAAGTCGCAGCACACCTGGCGCAGACGCAGCAGACCCAGCAGCATTTTCATCCGCGTCGCCGCCGCGGAATTTTTTGCGCCGCTGCGTTCACTGCCGACGCCAAGCTGGATTTCGCGCAGCAGCCCGTCGTAAGCGGCGCGCTGCGCCGCCGACAAATCGCAACTCAGCACCTGCTCGATTTTTTCCGGCAACTCTTTGGCGACGTCGGTCTTTTTCCGCCGCAGCAGAAACGGCCGCATCCGCCGCGCGAGCCGCCGCTGTGCATCCGGTGCCTCGGCGCCTCCACGCGCGAGCGGCGTCTCGTAGCGCTCGCGAAAATCCGCGCGGCTGCCGAGATAGCCGGGCTGCGCGAAACGCATCAGCGACCAAAGAT
>CAXTRS010000522.1:0-2936 GCA_964246635.1 uncultured Chthoniobacterales bacterium | reverse complement strand
TGACAAATGACGAAGGCCGAAGGAAATCCGCAGCCGGAATGACCGAAAAAGCTCACGGTGCGTTTTGTTTTTCGGTCATTGGGTCATTTAGGTATTCCTGCGGCTTTCGTCATTTTCCCACGTCCCACAGTCGTGTTAGCGCTTGCGGCGGTGCCGCGCCCGACGATGTTCTATTTCCTATGAAGCTCCTCTCGCGCATCCCCATTTTCCTTCCGGCGATCGGCCTCCTGCTCTCAGCCGTTTCGCTGCGCGCTGCGGCGCTCGATTTTCCGAAGGATGAACCGGCGTTTTCCATCACGTTTCCGGAAACCTGGAAAACCTCGTTCCTTGCGAAGGACCGGTTGATGGCGCAGCCGAAAAATGGCACAAACGTTCGCTGCTTCCTCATGCCGGTCGAAAAGGTGAACGATGAGGCAAAGGCGCGCGCGGCCGTGCCGACCGTGGCGGAGAGCACGGCAACCAAGGAAGGAATCGACTTCGCAAGCCTGACGGTGTCCGAGCCGTTGAAGGAACTCGACACCGACAATGGCATCACGATTTTCGCGCAGGAATGGCGCGGGAAAAACCGCAAGGGCGACGAGGTTTTCGCGGCGGACACCGATGATTATTACAGCATTGTGTTTGTCGCGAGCGCCGAGGCGGACAAGGCGACCGAAGCCGATCAGGCCGCCATCGTGGAATCAATTACGGTTGAGGACGAGTGAGCGGGCAGCGTCCGCAGCTGTCGTCCAAAACAAGGTCGGGTGCACCCCCGGGGCGTCCTTACCGGACAGGAGGCTCGTCGGCGACGAGCGGCGGCTCTTGCGGTTCGAGATTGCGCGCCGGCAAGGGCACCGCGCGGAATGGGTCAAACGGCGGCAGGAATTTCGGTGGCAGCGTCGCATGGACGCGGATCGCGCCGTCGGGCTCGTAGTCCGTCGCGATGACGTGCCCCTGGCGGTGCAGGTCGGCGAGCAAATCGCCCCTGTCCGGAGGCAGGAGCAACTCGACGCGCGCAACGCGGTCGCGCAGCATGTCGGCCATGCGATGCTCGAGTTCGTCGAAGCCTGCACGCGTGCGCGTAGAGATGAATAGCGCGCCGGGAAAATGACGGCGCAGGCTGTTGAGCGTCGTCTCGCGCTCCTCGCTGCCGGCGACGCAGAGCGCGTCGATTTTGTTGAAAACGGTGAGCGTCGGTTTGTCTTCCGCGCCGAGTTCCGCCAAGACGTTGAGCGTAGTGCGGTGGAAGGCAAAAACCTCCGGCGACGTGGCATCGAGCAGGTGGACGAGGAAGTCCGCGAGCACGGATTCCTCCAAGGTCGCTTTGAACGCTTCGACGATGCGGTGCGGCAGCTTGCGCACAAACCCAACGGTGTCGGTGAGCAGCAACTTCTGGCCGCCCGGCAACTCGATCTGGCGGGTCGTCGGATCGAGCGTCGCGAAGAGTTTGTCTTCCACGAGCACGTCCGCGCCGGTGAGCGCGCGCAGGAGCGACGACTTGCCCACATTCGTATAGCCCACGATCGCAGCCTGTGGCACCGGCGCGCGCTGGCGCGCCTTGCGCTGGGTCGCGCGCTGGCTGCGCACCGTGAGGAGCTCGGCCTTGATGTGGTCGATGCGTTTGCGCACCAGCCGCCGATCAGTCTCGAGCTGGCTCTCGCCCTCGCCTTTGCCGCCAAGACCGCCGCCCTGCTGACGACTGAGATGGCCCCAGGCGCGGGTCAGGCGCGGGAGCGAATATTCCATGCGCGCGAGCGCGACCTGCAAGCGCGCTTCCTTCGTTCGCGCACGGCGCGCAAAAATGTCGAGGATGACTTCCTCGCGGTCGATCACCGCCAGCCCGCTGAGCGCTTCCCAGTTGCGCTGCTGGCCGGGCGAAAGGGCGTTGTCGAATACGATGACATCCGCGCTGGCGGCTCGCGCGCGATCGACGATCTCCTGCGCCTTGCCGCTGCCGACGATGTAGCGCGCCTGTGGGCTGGCCACGCGCGCGAGCATGCGGCCAACGACCTCCAACCCCAGCGTGTCGCAGAGCTCGCCGAGCTCCTCGAGCAGGCTGCCGGCGGCTTCCTCGGTGCTGCCGTCTTTTTTCCAGTGCACGCCCGCGATCAACGCGCGTGTCACGTTTTTCGGTTTCTCTTTGATTTCAAACATCGAGGAAGAATCGCGGCTGCCCGTCCACTTAAGCCGTTGAAGGAATCAGCGGCCGGCCGCATCGCCAGCGCGCGACACGATGCGGATTTTGCCGTCGCCCACGTCGAACGTTTCGATCTGGCGCAGGGTCTCGATGGTCTCCGGTTTTTCCTGCAGCTTCTCGTTGAAGCTCTCGTTGAAGCGACGCGAAAATCCCTTCATGAAGTCCGGTCCGAGGCGTTTGCCCCGGGCTTCGAGCAGGTGCGGGGTGACGGTCACATTGCCGCGAAATAGCGTGACCTCGCCGCGCGCCCTGCCGTTGAACCAGCGGCCGCGCAGATAGCGACCGAAGCCGGGGAACTCGTCGAGCGGATAGCTGACATCGACGCCGATGATATCTTTGTCGATCGTGCAATATACCCGACCCTTGAGGGCGGACAGGTCCGGGTCTTTCGCGATGAGAGTATTGAGGTCTTCCGCGGTGAGTTCGAGCGCGGCACGCTGCCGATTTCTGAGCGCCTGACCGAAAGCTTTCATCCGGCCGGAGACCTCGGCGTATTGGGCATCGGTCGCGGGATAAATACGCACCGGCTCGGCGTGGTCGGCCGTCCAGTCATCGCGCAGTTTGTTCGCCATGAAGTATCCGCCGACTCCGATGACCACACCGAGCAGCACGAACAACAGCACGATGATGAGGCAGCCGGTGCCGAAGCAGCCGCAGCCGCCGCGAGATTTTGCCGGTGGCGGCGCCGCGCATGACCTTCAGGCTCAGCAGCGCGCACTTCATGCGCGTGGCCGAGATGTCGATGCCGAGGAGGTCGAGG
>CAXTRS010000521.1:0-2943 GCA_964246635.1 uncultured Chthoniobacterales bacterium | reverse complement strand
CCTGGTAGATGGATTCCTCGGGACTGAGGTTTTCCGTGCGCTCGGCCTCGATGGCGAAATCGACCATCATGATCGCATTCTTCTTCACGATGCCGATGAGCAGGATGATGCCGATGGTGGAAACCAGCGAGAGCTCGTCGCCGGTGACGAGCATGGCAAGCAGCGCGCCCAATCCGGCGGAGGGCAGCGTCGAGAGAATCGTGATCGGATGGACCAAACTTTCGTAGAGCACGCCGAGGACGATATAGACGGCGATGAGCGCGGTGAGAATGAGCAGCGGCGTGGTGGAGAGTGAATCTTGAAAAACCTGCGCGGCGCCGGCAAAACGGCCGCGCACGGTCGAAGGCATGCCGAGCTCGCGCGCCGCTTTTTCGAGGAGCTGCGTCGCCTGGCCGAGCGAGACGCCGGGCGCGGTGTTGAACGAAATTGTCACGCACGGGAACTGGCCCTGGTGATTGACGGAGAGCGGCGTGTTCGCCAACTCGAACTTCGCGATGGCGCTCAGCGGCACCTGCGTTCCGGTGGGCGATTTGACGTAAATCTTGTCCAGCGAACTCGGGTCTTCCTGAAACCGCGGATCGACTTCGAGCACGACACGATACTGGTTCTGCTGCGTGTAAATGTTCGACACCTGCCGCTGGCCAAACGCGCTGTAGAGCGTGCTGTCCACGGCCTGCGGCTGGATGCCCAGACGCGCGGCGGCGGCGCGGTCGATGACGACATTTTGTTGCAGCCCGCGGAATTGCTGGTCGCTGTTGGCGTCTTTGATGTCCGGCAGGGTGCGCAGGTTCGCGACGAGCCGCGGCGCCCAGGTGGTGAGCTCTTCCACGTTCGGAGCGGTCAGCGCGTATTGATACATCGCCTTGGACGAACGCCCGCCGACACGGATGTCCTGGCCGGGCTGGAGAAAGAGATACGCGCCGGGCAGCTTCGCGAGCTTTGCGCGCAGCCGGCCGATGATGACGCCGGGGTCTTCTTTGCGCTCGTCGGGACCGCGACCTTTCGGCTTGAGCGTGACGAACATGCGGCCGTTGTTGAGTGCCGAACCCGAGCCGCCGCCGAAGAACGAGCCGACCGCTTCCACGGCCGGGTCTTCCATCACTGCTTTGACCACGGCAGTCTGTTTCTCCTGCATCGCGGCGAAGGAGATGTCCTGCGCGGCTTCGGTGATGCCCATCATCTGGCCGGTGTCCTGTTGCGGGAAGAAACCTTTCGGCACCACGGTGTAGAGCCAGACCGTGGCGACAATCACCAGGGCGGTGACGATGAGCATGAGATATTCGTGGTCGAGCACCCATTTCAGAGTCCGCTCGTAGAACCCCTGCATCGCCTCGAAGCCGCGCTCGCTGGCGCGATGGAAAATGCTCTGTTTCCGCTGCGGGTCTTCCGGCTTGAGGAACTGGCCGCAAAGCATCGGCGTGAGCGTGAGCGAGACCACGCCGGAGACCAGGATCGCCGCGCTCAAGGTGACGGCGAATTCGTGAAACAACCGCCCGATCAATCCGCCCATGAACAAGAGCGGAATGAACACCGCGACGAGCGACAGGCTGATGGAAATGATCGTGAAGCCGATCTGCCGCGCGCCTTTGAGCGCCGCCTCCATCGGCGAGTCGCCCTTCTCGATGAAGCGCACGATGTTCTCGATCACCACGATGGCGTCATCGACCACGAAGCCGGTCGAAACGGTCAGTGCCATCAGTGAAAGGTTGTCGAGGCTGTAGCCGCACAGCCACATCACGCCGAACGTGCCGGCGAGCGAGAGCGGCATCGTGACGCTCGAAATAAACGTCGGCCAGAAGCGCCGCAGAAACAGGAACATCACCATCACCACGAGCGCGATGGCAATGACGAGCGTGAACTGCACGTCGGCGACCGAGGCGCGGATCGTCTTCGTGCGGTCGTTCATCACGTCGAGATTCACGCTCGGCGGCAGCCAGCGCTTGAGCTGCGGCATGATGGCGCGGATCTGATCGACCGTGCGCACGACGTTCGCGTCGGATTGCTTGAAGACGATCAGCAGCACCGCGCGCTTGTTGTTGAACAGGCCGGCCTGCTGGCGGTTCTCGACGCTGTCGATCACCTGCCCCACCGCGCTCAGCGGCACCGCCGCCGGCCCGCGGTGCGCCACGATGATGGGCTGATACTGGTCGGCCTGAAAGAGCTGGTCGTTGCTGGCAATGACGAAGCGCTGCAGTTCGCCGTCGAGCGCGCCTTTGGGCCGGTTCACGTTCACCTGCGACAGCGTGTTGCGGATGTCTTCAAGGCTCAGGCCCATCGACGCAAGCGCCGTCGGATTCACCTGCACGCGCACCGCCGACTTCGCCCCGCCGCCGATGATGACCTGGCTGACGCCCTCGACCTGGCTCAGCCGCTGGCCGATGATTTGATCGGCGAAGTTATAGACCTCCGAAATCGGCTGCGAATCGGAGGTCATCGCGAGCACCATGATCGGCGCGTCGCCTGGGTTGGATTTGCGATAGGAAGGCGGGTTGGGCAGCCCGCTCGGCAGCTCGCCGGCGGCCGCGTTGATCGCGCTCTGCACGTCGCGCGCGGCGCCGTTGATGTCGCGCGAAAGGTCGAACTGGATGGTGATGTTCGACCCGCCGAGTGAAGAGACGCTCGTGATCTCCGAGACGCCCGCGATCTGCGAGAACCGCCGCTCCAGCGGCGCGGCCAGCGAAGAGGCTGCGGTCTCCGGGTCAACGCCGGGCTGCTGCGCGGAGACGTTGATGGTCGGAAAATCGACCTTCGGCAGCGGCGCGACCGGCAGGAAATGATACGCCACCGCGCCGAGCAGGAGCACGCCCGCCGCGAGCAAGGACGTGCCGACCGGCCGGCGGATGAAGGGCTCGGAGACGTTCATACCATCAAGCCAGACGACGGACCTGTGGCCGACGCGATGGTGGCGGAAACCAAGGGGAGCGCGGGCATCCTGCCCGCTTC
>CAXTRS010000520.1:0-2951 GCA_964246635.1 uncultured Chthoniobacterales bacterium | reverse complement strand
CGTTTACGCCCTCCAGCTTGCCCGCTACTGGTGGCAGCCGGTGCGCGCGCCGGGCAACTGGAAGGAATCCAAAAACGACTTTGGCCGGCTCGACGGCGCCAACTGGCTGCGGCGCGACCGCCACGTCGGCAGCGTACTCGACTTTCTCAAGGCCGAGCCGCCCGGCATCGTGCTCGAAAGCCCCGACGAACGCGCCTTTTGCACCGTGGGCGCCTTTGCCCTGTTCACCAACCATCCGGCGCTCATCGGCTGGGCCAGCCACGAGAACCTCTGGCGCGGCGATCAGAGCGACATCAACAACCGCTACGACCAGGCGCGCGCCTTCTACCGCGGCGAGCTCGCCGAGCCGCTCCGGTTTCTGCAAAAATACGGCGTCCGCTACGTGCTCTGGCTGCCGCGCGACAACCCGCCGCCGACCGCCAGCCCGGAGGAGATGGCCGCCGCCAGCCAGCGTTTCCAGGCGCTCTCCGCCGCGCTGGCGCCGGCCTACGACTGGCACCAATTTTACCAGGGCGATCCGTATTACGTCGGCGTCTGGATCCAGCGGTAGGCGCGAGCTGGCGCGCGCGGCAGGGTCTGGCAGTCACCGCGGCGCCTCGACCAGTGCGATCTCGCGCAGGTGGACCCAGCTCTCCTCGCCGTCGAGGGCGACCTCGATCCGCAGCCGTTCCAGCGCCCGGTCGCCCAGCGGCACGCGCACCACGCGGTCGCGCTCGGCGAGGTTGCCCCGGTCCTGCTGCTCGCAAACCGGCTCGCCCTGCGCGTCGTAGCCGACGACCGTTTGCCGAAACTCGCAGTGCTCCCGGTGAAAAATGACGACCTCCGCCAGCCGGCGGGGCTCGGGGAAGCACAGCTCGACCACCAGCGGCACCGCGCGGTAGCAGCGCGCGACCGTTTCCGGCTTCCCGTCGAAAAGCGCCTCGATGCTCCCCAACTCGAAGCCGGGGTGCGTGACGCGCGTCGGCCGCCCGTTGATGGACAGCGTTGTCTCGACAGGCCGCGCGAGTTCCAATTCCCACGCCCGATGCCGGGCATCCCAGTCCTGAGCCATGCGCACCCGCAGAAAGACAAAGCCGGCTTCGCCATCCGGCCGCCGCAAGGTGCCCAGGGTTTCGCAGCCGGCGAGAAACGCGCTGGCGCGCAACAGAGGCAACTCTTCGGGCAGGGCGACGACGACATCTTCCGCGCCGACCTTTTGCTCGCCGCCGGCAAACGCTTCCAGGTTTAGCGGAGTGACTCGCTCCGGTGACAAGTGGAAAAATTCCGGAAACACGTTCACGCCGTTGGCCCAGCCGGAGGAAACGTGAAAGTGCGCCTGCGGATAGCGCTGCAACCAGCCGGGCAGCGTGTCGCGGTAAAGCTCCTTCGCGCCCCATTGCAGGCCATAGAGGCCGTATTCGCGCGACGCCGTTGGTCCGAGCGCGAGCCCATCGCGGAGAATGACGCCAGCCGCCAGCGCGAGCGCCGCGAACGCCCCGACGCGCAGCGCCAGCACCGCGCCGGGCGCGCGGACTCGCGCGATGACCCAATCGAGTCCCAGCAGGATGGCGATATTTGCCGGCACCACGAACTCGAGCGCACGCAACGCCGTGATGCCCGCGACGGCCGCCGCACTGAACGGCGCTGCGAGCGCCGCGATCAACACGAGTCGATACCGCGACTCGCGCCAGTGCCAAAGGCAGCGCGCGATCCCGAGCAAAAACAGCGGCAGAAATCCCACGAGAAAATGGGCGTAACCGCCGGGAACCTGATGCCGGATCAGTTCTTTCGGATCAGGGAAAAACCAGTAGCGCAGGCCGAGTCCGTGCGCGTAGTGGTCGAGGAAGATCGCGGCTTTTTGCGCGAGCGTCAGGTCCTTGGCGAAGAAGCTGTCGAGGTCCTGCAAGTATTCCCTCATCATCTCGGGATGCCCGAGCCGGAAGCGGATATAAGGCACAAACAAGACCAGCGCGAGCGCTAAACCGGCCGCGGCCCAGCGACGATGCCGCCAGTGGTAGCGCGCGTCGCTGATCGCCAGCAGCGTGGCGGAGACCAGCATCACGCCCTGGCCGTTGGCGTAGGCGTAAAACGTTGCCGCGCCGCAGACCATCGCGGCCAGGATCCAGCGCGGATTGCGGTAGCGGTAGAGGCCGTAGAACAGCAGAAATCCGCTGTAGCAGGAGACCATCAGCCCGGCCTCGAAACCGGTGCGCGAAAACAGCAGCCACACCGGGGTCGCCGCCAGCAGCAGCACGAGCAGCCACCACTCGCGCACTCGGAAAACGCGTTGCATCAGCCACGCGACCGCCGCCGCGCCGAGCAAGCTGGCCAGTGCCGAGGTCGCGCGCACCGTTTCGATGCTCCGGCCGAAAACGGCGCTCGTCAGCCCGTGCAGATACACGCTCAGCGACAGGCAGTATTTCGAGAAGTTGCGGAAATACGCCGGCAGCCATTCGCCGTCCGCCGCGCGAAAGCCGTGCGCCGCCAGGTCGTGAGCCAGGACCGGGTTGATCGCTTCGTCGCAGAAGAAGAAGATCGGGAAGCGGTCGAGCGCGATCAGCCGGGTCGCGGCATAGACCAGGAGCGCCGCGAAGAACCACGCGGCTTCGCGCTTGGAAAAGTGGCGAGTTGGCGCGGAGGTGGGACGCATCGGCGTTGCCAGGAGGAATCCGTTTGAGCAAGGGGCAAGCCAGAGGCGAGCGACACGGCCGGATGCGATAACTGTAGCGGCAGTCTATGACTGCCCCTCGCTGTGCAATCGGTGCTGATCGTTGCGGGGCAGTCATAGACTGCCGCTACAGGAGCAAAAGATTGCGCGCCGCCGTCGCGTCGTGACAACGTGGAGGAGCAGCACACAGCGCAGCCCATGGACATCGTCATCGTCGGCGCTACCTCCGCCATCGCGCAGGCCACGGCGCGGGAGTTTGCCGCGCGCGAGCGCGCCGGATTTTTCCTCGTTGGCCTCCAGCCGC
>CAXTRS010000519.1:0-2955 GCA_964246635.1 uncultured Chthoniobacterales bacterium | reverse complement strand
CCTGGGGCGCCGCTTGAGCTAAGATAATATGGGTTCGTGTTTGCGGCGCCGATGCGGGGACGTGCGGGGGGGGGGCTCCCTGGCGCCGCCGCTGCTGGAAAACGTTGCCGTCAATGTCGTGGCGGCAACCAATGCGATCACGGTCGAGAACGAGTTGCTCGGCGCGAGCGACGGCTCGGCGAACCAGATTTTTCAGCTCGCCCGGCAGCCGGTCGTCCCCGGCAGTTTGAGGCTCGAGGTTTTTGAAACCGAGCCTGGGCGGCTGCTGGCGAAGCCGCTCGCGGATGCGGCTGCGGTTGAGAAGAATGCCACCACGCCGCGGTTCGTGGAGTGGCACCGCGTCGAGGATTTTGCCGCCTCAAAACGCACGGATCGCCATTTCACCCTTAACGCGCTGACCGGCGAAATCGTCTTCGGCGACGGCGTGCACGGGATGATCCCGCCGCGCCTTGCCGCTGGCGATGACGATGCGACGCGGGAAAAGGACGCGCCCAACATTCGCGCGCTGAGCTACCAATGGGGCGGCGGGAGCCGCGGCAATGCCGGCGCAGGCAAGATCACCGGGCTCGAAACCCCCATTCTCTACGTTGAAAAAGTGACCAATCCTCGCGCGGCGGAGGGCGGCTCGGACCAGGAGACGCTCGACGAAGCCAAGCGCCGCGCGCCCGCGACCATCCGCACGCAGTCCCGCGCCGTGACCGGCTCGGACTTCGAGGAACTCGCGAAGCAGACGCCGGGCGCGCACATCAAACGCGCGCGCGCCTTGCCGGGGCATCACCCGGAGATCGAACCGTCGCGACCCGCCGGCACGGAGACCGAAGCCACCCCGGTGCGCATCCCCGGCGTCGTCACCGTGGTGGTGGTGCCCGCAGGCGCGCCGGACAATCCCAAGCCGATGCCCACGGAGGAAACGCTGGCGCGGGTGGGCCGGTTTTTGAATCGCCTCCGCCTCATCACCACCGAGCTGTTCGTCGCGCCGCCGAAATATCGGCGCGTCACGGTGGAGGTGGAAGTCATCGCCGAGCGCACCAGGAGCCTGCGCGAAGTCGAGGAGAAGCTCCAGGAGGCGCTGCGCCGTTACTTCCATCCGCTCACCGGTGGAGCGTCCGGCGAGGGCTGGGAATTCGGCCGCAAGATCCTGTTTTCCGAGACCTTCAGCCAGATCATCAACACGCCCGGCGTTGCCTCGGCGGACAGCACCAGCATGCGAACCAAAGTAGACGACATCCCTTACGAGCCCTGCACCGACATCAAACTCGCCGCAGATGAAATCGTCTTCTCGACCGAGCACCTCCTGACGGTGACTTACGGATGAAACTACCGGCTACAGATCCGCGATTCGTCCTGCTCGATGGGCCGGGAAACTGGCGCATCCTCCCCGGATCGTCGGCAATGCCCGGCGCGCTCGCCGAGCAGCAAAACGGGACGCTCGCGCTCCGGCCGTTGCCCGGCGCAGCCGTGCCCGTCTGGCCGGAGATGCCCGCGGCGCTGGGCTCGCCGTCGGCGGTCAATTTCGATCGTGAAGGTCGCCTGCTGGTGGCGGACACGGCGGCGCAGCGCATTCACCGCGTCACCTTTCCAAAGCCCGCGCCCGAGCCTGGGCTTGGCGGGCCATTGACGAGCATCGAGGCGAAAACGAGCCCCGCGGCGATTTTGGAAACGCTCCGCGATTTTGGTGGTGAGGGCTCCGGGAATCGAAACCTCTGCCGTCCGCGCGGCGTCGCCGGCCTGCCAGGCGGAGAGATCGCCGTCGCCGACACGGGCCGCGGACGCGTGCTGCTTTTTTCCCCCGCGCCCTACGCGCTGCTGGAACTCTGGGATGAGCTTCCCGGAAAACCGTGCGCCGTCGCGCCCGGGCCGGGCGGGACGCTGTTCATCGCGATGGCTGGACCGAGCCCGTGCGTGCAGCAGTGGTGTCGCGACGAGTTGCACAAAACTTACGGAGACTTGCGAAGGCCCACGCGTCTCGCGGTGAACGAATGCGGCGTGCTCGCGGTGATTGACCGCGATCCCGACGCCACCCGGCCGGCTTCCGCGGATACCTCGCGGCTGCTCATTTTCCCGCCGGGCGAAAAACCAGCGGCGGCCTTTTCCCATCCGCGGCTGCGTCGTCCGCGCGCGGTGGCGTTCGACGCCGCGGGGACGCTCTTCGTCGGCGATTCCGTGGGCTTGATTCATCGCCTGGAGCCGGAGGAAACGGAGACGTCCGGCTTCAGTTACGCGAATGCGGGCGACACCGGGCTGATCCAGGAAATCGTTGATCTCGCCTGGCATGCGAGCCACGGATTGATCGCCATTCTGCACGCGGAGGATGGAACGCAAGCGCTCTTTGCCGTGGATCCGGCGGGCGCGTGCGAGCGCGAGGGCGAGGTGGTGGTCGGGCCTCTCGATGGACTTGCGCGCAATCGCGTCTGGCATCGCGTGCAGGTCGCCGCCAGCCTCCCGCGCGACGAGTCGGGCGCGCGTCCGGGCCCGCCGGGAGCGGCGCCTTTTTCCCTCACCGTGCAGAGTTTCACCGCCAACGAAGCGGACGCGGAGGAAAATCGCGGTTCGCCGGAAATCCAGTGGCAGCTTTGTTTCACCGCGAGCGGAAACGATCCGGACGGACTCGTGGTCAGCGCGTCCGGGCGTTATCTCTGGCTCAAAATCACCGTCCGCTCGGATGGCCGGCGCTCGCCGGTGATCGCCGCGCTGCGGGCGCATTTTCCGCGGATTTCGTATCTGGATTACCTGCCCGCGGTATTTCAAGAAGACCCGGCCAGCCGGGATTTTCTTCAGCGGTTCCTTTCCATTTTCCAAACAGGCTTCGATGACTTCGACCGGGCGATCGACGAGCTCTCGTATTACTTTGATCCCGATGCCGTGCCAGACGCAGCCTTCGCGTGGCTCGCCGCGTGGATGGGACTGCCGGTGGAGCCATCCTGGGACGGGGAGAAACGCCGCGCGATGCTGCGG
>CAXTRS010000518.1:1695-2964 GCA_964246635.1 uncultured Chthoniobacterales bacterium | reverse complement strand
GTTGTAGTCCGGCCGGCGCGCGGTGTCCGTGCGGGCCTGCAGCCGGTTGTCGCCCGGTTTGGCGCCGCCGGGCAGATTGGCCGCGGCGTTGGGGTTCATCGCCGCCTCGATCGCGGCGTCGCCGAAGCGCGCGCGCAAGGCCGCCAGCCGCGTCTTGGCCTGCTCGCTCTCCTTCGAGTTCGGCTCCTGGCGGATGACTTCGTTATAATAGACGATCGCCGCGCGATACTGCTTCTGCTTGTCGTAATATCTGGCGATCTGGAACGCGCCGCCGGTCTGCTGAACGCCGAGCGAGGCGAGGTTTTCGCGCGCCTGCGCGGCCTTTTCCGTATTCGGGTAAGCGGCGAGGAAATCCTGAAACGTTTCGCGCGCCTTCACCACGGCGGCGCGGTCGTAGTTGCCGGTGCGGCTGTAGCGCATCCAGACGAAGCCGATCTGGTAGAGCGCGTCGGCCGCGGCGGGGTCGGTCGGGTATTTATCGACGACGATTTGATATGCCTGCACGGCGCCCTTGAGATCGTTCTCTTTTTCCTTCGCCTGGCCGATCCCGAACTGGGCCAGCGGCGCGTAGCGGCTGAAGGGCGCGCTTTTCACGATGGAAGTAAAAACGACGATCGCCTGAGCCATGGATGAGAAGGTCGGCACGCCGAGCACTTTTTGGCGCGCGCCTTCGAGAAACGCGGTGCCGATGCGGAATTCGCCCTCGAGCGCTTTGTCAAAGTCGAGGCTGCGCGGATACTCGCGCACCAGTTTGTCGTAGGACTTGAACGCCGGCACGAGCTGGCCGGTTTTTTCCTGCAGTTGCGCTTCTTTGAAAAGCGCGGTGGCGGCGACGGTGGACTTCGGAAAACGGCGCGCGGTTTTGTTGTAGCCGGCGATGGCCGAGGCGAGGTCGCCGCGCGTTTCGCGTTCGAGCGCCGCGTCGAATTGCGCCTGGGCGTCGCGCGCATTGGGCACTTCTTCGGCGCCGGGCGCCACGTATTGCGCGCCCTCGCCCTGGCGGATGATGAGCGGCGCCGGGCAGCGGTGCGGCAAGGCTGCCAGGCCGGCGGCGAGGAGCAGGGCGGTGAGACAAACTTTGCGCAAAAAAGACGTCTGCATAGGGGGCACGGGACGAGGGACGAAACGGGAAAACAGGCTAACCAGCATTCCCGGCACGGTCAAGTTGTTGAGGCGGCTGGTGGTGGGTCAGTCTGCGTTTGGGGGAGCACGCCCGTCCCGGGCGTTGGTTTGGGCGTCCCGCCCAAAGCCATTCCTTCTGCTTTATCT
>CAXTRS010000518.1:0-1660 GCA_964246635.1 uncultured Chthoniobacterales bacterium | reverse complement strand
GAACAGGCGGGACGCCTGTGCTCCCCGACCCGCGTGCGCGCAAAAATCACATCGACCCATGGCCAGGCGGCTTTGTTCGCGGAACGCGGATGTGCCGCCTCCACAACAAAAACGTCTGAGCCGCTTATTTCCTCGGCGCGCGCACGATCGTAACGTGCGCGACGAACGTTTTCTTTGCCCGCGACGAGGCCGCGTCCGGCGGCGGCAGGACTTCCAGCCGCACCCGGCCGGTGCCGGCGCCCATCAGGCCGATCTCGCGCGCGGCGGCCTGGCTGAGGTCGATGATGCGCCCGCCGATGTAGGGGCCGCGGTCGATGATTTGGACAACCACGCTGCGACCGTTGCGCAGATGCGTGACGGCCACCCGGCTGCCGAGCGGCAGGTGACGGTGCGCGGCGACCAGCTCCGTCGTGACCCAGCGTTTGCCGCTGGCAGTGCGGCTCTCGGCGCTGTGGCGCGCCGGCGCGTGCCAGCTCGCCGTCCCGGTCTGGGGACCATGCTTGGCGGCGGTGACTGCCGCGAAGCCCGCCGGGGCGGTGCAGAACAGGGTCGGCAGAACGAGGGACAGCAGCGCCGTTGTCTTCGACGCCGGGACAACGACGCCGGCCCGCCAGTGCGGCCAAAAACGCCGCAGGCGCGAAAAGACTCGGAGACGACCGAAAGATTTCATGGGCGCGGACTTAAACACAGACACCCCCGGCAGCGCAAGTAATAGATTCCCTGAGTCCTCCCGGCCCCAGCTGTGGTTGGGCACCTGCGCCTGGAGCTTCGACGATTGGCGCGACGTGTTTTATCCCGAGTCGCTCGAAGCCGGCGCGATGCTGGCCTATTACGCGCGCTACCTGCCGGCGGTCGAGATCGACTCGACCTTTTACGCCATCCCGCGGCTCGAGGTCGTCGCCAAATGGGCGGACGCCACGCCGGACGATTTTCTGTTCACCGCCAAAATGCCGCGGATGCTCACCCACGAAGCGCGCCTGCGGCTCGACGCGCCGCTGGGCGGCGCCGGCGTGGGCAACGGCCGCGCGGTGCTGCGGGCGTTTCTCGGCAGCCTGCGCCCGCTCGGCGAAAAGCTCGGCGCCATCCTCGTGCAACTCCCGCCCGGCTTCCGGCCGACGGCGGATGACACCGACGCGTTGCGCAGTTTTCTCGACGCCCTGCCGGTGAATGAGATCGACTTCGCCGTCGAGTTTCGCCATCCGACCTGGCGGCGTCCGTCGATCGCGCGGCTCTTGCGCGAGCACGGCGTCTCGTGGGTTTGGAACGACACCAGCCCGCTCGAGGCGCAGGCCGAAGCGCCCTTCGAGTTTCTGCCGCAAACCGGCGATTTTCTTTATGTCCGGCTGCTCGGCGATCTCGACACGAAATACCGGCCCGACACCGGGAAAACGCGCTTCCAATACGGCCGCCTGCTCTGGCCGCGCGACGCGGCGTTGGAAAACTGGGCCGCGCGCTTGCGCCAGCACCTGTGCGAGCCGGGCGAACGCGCGGACGACGCGCCGGCCCCGCGGGGCTGCAAGCGCATTTTCGTCCTGGTCAACAACCACTACGAGGGGTTCTCGCCGCTCACCTGTCAGCGCCTCGGCCGGCTGCTCGATGTGCAGCTCGAGTTGCCCGCATTGGCGGAACGGGTGGAAGAACTGCCGGCAGGCGAGAGGGA
>CAXTRS010000517.1:0-2968 GCA_964246635.1 uncultured Chthoniobacterales bacterium | reverse complement strand
CCGCCTACGAGCCGCGCGGGGGGTGCCCGGGTGGACTCGGCGAGGCGCTCGGCGCCGGGGCGCGCGAGCGCCGCGGCCGGCTGGTGGTGATGTTTCACGAGCTCTGGGCCGACAGGTGGCCGCGATGGCATCCGCACCATTGGGTCCAGGCGTGGCATCGCCGCAAATTGGGACAGGTTGCGCGCGCGGCGACGTGCTTATTCACAACCACGGAGCTTTCGGCCGCCCGGCTGCGGGCGCTGACGCGCGGCGGGGGAAGTCCCGTTCCTGTCACTGTGCTGCCGGTCGGTTCCAACATCCCACTTTCGTCCACTGCCACGTCCGCCGCGGAGCGCGAGTGCGGGCTCTTCGTCCTTTTCGGCGCGCAATTCACGCGGGTGCGCTGTTTGCGCGCGTTGCGCGACCCGTTCATCGCGCTGGCCGCGCGCGGGCGGCTGCGCCGGCTCGTATTGCTCGGAGTTGGGCAAGGCGAGGCGCTGGCACGGGAGGAAGGAGAGTTGCTCCGCACGATTTTTCCCTCGGACGCCGAGGCGGCCGCTTTTGCAGTTCTCGGCGAACGGCCCGCGAGCGAAATCGCGGCGTGGCTCGAGCGCGCCGAGTTTGGCTTGTCGTTTCAAAACGAAACGAATTTTACGAAATCCGGCACCCTGATGGCTTACCTCGCGCACGGCCTCGACGTGCTCTCGCCTTTCGCGGGAAACGCTCGCTCCGAGCCGTTCGCGTCCATGACTCACCCCGACGAGTTGCTCGCCGACGCCGCGCCTCCGTCCGGCCGCGGGGAGTCGCTGCGCCGTTGGTATGCCACGCATGCCGATTGGCCGCTGCTCGCGGCAGTCTTCGCCCGTGGCCTTCGCGACGACGGTAACAACGAAGCGATGCCAGCGGGTCGAACTGGATGAACCTGCTTCGGCGAGCGCCCCGGTTGTTCTTCAGTTCCTGGCGGGACAGCCGCTGGATTTTTGCAGACGGCGGGGTTGTCATCCTGATGTATCACCGGATCGGTCAGGCTCCGCCGGAGGCGCGTTCGAGGGCGCTCTACGTCGCGCCGGCGCTTTTTCGCGAACAAATGGTGCAGTTGCTCGCTACGGGCTTGCGCGCGCTCACGCTGGATGAAGCGCTCCCGGTCGCGCGTGCCGGAGGTCGCGGCTTTTGCGTCACTTTCGATGATGGCTTTCGCAGCGTCTTTGTTCACGCCCTGCCGATCCTGCGCGAGCTCGGCCTGCGCGCCACGCAGTTTCTCGTCGCCGAACGGCTGGGCGGTGCCAGCGATTGGGATGCCGCCGACGGTGAACCAGTCGAACCGATGATGAGCGATGACGACGTGCGCGCCTGGCTGGCCGCGGGGCAGAGGATCGGCTCGCACACGCTGACTCATCCTCGCCTGAGCGATCTCCCAGCTGCGGCGGCCCGCCAGGAACTGGCCGACAGCCGGGCGCGCCTGGAAGATCGCTTCAGCCAGCCGGTGCGGCACTTCTGCTATCCCTACGGTGACTACAATGAGCGCACGCGCGAGCTCGTCGGGGCCGCCGGTTACCACACCGCCTGCACGACGGATTTCGGCGCGAACGGCGCCGATACCGACGGTCTCACCCTGCGGCGGGTCCTGGCGCGCTATCGCTGGCCAAGCCTCGGAAGCGTGGGTGTCCGCGCGTGGTGGAAGCTCAAGCGAGCAGTTGGGATTGACCGGCAAGGGTGATGAAAATTCTGTTGCTCACGCACGCGTTTCATCCGCACGTCGGCGGCTTGGAAACTGTGGCGCGCTTGCTGGCGGAGGGATTCGCCGCGCGCGGTCACGCGGTGCGCGTCGTCACGCCGACGCCGGCTGCGACACCGAACGACGACAGGTTGTTTCCTTACGAAATCGTCCGTCGGCCGGGCGTCGCGGAGTTACTGCGGCAGGCGCGCTGGTGCGATGTTTTTTTTCAAAACAACATCAGCCTGCGCACCCTCTGGCCGCTGCTGCTCGTGCGCCGGCCCTGGGTGGTGACGCTGCACACCTGGTTGCGGCGCGTGTCCGGCCGGCGCGGCTGGCAGGATTGGCTGAAACTCCAGGCGCTGCGGCTCGGCACCGTGGTCTCGGTCAGTCGCGCGGTGGCGGCGCAGGTGCCGGTGCCCTCGGTGCTGCTGGATAATCCGTTTGAGGCTCAGGTGTTCGGGAAGGACGACAGCGAGGCACCCCCCGCGTCGGCGCGTCCGCGTCGCTTGGTTTTTGCCGGCCGGCTGGTGAGCGACAAGGGCGTCGAAGTCCTGCTTGATGCGATGGTGGAATTGCGACGCAGCGACGCGGCAGCACTCGGCGCGAAGCCGGCGCTTACCGTCATCGGCGACGGCCCGGAGCGGCCCGCGCTGGAGCGTCACGCCGCGGCGTTGGGGATCGCGGAGGATGTGGAGTTCACGGGGTTCATGAGTGCGACCGCGCTGGCTGCGACGTTGCGTCAGCATCGGATCATGGTGATTCCGTCACGCACGCCCGAGCCGTTCGGGCTGGTGGCGCTCGAAGGCGCGGCGTGCGGCTGCGTGCCGGTCGCGTCGGACTGCGGCGGGCTGCCCGACGCCGTAGGGCATTGCGGAGTCGTCGTGCCGCCGGGCGACCCGCTCGCGCTGGCGGCGACGCTGCGCCGGCTCTTGCGCGACGATGCGTATCTCGCCGACCTGCGCGCGGCCGCGCCGGCGCACCGCGCGAAGCAAGCACCCCAGCGCCTGGCAGACGCCTACCTCGACCTGTTCGGTCGCGTGATGGAAGGCGAGGCTGCGACGGGCGGCCGTTGACGCCTGCAGTTCACGCGCGATTCGCGTTCTTTTCTTCCGTGTTGCTGCTCGCCCATCCGCTCGGCAATGCCAACGTGCGCCAAGCCGCGCTCGCCTTCGCGGAAGAGAATTTGCTCGCGGAGTTTTGGACTTGCCTGCATTGGAACCCCGAAGCCGCCGGTGCTTTCGCCCGTGCTCTGCTGCCGGCGCGGTGGCGCGC
>CAXTRS010000516.1:0-2975 GCA_964246635.1 uncultured Chthoniobacterales bacterium | reverse complement strand
ACGAAGGATCGGTGGAAGCGGAGGTGTTCATCGCGTCAAGCATGGCACAGTTCGCGAGCGTTTCACCATGCCACCTTCATTCCCGCAGTTCGGACGCGTCACACGACGCGGGTATGATACATTCACAGCTACTTTCCCGGATTTTTCCATGAATCCCGACTCCGCGAGCCAGCCGACGCCGGCGCCCTCGCCTCCCGCTGTGCCGGGCGGCGGCTCGCCACCGGCAAACGCCGCCGTGCCGGGCCCGCGTGGCCCAAACACGGCTTTGATCATCGCGGTGGTCGTCGCGTTTCTGCTCATCGTAGGTGGAGCGACGGTTTTCGCGATCCTCAAACTTGCGCCCGCAGCGCAAACCGCGCTCGACCGCCTGAGGGAAGATAAGCGCGCAGCCACCGCCGAGCAGCAGCAGCGCCGCGCACTCGGCACGTCCCCGAGCGGTGCCGGTGGCGGGAGCGAGACCGTCGCCACCGAGAGCAGCCCCGAGCGGGCCGAGCGCATTCGCGCGCTGCCGGCCGAGATTTCCAAACAAAACGCGGCCGTCGATAACGAGCGCGTCGCGACCGCGCTCGCACAAAAGCACTTCATCGCGATTCACATCAAAACCCAGGCCTACGAAGCCGCCGCCAACGCGCTCAAATCCGCGGGCAGCAGACTTTCCAGCGGCCTGACGACGAAGGAGGCGATTAACGCGCGCCGTGAATTGTTGAAAAAATGGATCGCCGCCAACGACGATCTCGCGCGCAGTTACAGCACTCTGGAGAACGATGTCCGCACCGAAATGGAAAAAACGCCTTCGACACGCGATGGCGCAGCAGCCGCCGCGCGCACAGTCGCCCGCAATGCAAATATCGACCTGGCGCTCAAGTATTGCGATTACGATCGACAAAAGGGTCAGAAATGGCTGGCGACGCTGGACCTGTTGCAGGGCACTTGGGGTCAGTGGAAAATCGAGCCCTCCGGGTTGGTCCGCTTCAACAGCAAGCAGACGCTCGCGCGCTTCAACGAGTTGCAGAAAGCGATCACAACGGCGGACGAGGCACAGCTTGCGTTGCAGCGCGAACCGCTCGGCACGGCAAGCTCAAGTGCGACGCCAGCTCCCGCGAGCAACAAGCCGGCCGGGACGCGGTAAGCGATTGTAGCAGCGGTCTATGACCGCCCCATCTTCGTCTCGCCCAGAGATAGGCGGTCATAGACCGCCGCTACAGTCACTCGCCGAACACGCGCAGGAACGCCACTTCGAGCGCGAGCGCTTCCTGCACGGGCCGCTCGAGGTTTGCCCGCAACTCATCGAGTCGCGCCAGCTTGTGCAGAATGCGGTCGGTGTTGCCGTTCGCGGAAAGGACGCTCGCTGCGCGCAATTGGTCGCCCCACCAGCGGGCGAGCACGTCGAGCAAGCGCGCGCGCTCGGCGACGTAGCGCGCCTCGGTCTGCGCCTTCAGCGCAGCCTCGCGGTCGTCGAGAAACGCCTTGCCCGCGTCCGTGGTTTGAGCATAGCGTTTTTCGTCCGCGTCGAGCGCCGCGTCCGCTTCTTCGGTCAGCCGGGCGCGGGCGGCGGCGAGGCATTCTTGAAACGTCCGCAGGAGCCGATAAGCAGAGGGCAGGGAAGGCGCAGCCGACTTCTCGTGCGCGCGCAAAGCGGCGAGCAACGCGGCCTCATCCTCGCGCGTTGAGCCGGCTGCCGCGGCACTCGCTGGCTCCGGTCGCAGCGTCACGCGGATGCACCGCGACAGAATGGTGTCGAGCATCGCTTCCGGCTGCGCGGTGAGGAGCAGCAGGAGCGAATGGTCCGGCGGCTCTTCGAGCGTTTTGAGAAATGCGTTGGCCGCCTGCGGCTGGAGCCGGTCGGCGTCGCGCAGGATGGCGACTTTGCGCGTGCGCGCGGCGTCTTCATCCTCGTCACCGAAGAGCGACCCGACGTTGTCATTGTCTGCCGCGGATGCCGCACGCAGCCTCAGTGCGTTTTCCAGCGCGCGGATTTGTTCGATGACGATGCGGCGCGACTTCGATTCCGGTTCGGCGAGGTGAACGTCGGGATGCGCCAGCACGGCGTCCGCATCCGCGCGCGGCGGCAGGTTGTTCACGAGCTTCACCAGCTCGAGCGCGAGGCGCCAGGCCGCGTCGCTGTCCGCGCTCGGGTCGATGAGCAGATAGGCGTGGCCGAGCCGGCCGGCGGCGTGCGCGCGACGCAGGAGCTCGAGGGCTTCAGTCGGTGAAAAGGCCATGATGATCGGGAAAGCGGGCGTCCAGCGTGCGCAGCACTGCGCGCGTCACGAGGTCGGGCGATTGCGAGGCGTCGATGAGCGAGACACGCTCGGGTTCGTTCGCGGCGAGTCGCTGGTAGCCGGAGCGCACGGCGCTGAAAAACGGGTCGGACTCCGAGTCGAACGGATCTTCGACCAGCGACAAGGTGCCGCCCGCGCGCTCGCGCAAGCGTTCGCGCGCGAGCGCCACCGGCAGATCGAGCACAAGCGTCGCGTCCGGCCGGCAGCCATCGACGGCGAACCGGTTGATAAACTCGACCGCCGCCGCGTCGAGCTGGCGCGCGACGCCTTGATAAACTGTCGTCGAATCCATGAACCGATCCGCCAGCACGATCTGCCCGGCTTCGAGCGCTGGCCGGATGATTTCGCGCGCGAGCTGCGCGCGGCTCGCCGCGAAGAGCAGCAACTCCGCCGCCGGCTCGAGCGCCAGGCTGCGCGCGACGGATTTCAGCAGCGCGCGGATTTCTTCACCGATGGACGTGCCGCCCGGCTCGCGCAGAGTGATGATCCGATTCTGGCCCAGCAGCTCGCGCAGGTGCGCCGCCAGCCGGGCAACCTGCGTGGATTTCCCGCAGGCCTCGCCGCCCTCGAACGTAATGAAAATGCCGGCGCGTTCCATGGGGGACGAAGGAGAAAAGGAGAGCTAAATCGCAGGTGGGTTGGCTGGGGAGCGCACGCGCCCTCGCGTGCTCCTTTCGGCGCCCCGCCGAAAAG
>CAXTRS010000515.1:0-2992 GCA_964246635.1 uncultured Chthoniobacterales bacterium | reverse complement strand
TTCGTTCCGCCGCCCCTGCCGGGGCGATGGCCAATGGTTGATCGGTTCCGGTGGCTGAAGCCACCGGCTAATTTCCTGGAGACGCCTCCGGCGTCGTGGTGAGGCAACGCCGTCAACTCCCCAAGGACACCCGCTGACGCCTCAGGCGTCGCGGAGAGGCAACGCCGTCATTTCTTGGATACGCCTCCGGCGTCGCGGAAAGCAACATCGTTACCCCCTGCCAGGGACACCCGCCTTTGACATCGAACTCCAGCGCCAATTCCAGAACACTCACAACAGCCGCGAACCCGAAACCGTCGCGTCTCACCGCGGCACCGCGACTTTTTCCAAAATCTGGCCGATCAATTCGGCATTACTCAAGCCCTCGATCTCGAACTCCGGCCGCAGCACGAGCCGGTGCCCGAGCACGGGTAAGGCGAGCGAACGCACGTCGTCCGGTGTCACGAAATCGCGTCCTGCGATGGCGGCTGCCGCGCGTCCGGCGAGGAGCAGCGCCTGCGTCGCGCGCGGGCCGGCGCCGACGAGCACGCTTTCGTGCGCCCGCGTGGCGCGCACGAGATCGACGACGTAGTTGAGGAGCTCTTCGCGCACCGTCACCAGCGCCAGCGTGCCGCGCAAATTCGTGAGCGTCTGCGCATCGATCACGGCCTGCACCGCGCCGGCCGCGAGCATCGCCTCGGGCGATTCGCGCGCGGTCAGCGTTTTTTGCGCGAGCGTCAGCTCCTCGCCCCGATCCGGGTAGCCCATCGGGATCTTGAACATGAAGCGGTCGAGCTGCGCCTCGGGCAGCGGATACGTGCCTTCGCTCTCGACCGGGTTTTGCGTGGCGAACACGGTGAAGTTGCCCGACAGCGGATAAGTCACGCGGTCGATCGTGACGACCCGTTCCTGCATCGCCTGGAGCAACGCGCTCTGCGTTTTCGCCGGCGCGCGGTTGATCTCGTCGGCGAGCAAAAATGTCGTGAAGATCGGCCCCGGCACGAGGTTGAACTGGTTGCGCTGCAGATCGAAAACGTTGGTCCCCGTGATGTCCGCCGGCATCAGGTCGGGCGTGAACTGGATGCGCGCGAACTCACTGCCGAGCACGTGCGCGAGCGTGCGCACGAGCAGCGTTTTCGCCACGCCCGGCACGCCTTCGACGAGCGCGTGCTGGCCGGTGAAAATGCAGGTCAGCGCGCGGTCGAGCACTTCGCTCTGGCCGATGATGACTTTGCCAACCTCGGCGCGCGCGGCGGCGAGGACGGACTTCAGTTGGTCGAGCGATTCGGCGGCGGGGGGCATGGACGGGTTGCGAGTTGCGGGTTGCGGGTTGCGGGTGCGCAGAAAGAAAAAACGCGGAACCCCGAAACTTCTGCCAACCCGTAACCCGCAACTCGCAACCCGCAACCCGCATCTTCACCTCCGCTTCAGCACCTCGCACATCGCGCGATACGCCGCGGCGGGCGAGCGTGCGCGGGCGGGCTTCGTGCGCTCAAACGCGGCCAGGGCCTGCAGACGTTCGACTTTTTCCGCGCTCACCCGGCCGTGACCGCCGGACGCCGTGGTGATCGCGCGACCGGCTTGGGCCGCCTGCCAGCGCGCCACGCAGACTTCGAGCAAATCGGCCGCCGGCACGCCGCGGCGCAGGAGGCTGGAAAAGCCGGCCGTCGCCGCGCGTCCCGCGATGCCGTCGGCGTTGCCCGCCGCCGGATTGGACTCCGCGCGCGGCGGCGCGAGCGAGGAGACGCTTTTCCAAATGAACAGCCCGGCCAGCAGCGCCAGCGCGGCGATGACGCCACCGAGCCGGTAGCGCCGCGCGAGGGTCATCATGCCGGGGCTTTCGCGCTGACCCAGGTGTGATTCGTCGAAGATCACCCGGCCGGGCGTCGCCGTCTCCTTGCGCCCGCCGCCGCCGTTCACCAGCCACGCTAGCAACGCGGGATGCCGCTCGGTGCGGAGCGCTTCGTTGCTGAGAAAAAACGAATCGCTGGCGAGCACGATCGATCCGCCCGATTCCGGGTAAGTCCGTTCGACGAGCACGGGCCGGTCGTCGCGCAGCAACCGCGCGCGCCACGGGCTGCCGCTGCTTACGGCGAAGGGAGCGGGCGCGGTAGTGGGCGACGGCGGCCGCGGTTTCTCTTCGCTTTTCTTCGACGGGTCGGTAGCCTTCCGCGGCGTTTTCGACAGCTCGAAATCCGCCGCCGAATGCCAGGAAATCGGCGGCTCGCCCGCCAGCACCGCCGCGAAGGATTCATCGCCGTCGCCACCGCCGCCGCCGCGCGCCGGCACCGCGGGGAACGCACGCTCGCGCTGGCGCTTGGCGTCCGCCTTGGCATCGGCCTCCGTGGCGACCCGGCGGAAGTCGATGGCCCAGTGCTCGGTGACGTTGACCGCGTCCTCGTCGGCTTCCTCCAGTTTGTCTTTGTCGTCCTCCTCCTTGCCGTCCTTGCCGCGGTCGCCTCCCTCCAGTTTGCCTTTTGGCGGTTGTTTGTCCTTTTCTGATCCCTCTTTGTCGCTGTCGCTCTTGCGGGTTCCCTCCTTGTCGCCGTCTTTTCGGCGCGAACGCGTCCTGCCTCCCGGCAGAGAACGCTGCCCCCACCACGACAGCGGCGTCGTCTCGCTCGGCGCGAAGGTGAAGACAATCCGCGCGCCGCGTTTGGCGGCGGCTTCGATCTCTTCGGCCTCGTCTTTTGTCAGCACGAACGGCCATCTGCGCGGGCTGGTTCCGAGCAGGAAAAGCGTGTCGCCGGCGCCGAGCCGGCGCGCGGCTGCCGGGGCAGTCTGACCCAGCAGCGGCTTCAATTCCGGCGGGCGCAGCAGGCGCAACAGCACGCGGTAATTGCGCTCGACGCGCGGGCCGTCGGGCAGGCTTTCGAGCGCGGCATAGAACGCCTTCGAGCCGAGCGCGTCGCTGCGCAGCGTGGAATAAAACGGATACACGTCGCCGGTCGCGAAGCGCAGCTCGAAGAGTTGCAGCAGGCCGAAGGCGAACAGCGCGACCCCGAGAAACAAC
>CAXTRS010000514.1:0-2992 GCA_964246635.1 uncultured Chthoniobacterales bacterium | reverse complement strand
CGCGGACATCGTGACGCTGAAAAACCACTACGGCGCGCTGCTGCTGCTCGACGAGGCGCACGCGATCGGCGTGCTCGGCGGGCACGGCCGCGGGTTGGCGGCGGAGATCGGGTTGGAACGCGAGATCGACATCCAGATGGGCACGCTCAGCAAAGCGCTCGGCGTCGCCGGCGGCTACCTCGCGGGCCGGCGCAGCCTCGTCGATCTGCTCATCAATCGCGGCCGCTCGTTTATTTTTTCCACCGCGCCCCCGCCCGCGCTCGCCGCCGCCGCGCTGGCGGCCGTGGAGTTTCTGCTCGGCGACGGCGGCGAGAAGCGCCGGCTCGCGCTTTGGCAAAACATCCGGCTCTTGCAAAGCCAGCTTCCGGCCGCGCCGGCGGCGCTTCTGCCGGAAGGCAAGTCCCCGAGCGCGCAGCCTTCGCCGGTCAGCGCCATTTTTCCCTGGATCATCGGCGCGGAAGCCGACGCCGTCGATTTCTCGAATTGGCTGGCCAAATCCGGATTCTTCGCGCCGGCCATTCGTTATCCCACTGTGCCGCGCGGCACTGCGCGCTTGCGGCTCACGGTGAGCGCGCGCCATCGACCGGAACAAATCCACGCGCTCGGCCGCGCGCTCGCCACGCTCGCCGAACAGCGGGCGGCGTGAATTGTTGAGGCGTCAAAGCCGAGCCGCCTCTACAACCGCCGCCCGCGTCGCGCGCGACTTCAAAGGCGTGCCGTCACCGCTGCGCCTTGCCATGCTCGCGCCAATCTCCTGGCGCACGCCGCCGCGCCACTACGGACCGTGGGAACTCGTCGTCTCCATGCTCACCGAGGCGCTCGTCGCGCGCGGCGTGGACGTCACACTCTTCGCCACCGCCGATTCCCTGACCCAGGCGCGGCTCGAAGCCGTCTGCCCGCGCGGCTATTCCGAAGACCCGCCGCTCGACGCAAAGGTGTGGGAATGCCTGCACATCGCGCACGTTTTCGAGCAGGCGCGCGCTGGCCGGTTCGATCTCATTCACAACCATTTCGACTTTCTGCCGCTCTCCTATACCGGCTTGGGCAACACGCCGATGATCACGACGATCCACGGCTTTTCCTCCGAGCGCATCCTGCCGGTTTACCAACGCTACAACCGGACGCCTGGCGGACATTACGTGGCGATCTCCGCGGCCGACCGTTCACCGGAGCTCGACTACCTCGCCACGATTCATCACGGCATCCCGGTCCGTCGCTTCGAGTTTCAGCCGGAGCCCGGCGACTACCTCCTTTTCTACGGCCGCATTCACCCGGACAAGGGCGTGGTCGAAGCCTGCGAAGTCGCCCGTCGCACCGGCCGTCGCTTGCTCATCGCCGGCATCGTTCACGACGAAACGTATTTCCGCACCGAGGTCTCACCCTTCATCGACAACGACCGCGTGCGCTACCTCGGCCACGTCGGGCCGGACCAGCGCGACGCTCTGCTCGGCGGCGCGCTCGCGCTCCTGCACCTCATTAACTTCAACGAGCCCTTCGGCTTGAGCGTCGCCGAGTCGATGGCGTGCGGCACGCCCGTCATCGCGCGGCCGCGCGGCTCCATGCCAGAACTCATCCGCGACGGCGAAAATGGCTTCCTCGTGGACACCATCGACGAAGCCGTCGCCGCGCTGGCGCGAGTCCCGAGCCTCGACCGCACGGCGATCCGCCGGCACGCCGAAAAACGCTTCAGCGTCGAGCGCATGGCCGACGAATATCTCGCCGCCTACCGCTGCGTGCTCAGCCTCGGCGGCGCATGAAACCTCGTTGACCTGTGTCGCGCTCGTGTTTGCGCCCGGCCGCCGGCTCCTTACAATCCCACCAACTGTCCGCAAGCCTCTCCCCCGTCGCCTTGAAAGTCGAACGCTCGCTGTCCCTTCCCTCAGATGCCGCCGACTTCGCCGCGCTGCTCGCGCGGCGGCGGCGCGCACGGCCACGCGGACCCGTCGTTGGACTGGAGGCGGAGTTCAATTTGCTGGTGAACGGCCAGCCGCGCCGGCCGGAGGATTTTTTTCGCACACCGCGGGCGCTGGTCGAGGCCGCGCTGCGGCACCGCGGCGGTCGGAGGCAAAAAACGCGCGACGACGCCAGCGCTCCGGCGCCCATCGTCCCGCGCGTCGGCCGCTCGTGTCATTTGCCCAGCGGCGGGGCGCTCTATTTCGACACTGGCGTCATCGAAGTCGCCACGGGTCTCATCGAGCTCGACGGCGCGGACGGCGTGCGGCGCGCGGTGCGCTCGCTCTGGGAACAAATCGCCAGCGTGCGGCGCGGGCTCGATGCGTGGGAGCGAAAGAGTGGCGACGCGCTGCGGCTCCAGGGATTCAGCGCGCACTACAATTTTTCCCAGTTTCTACCCAGGCTCGGATCGGTGCAGGCGGCGCACCGGCTGCGCGCGACCGCGCGGCTGCTCTGCTACGTCCTGCCCGTGCCGGTGCTGCTCCTCGCGGCAAACCGCGCGAGCACCGCGGTCGGCGTGCGCCCGCGGCCGGAGCGGCTGGAGATCACGGCCGATTTCACGCCGGATGTCGCGCTGACCACGGCGGCGCTCGCGTTTCTCGCCGGCGTATTGGACGAAGTCGGCCACTGGCCGCTGCGCGATTTGCGCCCCGACCGGCTCGGCGTTCGCGGCGTGCCGATCCTGCGCGGTTTCCGGCCGAGCAAACATTCCTCGCGCAAAGGCTGGCGCGCGCACGCGGACGATTTTTCGCACAACCCATTTGCGGCCGATCTCGCGGCAAAAACCTGGCGGGTCCTCGATGGCCGCACTTTGAGTTTGCGCGAACTGGCGCTGGAGATTTTCGACACGTTCGCGCCGGCGGTGCGTCGTTTTTCGGACGAGGCGACTTTCGTCCACGCGCGCGACGTGCTCCGCGGTGGACGGCTGAAGGTCGGGCGGGGCGCCGGCTGGGCGCCGGACGAGCACGACGCCGCCGGCGCACCGGCCGGCGATCGTGGACGGCGCTTCGACGAGTTCGTGACGACGATGATCTCGGCC
>CAXTRS010000513.1:0-3005 GCA_964246635.1 uncultured Chthoniobacterales bacterium | reverse complement strand
ATCAAGCGCCGCCCCACACGCGGGGCAGGCCGAGAGGACTGTGGCGCTGGCAGGCATGGTGTGCGGCATCCATTAGAGATCAACGGTTTCCCGGCGTCGAGGTTACTGCGCCAGCGCGTTATTCATCACTGCCGCAGGAGCCGGATGAGGTAGCGCAACTCCTCGTCCACCGCCGCCTCGTCGCGCACCGTGCGGCGGACTTCCTCACGGATGACGCGGGCAAACTTCGCGCGCAAATCGAACGCCGCCTTTTTCACCGCGCCTTCGTTCATGCCCAGCCGCGCGCCGATGGCGGCGTATTCCTCCGCTTCCGGCGCGCCGGTGAGCGAGGCGCGCAACGCGAGGAAGAGTTCCCGCCGCTCCGCCCACGCCTCGTCGAGCCGGGCGAGCGCGGCGTCGAAGACTTCGCGCGCCCAGCGCCGGTCGAACGCCCCCTCCGGCGCGGCGGCGCCCAGCGACAACTCCGCTGGCGCCAGCCGGCAACTCACGGAATCGAACTCTTCGAGCGGAACCATGGCTTGGCCGCCACCGCGCTTCGCCGCCTGCGCACGGTCGCGCTGGTCATCCAGCCAGCGGGTGAACGACGCGAGCAGAAACGTGCGAAACCGTCCTTCGCGCGGCTGCACGAAGCGCAAAAAATCGCGTCCGAGCAGGTGCGCGAAAAATCCCTGCACGTTTTCCCCGGCGCTCTCGTGGTCGCACCCGCGCTGGCGCAGAAAAACGTAGAGCGGCCGCCAGTAGGCGCGCGCGAGTTGTTCGAGCGCCTGCACCGCGCGCGGTGTGTCGCCGCCTCCGCGCGCCTCGACGACGGCGGTCCACATCGTGACGGGGAAAAGCCCGTGGTCGCCCGCGACGACGGCGGGCGGCGGAGTCTCTTCGGCGGGCGCGGCGGCTTTCACAAGAACACGATTCTCCAAACGATCGGCGCGGTGCGCCGGGAACGGACGGATACAGAGGCGCGAGCGAAAACGGCTCACGACCACGCCAGCCGGCATTTTGTCGATGGTTCCCACCACGGTCAAACGAACACTGCGGGCGAGGCAGCGTCACAATCGCTGCGTTGGCAGACAGAAAAGGGGAGCACGGGCGTCCCGCCCGTCCGGTCCGGCGCCCCGCCCGCCCGCCCCCCCCCCCCCCCCCCCCCCCCCCGGGCCTCCCCTTTCTATCCTCGATACCGAGCCGGGCGAAAAAATTCTCTCCAACGGCGCGCCCGTCGCCAGCGCTCACTTCGCCCCCAGGCCCAACAGCACCACCGGCACGGTCTTCAGCAAAATCTTGATGTCCAGCCAGAGCGACCAGTTGTCGATGTAAAGCAAATCGAGCCGCACCCAGTCGCTGAAATCCTTGATCTCGTTGCGCCCGCTGATCTGCCACAAACACGTCAGCCCCGGCGGCACGCTCAAGCGGCGGCGCTGCGCGGTGTTCTCGAATTGATCGACCTCATACAAGGGCAAGGGCCGCGGCCCGACGAGGCTCATCTCGCCGCGGAAAACGTTGAGCAGTTGCGGCAGTTCGTCGATGCTCCACTTGCGCAGCCAGCGGCCGACCTTGGTCACGCGCGGGTCGTCATCGACTTTGAACACCGGGCCGCTCATCTGGTTCATGGCGAGCAGTTCGGCGCGACGCATCTCGGCGTCGGTGTGCATGGTGCGAAATTTGAACATCGTGAACGGCTTGCCGTGCTTGCCGCCGCGCAACTGGCGGAAGATCACCGGCCCCGGCGAGGTGAGCCGGATGGCCAGATACACGGCGAAAAAGATCGGCGAGGCGAGGACAAGCCCAGCCAGCGCGCCGGTGAAATCGAGCGCCCGCTTGGCCAGCAGCGCCCAGCTCGCGTCGCTCGTCGTGCGAAACACCAGCATGGGTCGCTGCCCCAGCGAGTCGAACACCGGCCGCGCGATCGCCGTTTTGATGAAATCGGCCACCAGCCACGCCTCGACGCCCTCCGTCTCGCATGCGCCGATGGCCGCTTGCACGGTCGCCATGTGACTGTGCGCGGCGACAAAAATCACGCGCGACACCGCGTGCCGGTGCAGCGCTTCGACCAGGGCGGAGAGCGGCTCGCGCTCGATGTCGATGCGTCCGACCACGCGCATTTCGGCGAGTTGCTCGGGCGTCAGCTCCGCGACGAACGCCTCCATTTCCTCCGGCAACCCGGCGAGCAGCACCGGCTCGCGCCGCTGCTCGACCGCCGCGCGCCGGCGGGCGTAGAATTGCACCATCCGGTCTTTCAACAGCAGGAAGCCGAAGCCGAGCGCGACGAACAGGATCATCGCCGCGCGGCTCGGCAGCTCGAGCCGGCCGAAGGCAACGCAGAGGATCACGAGAATCGCCAGCCCGACTATCGCGCGAGCGATCTGGCCGGCGGCGCGGGCGAAACTTTTTTGCAGCGTGCGTGCGTAAAAGCCCTGCGCTTCGAGCAGGAGCGGCCCGGCCGGCATGATGACCCAGATCATCCAGCGAAAGACACCGAACGGCGGGATCACGTCGCTGCCGAAAAGATCGGTGCCCAAGGCGCGCAGCACGTAGCCGCTCCAGAACGCGATGAGCAGCAGGAAGGCGTCGAGCACCTGCTGAAGCTGAGTGTTGATTTCCTGACTGCGACGCAGCATGACTGTTTACAAATCTCTTTTTTCTCTCGCGCTCTACGCTCCGGACCGGCCCGTGGAGGCCGGGAGGAAAGCGGTTTCCCCGAGCGGTTCCGAGCAGGCGCGATACCAGCGCAGGACTTTCGACGCAGACCCGAAAAACACACGGCCGACATGTTACCCTCTTCCGACTCGGCCGAGCGGGACCCCGCGCTGGCGGGCAATCCGACCCGGCCGCTGGTGGTCGGCGTGGTCGCGGACGACGGGGCATTGCGCGCGGTCGCGGGCCTGCCGCCGGCCGGCGGTGGCGCGCCCGATCTGCTCGAGCTGCGCCAGGACGCGTTTCACGCGCGGATGGGCGCCGAAGTGCTCTCGCCTGCCGACGCAGCAGCCGCCCGCGCGCTGCACGCCCTGCTG
>CAXTRS010000512.1:0-3021 GCA_964246635.1 uncultured Chthoniobacterales bacterium | reverse complement strand
CCCCCCCCCCCCCCCGAGCCCGCCGCCCTGCTCGACTCCGCCACGCCGCCGCCGCTCTCGCGGCCCCGGCCTCCGGCGTCGCGCTTCGAGCGCATCCAGCCGCGCCCACTACCCACCCCGCCGCGCTCCCGCGCCGCGCACATCCATTGGGTCTGACGACCCTCAACCATCACCGCACCGCAACCCTTCATCCATTCCCAAATCCCATGTTCAAGAAAGCCACCAAACAGCAAGCCAAACTCCGCGCCGCCGTCTTCGGACCTTCGGGCGCGGGCAAGACCATGAGCGCCCTGCGCATCGCCACGGGCCTCGGCGGCAGGATCGCCGTGCTCGACACCGAGCGCGGCAGCGCCAGCAAATACGCCGACCGTTTCGAGTTCGACGTCGCCGAACCGGCCACGCACGACATCGGCGCCTACTGCGCCGTGATTCAAGAGGCGGGCCGCGCCGGCTACGGCGTGCTCGTCATCGACAGCCTCTCGCACGCCTGGCAGCAACTGCTCGAAGAGATCGACCGGCTGGCGAAAACGAAGTTCCGCGGCAACACCTGGAGCGCATGGAGCGAGGGCACGCCGAAGCAACGCGAACTCATCGACGCCATCCTGCACTTCCCCGGCCACGTCATCGCCACGATGCGCTCGAAAACGGCGTGGGAAACCGGCGACGCCGGCAACGGCAAGAGCAAGCCGGTGCGTGTCGGCCTCGCCCCCGAGCAGGGCAAGGGCATCGAATACGAGTTCGACCTCCTGCTCGAGATCAGCGTCGATCACGTCGGCAGCGTCATCAAGGACCGCACCGGCCGGTATCAGGACAAGCTCATCGACCGGCCCGGCGAAGAATTCGGCCAGGAACTCGCCGCGTGGCTGGCCGACGGCGCGGCGCCGGTTGCCGTGCCGTCGCCGGCGTCGCGGCGCGATGTCGAAGAAGCCAGCGGCAGCACCGCCGCCATTGCCGCGCCGGCGGCAGTGGGTCCGTGGCGCGAGGAACGCACGCCGAAGGGGGTGCGCTGGGGCGACATGCCGATGCTCGCGCTCGCCGACATGGCGCGCTTCATCGGTGACACTCCGGAGATGAGTCCGAAGCGGAAGCTCCAACGCTACCGGATCGTCAACGAAGCCCTGCCCGAACTCATCGCATCGTGCGGCAGCCTGCCGGACCTCTCGCGGCTCATGGAGTTTTTCGACTCCGAGAACGACGGCGAACCGTCCAACCCTGACGAGCGCCGGCTGTGGAGCGCGGCTCTGGATCGCCACGGGGAAGTCCGCCAGAACATCGACGCCACGGCGACCGTTTGAGCATGGCCAACCGCAGCCGCAAACCGGAAATCGACCTCATGCTCGAGGTTGTCTGCCTTGTGCTCGCCGAGCATCCCGAACTGCTCGCGGACGGCGGCGTGTCGCGCGAGGCGTTGGCCGACGTGCTGGGTTGCACGCACCAGAACGTCGCAGCCTACGAGTATGGCGCGCGCGACAAAATGCGCGCGGCGTTGCGTGCGCGTGCCTTGGCCGAAGCCCGCGGCGATTTCGCCTTTGATTTCCGCGCCTGGAAAGAGCCGCATCGCAGCCACCTGCGCCAAGCTGCCTGAACGCACGCAAAGTTATGTTCACTCTCACCCCGGCTGAAGCCGCGCAGGTCCGCGCAACGAGCGAGCGTCTTAAGCGCGAAGAGGAAGAACTGCGCCGCCCGCGTAACCCGCGCAAGGAGACGCGCGAGGCGAAAGCGGCGCGCCAGCAGCGCTATTACGAGCGCCAGCGCGCCCTCGGGCGTTGCCTGCACTGCGCCGCGCCAGCGGTGGCCGGTGGGCAGATTTGCCTCCGGCACGCGGAGCTGCAACGCGCTGCCGCAGCCATTCGCTGTCGGAAACTCGGCATCCGCGAACTCGGCCCTCGCCGACCCTACGTTTACGTTGGCTATACCATGACACCCAGCCACCATGAAGACTCAAATTGAGCATCCCAAAGACCCGCCTGTGAACAGCGGCGCCATGCGCATCATGGCCGAGCGGCTGCGCCAAATCCGCAGCGAGAAATACACGGCTGAGCACGACGACACGCACAAGCCCACTGAGCTAATGCAAGCCGCGGAGTGTTACCTGCTTGCGGTTCGCGCGCAGGTGCTCGGCACGAAGAGTCTCGTGCTTAACTACGTCGAGAGACGCAAACCTCCGTTGGGCTGGCCTTGGGAAGATGCGGACTGGAAACCCAGCGCCGACCCGCTGCGCAACCTCGAAAAAGCCGGCGCGCTGATCGCCGCCGAGATCGATCGCGCCGCACGCGCCTCCGCCAAGCCCGCCTGAGTTCTTTCTTTCTCGTCACCCGCTTTTATCCCCATGCCAACCACGACCCTCAAAACGCTCCCGGTCGCCAGCCTGCGCCTCGATGGTGGCACGCAGGCGCGCACCGGCTTGTGTGAAGCCACCGTCGGCGAATACACCGAACTGCTGGAGCGCGGCGTCAAGCTGCCGCCCATCGACGCCATCATCGACGCCGCCGGCGCGGTCTGGCCCTACAACGGGTTTCACCGCATCAAGAGCCACACGCGCGCCGAACTCACGAAGATCGCCGTCAACCTCAAGGCGGGCACCCGGCGCGACGCCATCCTGCTCGCGGCGGCGAGCAATCAGGAGCACGGTCTGCGGCGCTCGAACGCCGACAAGCGCCGCGCCGTCGTGATGCTGCTCGACGACGCCGAATGGGCGACGTGGAGCAACGGCGCCATTGCCGAGCATGTCGGGGTTTCGGATGAATTTGTGCGCCGGGTGCGCGCCGAACTCAGCCCCGCTCAACCTCCAACCGTTGGAGGTTCAAATGGCGACAAGCGGCGCGGTCGCGACGGCAAAATGCACCCCGCCACCGCCACCGCTGCCGCGGCGCAAACGGCAACAGCTTCGGCCCACCAGCCAGGAAGAGCGGCAGTAGCAGAGGGGAAGGGAGAAAAGGAGCCGTCCCCGTCGGGTTCGGGGGAAGCCGGCGGGGGCGCGCTCCGATCGTCGTCGCCGCCGCCCGCTCCCCTGGGGGCGGC
>CAXTRS010000511.1:0-3037 GCA_964246635.1 uncultured Chthoniobacterales bacterium | reverse complement strand
GTGGCGGGTGGCGGGTTGCGCGTTGCGGGTTGCGCGTGTCGCCCTCTTCCTTTGTCATCCTGAGCGGAGCGAGGCACGAGCGTAGTCGAAGGACCTCTGGCCAGTCTGTCGGTTTGCGCGTCGCTCTGCTGGCGCCAGCGACGTGCAGACGGAACTGATCTGGAGGTCCTTCGACTCCGTTACACTCCGCTCAGGGCGACAACGAAAGAGGACGACACGCGCAACTCGCAACTCGCACCCCGCAACCCGTATCCATCCTCCCCGTCATCCTCCCTTCGGCAACCGGTGCATCGCGACGGCGGCCAGGTCGTCGGGAAATTCAGGGCGTCCGCCGAAGGCGCCGACCTGTCGCACGAGCGCGCGCAACAGCGACTCGGCGGCGTCGCCGCGACCGCCGCCACCGCTGCGTTGTGCCTCCCTGGCGGCGGCGACCAGCAGTTCGCGCAAGGCCGCGAGTTCGAGCCGTTCGCCCAGCGGATTTGTCATGCCGTAAAAACCGTCGGTGAACAGGAGACACGTTTCGCCGGGCGCCACCGTGAGCGCCTCTTCCATCATGGCGGGTTGTTCGAGAATGCCGAGCGGCGGCGATTGCGAAGCGGCGGCGACGATCGTGCCGTCGGGCCGCGCGACGAGCAGCGGCGGATGCCCCGCGCCGGCCACGAGCACCTTGCCCGACACCGGGTCGAGCGCGGCGCCGAGCGCGGTCATCATCGTGCGGCCTTTGAAAATGCCGAAGAGATCGAGATTGACCAGCCGCAGGATTTCCGCCGGCGAATCGCTCAGCGCGGCGGCGTGGCGAAAGAGCAGCTTCGTCAGGCTCGTGAGCAACGCCGCCGCGGCGCCGTGGCCGGTGGCGTCGGCGATCCAAAAAAGCAGGCGGCCGTTGGTCAGCGGCAGCCAGTCATAAACATCGCCGCCGACCTGGATCACCGGCTGGTAGTGCGCGGCGACTTCCCAGCCCGGCATGGTCGGCAGCCGTTGCGGGATGATCGCCTGCTGGGTCAGGCGCGCGGCCTCGAGATCACGCTCGAGCCGTTCGCGCCAATCGGCCAGTTCGGCATTTTGCGTTTCGAGCTGCTGGCGCATCGCGCGCAGGCGCAGGTGCGTGCCGATGCGCGCCTTCAGCACGGAAAGATTGATCGGCTTGGAAACAAAATCGTCCGCCCCGGCTTTGAGGCAGCGCACCTCTTCCTGTTCGCCGCTCAGGCCGGTCATGATGACGATGGGAATCTGCGCCACGTTGGGGTCGGGATGTCCGCGCACCTGTGCGCAGAAATCCGCACCGTCCTGCCCCGGCATGAACAAGTCGAGCAGCAACAGCGCTGGCGGCTGGCGCTCGATTTCCGCCAACCCCGCCTGGACGTCGCTCGCTTGCCGGCAACGGTAGCCGGCGTTTTCCAATGCGCGCGCCAGGATGCTGCGGCTGTAGGCTTCGTCGTCGATGAGCAGCACGTCACGTTCGCTCGCGGAGACCGCAGCAGCGGCGGCGCTGCCGAGCGAGGGGACGGGAAGCGGCGGGCTGCTGGTCATGGTTGGAGTCGGCAACGAGAGGGGAAAAGCGGGTTCGGTCAGTTTGCGCCACACCGCGCGGCATTGGCCAGAAGAGAATCGGATAAGCTCGTCGCGGCTGGTGTATCGGCGGCGTCGCGCGGGCAGAAATTTGGAATTGTCAGAGCCGGCGGCTTTGTCTAAAAGCTCGGCCCACGTCGTTGAAGTGCTTGACGCCCTCCGGTCTTCTAGCCCACCCTTGTCGCCTCATTCCACCGCTCCTTTATGAACCGCCAACTTTCCAAGACCCTGCTCGCCAGCCTCAGCCTGCCGTTCCTGCTCGCCCTGCCGGGCTGCGGCGGCGACCGCGATGATCGGCCCGGCGGCTTCAACCAAGGCCGGCAAACGACCGCGACGACTCGCGTGCAAACGACGACGACCGCGCCTGTGCAGCCAACCCCGCCGCCGGAGACGACCGTGACGACGCGCACGGAACCCCGCCCGCCGACCAGCGCGCCGGTGCAGCAGCCGCCGGCCGATTATCCGTATGCCACGCCGGTGGCCGGCAAGCCGGGCTTTGTGACCAGCCCGCACGCGCCCGAAGCCGGGTTGGTCGATGTGCGCGGCATGAGCCCTGGCCAGCAGGCGCGCGATCCTTACACGGGCAAGATTTTCCTGGTCCCGTAGGCGTCGTGGCGATTTCTGTTTTTCACGGTCGTCGTCTCAGGTAGGGGACGCGCCCCCCCGGGGCGTCCGCGACTTTTGCCAGGTGGACGGCACCGGCGCAGCAAAAATTGGGACGCCTCGGAGATGCGTCCCTACGTCGATCGCCGTTCTCGGGCCGGGGTTGATCGGCGGTTCAATCCTGCTCGCGGTGCGCGAGAGGCTTCCGGGTGTGCGGCTTTCCGCTTGGAGCCGCTCATTAGATGAGTTGACCGAAGTGCCGCGTCGCGGGCTGGCGGATGTTGCCACGTGCGATCTCGCCGAGGCGGTGCACGGTGCCGATCTCGTGGTGCTCTGCACGCCGGTCGGTGCGATGGCGGCGGTGGCTGCGGAGTTCGCGTCGCACCTCGCGCCGGGCGCGGTCGTCACCGATGCCGGCAGCGTGAAAGCGCCGGTCGTCGCCGCACTCGGTCCGTTGTTTCTCGACGCCGAATCCGGCGGCTCGCGCTTTCTCGGCGGCCACCCGATGGCGGGTCGGGAACTCGCCGGGCTCGCCGCAGCGCGCGCCGATCTCTTCACCGGCGCGACATGTTTCCTGACGCCCGATGCCGCGACGCTGCCGGCAGCCCGTGAAAGGGTCGAAAATTTCTGGATCGCGCTCGGGATTGTGCGCGTCCATTCCCTGCCAGCTACCGAGCACGATGAGCTCGTGGCGCACACCAGCCACCTGCCGCACCTTCTTGCTGCTGCCTTGCTCGAAACCGTCGCCAGCGCCGGTTCCGATGCGCTGGCGCTCAGCGGTCCGGGTTTGCGCTCCGTCACCCGCCCGGCCGCCGGGCCGCCAGAGCTTTGGACGGAAATCTTGACCCTGAACCGGGAGGCTGTG
>CAXTRS010000510.1:0-3050 GCA_964246635.1 uncultured Chthoniobacterales bacterium | reverse complement strand
GAGCCCCGCGGGCCAGCCGTCATCGGCCGGGACGGGCACGAGCACGGCGCCGGCGCAGAAGAGGGCGGTGGCGCGGTCGCGCAGGGCCTGGTCGCGCGGGTGGGTGAAGTCGGATTTGCGGAAGCGAAATTTCTGGGAGAGGCCGGCGGCTTTGGTGGCGTGGGCGGTGTCGCCGGCCTTGCGGTAGGCGGTGGCGAGGTCGCGGTAGTAAACGCAGAGCTTGCCGCTGAAGGCGATGCTGTCGCGGACGAGCGCTTTCTCGGCGTCGTCTTTGCTGAGCGTGGCGCTGCCGGGGCCGGAGGTGTCCACCGCGGCGAGGCGGGCGAGGGCATCGTCGAACTGGGCGACTTTGCGCCGGAAGGCGGGCAAGGGCGCGGGCGCCGGAGCCGCGGGGTTCCAGACGGCGAGGTTTTCGGGGCGGTTCAGGATGTCGAGCCGGGCTTGGTAGGATTTGCGTTTGTTGTCGTTGCGGTCGTCCATGGCGAGGGGGGAGTTGGAGGTGTTACCAACCCTCCTTAGCCAGTGGCGGTTCTCTTGTAAAGTCTGAATTTGGGTAAGACCGGCGGTCTCTTGGGTTAAAGACGCCGGCTGGAGGGGCGATGGCCAGTTCGCGCCGGGTGTTTCAGCGGGGCGCGCGGAGGTCCTGGCCGTCTTGGGAAAGCTACAGGTGGAGGGCGACCTCCGGGCGCCATGCAGTGCTCACACCGAAAGATCGCGGCCGATGTTCTGCGGGTAGGGCGGGCGTCCCGCCTGCCGTTATCCCGCGGCCCCCCCCCCCCCCGCCGCCCCGCCCCCCCCCCCCCCCCCCCCCCCCCACCCCCCATAACCGCGGCCGCGTGATTTTTGCTCCCTTACTTAGCTAAGCACGCAGCGCCTCGATACTTTCTCCCAGGCAGCCGCGCTGCAAATCATGGCGCCGGAGGTCACCCTCCACCTTCGAGGTTCCATTCCCGTTGCGCGGGTGGCGATTTCAGTGGCGCACGAGCCGGTTTTAGCGCCGTGCGGCTCAATTTCAGCACTGCAACTCGCGATTTCAGCACTGCAACCCGCGATTTCAGCGTTGCGCGAGGCGATCCCAGAACGGCGTCAGTCCGTGGCGGCTCGGCGAACGGCGCTTGCGAGGCTGCGACCCGGCGTTTCGCGGATGCGCGGGGCAATTCCCGCCGGGCGCACCGCGGTGACAAAGATGCAACGGCGGATTCCACGGCAGCGCCGGAGCGTTTCCGACGTGCAAGCCAGCGTAACAGCGCGGCGTGGGCGCCTGCCGTCCGCGGGAGCGCGGGCCGCCTACGGGTGGTTGGCGGGATCCTGGTTGGTGGCGCGCTTGACGGCGAAGGCGCGGGCTTCGACCAGCGAGATCGTGCCGTCGTGGTTGGCGTCGATGCGGTCGAAAAGGCGGTTGACCACGGCGTCGCGCCTGGGGCCGCTGGTGAGTTCGGCGCGGGTGAGTTTGCCGTCGTGGTTGCGGTCGAGCGCGCGGAAGGAGCTTTCGGTGCGGCTTTCGTTGGCGCGCTCGACGGCGTCCCATTCCTGCTTGGTGATGACGCCGTCTTTCTGGCGGTTGTAGATGGAGAAGAGCCGGTCGGCGAAACCGGCGTTGAATTCGGCGCGAGTCACTTTGCCGTCGCCGTCGGTGTCGAGCTGGCGGAAGCGGGAATCGACTTCGGCGGCGTAACCCTGGGTGGGCGGCGCGCTGCCGGGGGCGGCGCAGCCGGCGAGGCTGAGGCCAGTGAGGACGGCGAGGGCGAAGGCAGCGAGCGGGGAGGTGCGGTTCATGGGGGCAAAGAAGTCAGTCGTGCTAACACCGAATCGGCCGGGTGGTCACGGCTGGCCGGCAGCAGCAGCAGCGGGGCCGCGGCCGGGGAAGGTCAGCTCGGCGACGCCGCTCTTGTCGAGTTCGCCGAGGCCGGCGGCGGTCATTTTGTCGAACTGCGCCTCCGTCGCGGCGGCGAGCGGGAGATGGAGGCCGGCTTCCTGCGCGAGGGCGAGGGCGATGCCGCTGTCCTTCGCGGCGTGGGCAGCGGAGAAGAAGCAATCGTGCGCGCGGTTTTGCATGTCTTCGCCGTCGGTCTGGAGCACGCGGCTGCCGGCGCCGGTTTCGGCGAAGACTTCTCGCAGGAGGGTCAGGTCGAGGCCGAGCGCGGCGCCGAGGCCGAGACCTTCGGCGAGGCCGGCGGTGTTGATGTTCATCACCATGTTGACGAGCGCTTTCACCTTCGCCGCCTGGCCGACGCCGCCGACGTAGCGCACGGTTTTGCCGAGCGCGCGGAGGAGCGGCTCGGCGCGGCGGAAGACTTCTTCGCGGCCGCCGCACATGAGATACAGTGTGCCGTCGCGCGCCTGCGGGATGGAGCTCGCCATGCAGGCTTCGAGCGTCCACGCGCCGCGGCCTTCGGCGGCCGCTTGCGCTTCGACGTGCACGCCCGGCGAAAGCGTGGCGCAGTTGAGAAAGAGCTTGTCCTGCACGTCGGCGGCGAGCAGCGAATCGCCGTCCGGGCTGCCGCCGATGGAATAAATGCGGCGCATCGCCGCGTCGTCGGTGACGACGGTGACGATCGTCTCCGCGCGTTCGCTGGTTTCGCGCAAGGTCGCCGGCGCCGCGCAGCCATTGCCGAGTTCGGCGGCGAGCGCTTCGGCAGTGGGCCGGTGAATGTCGAAGACGGCGGTGACAGAAAAATTCTGGTCGCGCAGCCGCCGCGCCATGTTCGCGCCCATGCGGCCGACGCCGACGAAAGCAACCGTGGAAGCCATGCGCAGCAGGATGCCGGATGCCGGATGCCGGATGAAAGCAGAAAACGCGGCGGTCGACTCTGCAGTTGTGATGGGTGGTGGTGACACCCTTTCGCGCCGATGGCGGAAAAAAAGGGGGAGCACGGGCGTCCCGCCCGTCCGCAGCCGGCGTCCCGCCGGGTGCCTTGCGGAAGACCGCCCAGCAGCCAGCCTGGCGGCGAGACGCCGCCAGGAACGGGCGGGACGCCCGTGCTCCCCTCCCTTCCTTTTTCCAACCAACCGCGAAAATGACAAACTGAGCCGCTACCCGACGGGGCGAA
>CAXTRS010000509.1:489-3057 GCA_964246635.1 uncultured Chthoniobacterales bacterium | reverse complement strand
GTTCAATACGTCGCCTCAGAATGACCGGGATCAGCGATCCCGGCTACAACTGGCGGGAGCGTCGCGCGAGCGTGATGCGCTTGATCCGCGCGTCATCCGCGGGGCTGCTCGTGGCGATCTCGGGATCGTCTTTGAACGCGGTGTGGACCAGCCGGCGTTCGTAGGAATTCATCGGGTCGAGCACCAGGGGCCGGCCGGTGGCGCGCACCTGTTCGGCGAGCGCGCGGATGCGCTGGAGGAAGCTGTCCTGCCGCATGGTGCGGTAGTGCTCGACATCAACGACAACGCGCGGCGCGCGCGCGTCGCGGGATTGCAGCAGGCGGTTCAGGAGAAACTGCAAATCGTCCAGCGTCTGGCCGTCCGGGCCGACGAGGCGGTCGGTCTCGCTCGTGTAAATCTGGAGTGTCAGCGTGCCGTCGGGCGCTTCGGATTCCTGGATGTCGAAGGCGAAACCGAGGTAACCCAGCAAAGTGTCCAGCAATTCCTTGGGATTCATGGCAGGGAAAAAGGGAGTCGGCGACCGCGTTGCCGCCGCCGCCACCACATTGGCCAAGTCGCCGCCAGCGAGCCAGCGGAAATACCGCCGTCGCGCGGTTTCGTCTAGCGCGAGCCGAGCCGGGCAGGCTGCTTCGGTTTTTTCTTGCCGCCGCCGGACCCCGCCGCGCCTTTCTTGGCCTGTTGGGCCTGAGCGAGGCTGGCCAGCAAACCGCCGCCCCCGCCGGGGGGCAGTTGGCGGCGGGTCAGCACGGGCAGCGGCTGGTTCCGGGTCAGGTAGAGCTGCACGATCGTCAGCAGCGCCTGCATGACGTAGTAGAGCGACAGCGCCGAGGCAAAACTGTAGCAGAAGAAAACGAAGATCAACGGCATATACATCAGCATTTTCTGCTGATTCTGGTCGCCCATTTTCGGCGTGAGTGACATTTGCCAGAGCATCGTGCCGCCCCAGAGCAGGGGCAGGGGATTGAGCGGCAACCCGAGCACGTGCGCGACGGTGTCGGGCTGCGAAAGGTCGTGGACCCAGAGGAAGCCCGAATTGCGCAGCTCGGCGGCGTTGGAGAGCATGCGGAAGAAGCCGAAAAAGATCGGCATCTGGATGAGCGCTGGCAGGCAACCCCCGAACGGGTTGACGCCATACTCCTTATACATCTTCATCGTCTCCTGCTGCATCCGCGCCGGATCGTCGGGAAACTTTTCCTTCAGCTCCTGCATCTTCGGGGCGAGCGCGGCCATGCGGCGGCCGGAATTCTGGGCCTTCAACTGCGGATAGAGCGTGACGATTTTCACCACGACGGTGAGCGCGACGATGGCCCAGAAATAGTTTCCGAACCAACCCTTAAACGTGTTCATCGTCTTGAGCAGGAACAGGCTCACTGGCTTGAACCAGCCGTATTTGAGAATCTCGTCCTGCTCGCGGCCGAGTTGCGACAGCCGGTCGTAGCGGGTCGGACCGGCGTAGATCTGGAATTTTTCGGTGCGAGTCGCGCCGGGCGCGAGATCGAAGGCGGGCAAGCCGACGGCGGCTTCGAGGCCATAGACCGGCGCGGGGCTGGCGGGTTGACCCGGCGCGGGCGGCAGAGCGAAACGTCGCGCCCAGACTTCGCGTGCGGGCGCGTCCTGGCCCGGCTTTGGGGTCAGCGGGGTGAAGATCGTCGTATAAAACTGGTTCTTCAGGCTGAACCACTCGAACTTGTCGAGCGGCTGGGAAAAAATCGGGCGCGCCTTGCTCGTTTCGATGCCGAGCAGCGGAACGTGGCCGGCGTCGAACCAGGTTGCGTTGTTATCGGTAAATTTGCCTTCGCGCAGCCAGCCGAACTCCGTGGAAATCGGGGTATCGTTGCGATGGATCGGCACGGCGGTGCCGACGTGGAGAAAGTCGCCGGCGCTGCGGACCGCAGCCTCGCTGGGGTTGGTGTATTGCACTTCGAGCAACAGCGCCGGGATGTCGTCCGTTTTTTTGCCGCGCTCGACGGTGAAACGCTTCGTCACGCGCAAGCCTTCCGGCGTCGTGCGCTCGAAGACGAACGCGCCGCTGTCGTCGCGACGCATTTCGTAAGGCTCGCGTGCCGCGGCGGAGTCATCCGGCCGGGCGGTGAGCGCGCCGAGCGGCGCCTTGCCGGCGGCGTTGATCTGCACGTGCGCGCCGTTTTCCGTGAGGTGTTCCTTCCCTTGGAGCGTCACGTCCGCGATGCCACCGCCGAGGTTCGTGAAGCGTACGATCATCTGCGGCAGCGTGAGCGTTTCGAGCTGCTCGGCCACCGACTCGACGGGCTTCGCGGGCGCGGCGGAGGTCGCTGCGGCGACGACCTGCTGCCGCGCAGGCTCGACGGTGGCCGGCTGCTGCTGCTGGCGGTAGGGCGTCGGCTTCGGCGCAGGCTGGGGCAGAGTGGAGAGATAATAGTTCCAACCGATCATGCCCAGAATGCAGAGCGTGATGGCGATCCAAGCTTTCTTATCCATGCAGAGAAAAAAATCGTTAACGAACGGAGCGAACCGGCAAGCCGGCGGAAGCGCAAGGTAGCGAAACTTGCCCTGCTGTCACCGGGAAAAGCACGGTAGCGGCGGGGGGGG
>CAXTRS010000509.1:0-479 GCA_964246635.1 uncultured Chthoniobacterales bacterium | reverse complement strand
GTCTCTGACCGCCCCGGTGCCGCGACGTTCCAATGGGCGGTCAGAGACCGCAGCTACAAAGGGCGTGGAACGCGGAAGCTCGTGCGCGGCGGCACGGGATCGTAGCCGAAGCTGCCCCACGGCGCGCAACGGCCGATGCGTTTCAGGCTCAGCCAAAGCCCGTGAGCGTTGCCGTGCTCGGCCAAGGCGTCGAGGCAATACTGCGAACAAGTCGGCTGGTAGCGGCAGCCGCCACCGACGTTGTCGAAGACCGAAAACAAGGGCGAGATCGTGAGCTGATACAAGCGGACGAAGCCGCGCAACGCCCGGTTGATGATCCGGCTGAGGGAAAGCAGGAAACGGTTCATTCAACCTTTCGATCCTCCGCGGCGGCAGGCGGCAAAATACCGGCCCGCCGGGCGAGCCGCAACCACTCGTCGCGCAACGCCTCGAAGCTCGCCGCCACCGCGGCGCGCCGGGCGACCAGCACGATCCAGCAG
>CAXTRS010000508.1:0-3063 GCA_964246635.1 uncultured Chthoniobacterales bacterium | reverse complement strand
TCCTCATCGTGTTCATGACGCAATACCTCATGACGCGCGCCGGGGTGCCGGATCACATGGGCGACGCGGAGGCGCGCAAGAACTTCGCCTACTTCGTTTCGGCCGTTTATTTTTTGCCGATTGCGGGGGCGATCCTGGCGGAAGGATTTATCGGCAAATACCGCACGATTTTCTGGCTCTCGCTCGTCTATTGCGCGGGGCATTTCGCGCTTGCGCTCGACGACACCCGCACCGGCCTGCTCATCGGCCTCGGACTCATTTCGGTCGGCTCCGGCGGCATCAAGCCGTGCGTTTCCGCAAACGTCGGCGACCAGTTTGGTGAGTCGAACAAGCACTTGCTCTCGAAGGTCTATGGCTGGTTCTACTTTTCGATCAATGCCGGCTCGTTCATCTCCACGCTGCTCTGCCCGTGGCTGTTGAACAACCCCAACTTTGGCCCGCGCTGGGCCTTTGGCCTGCCCGGCATCGCGATGGTGATTGCGACGATTTTCTTCTGGGCCGGCCGCAGGAAATTTGTCCACATCCCGCCGGGCGGACCAGCGTTTTTCCAACAATTTTTCAGCCGCGAAGGGCTTGGCGCGCTCGGGCGCATCGCGATCGTTTACGTTTTCATCGCGGTGTTTTGGGCGCTCTGGGACCAGAGCAGCGGCGGCGCCTGGACGCTGCAGTGCAAGAAGCTCGATCTCAGCGTGCCTTGGCTACCCTGGATTGACTTAGGATTCTCGCCGTTCCACTTCTCGATGGGCTGGGGACTGACCCTTTTGCCGGAACAGGTGCAAACCGCCAATCCCATCTTGATCCTGCTCTTCATCCCGCTGGTGAATTACGTCATCTACCCGTTCATGGCTCGTTTCTTCGAGCCGACGCCGCTGCGCAAAATTGGCATCGGCCTCGGTTTGACGGCGTGCAGTTACCTGGTCATTGCCCACATCCAGACGCTCATCGACGCCGGCGGAAGACCGAACGTGAACTGGCAATTCCTCGCCTACGTCATCCTCACCATTGGCGAGGCGATGGTCTCGATCACCGGCCTGGAGTTTTCCTACACCCAAGCGCCGAACAAGATGAAAAGCGCCATCATGGCGGCGTGGCTATTCACCGTTTCGCTCGGGAATCAGTTCACCGCCGCGGTGAACGCGTTCATCCAAAATCCGGATGGCTCGTCGCGCATCAGCGATCACCAGTATTACATGTTCTTTGCGACGATTTGCTTCGCCGCCACGGCGCTCTTCGCCGTGGTCGCGATGTTCTATCGAGGGCAGACTTACATCCAGCACTCGGAAGAAGGCGCGCCGATCGACGCGCCCGCGGCGACGATCAACTCGGCCGTCGGCGAGGTGTAGGCAGGGATGCCTCTCCGAGGCGTCCCGTTTGTTTAGCGCGCGCGGACAATCTCCGCTCTGTAGAAAAGAAGCCATGGACGCCTGTGGAGAGGCGTCCCTTCCTTGCTGCTCCTTGCATTCCCGGCGAAGGTAGCCGGCCTTCCCGCCATGCCCTCGCCTGCCGTCACTGAAGAACTAGAAAAACAGAAACAGCCCGCCGCCGTTGCGGAGGAGGCGTTTCTCGCCAAGTCGTTGCGCGTCTTCTCGGAGCACCCGCCGTTTACCCGATACATGGCGGGGACGGCGGTGTCGCTCACCGGCACCTGGATGCAGGCCGCCGCGCAGGGTTACGTGATGGCGACGCTGACGACCGAGGCCAAGCTGCTCGGCCTCGTCAATCTCGCCAGCGGGCTGCCGATGTTGCTGCTCACGTTCAAAGGCGGCTCGTTCGCCGACAAGCACGACAAGCGCAAAATTCTGCTCGTCACCCAAGTCATCCAGATTGCCCTCGCCGCGCTGCTCGGCTGGCTCGTGCTGACGCAGCAGATCACCTTGTGGCACGTTGTGGCGATTGCCTCGGTGCTCGGGATTTCGCAAGCTTTCGAGGTGCCGGCTGACAGCGCGCTCGTGCCGGAACTCGTGCACAAAGACCAGATCGGCGTCGCCATCGCCATCGACCGCGCGCTCTTCCACGCCACGCGCCTCATCGGCCCCGCCACGGCTGGGTTGCTCATCGCGTTGGTCGGCACGGCGTCGGCGTTTTTTGTGAATGCGCTGAGCTTTCTCGGCATCATCGCTGCCGTGCTCACGCTCGCCCCGCGCCCGCGCGGCAGCGTCGAGGAAGAAGAGAAGCGCGCCGGCGGCATGAAGGACGGCATCGCTTATGTGCGCGGCGACAAGCCGACGCTTTCGATGATCGGCCTCCTTGCGTCGAGCACGCTCTTCATCTCGCCGATCTTCATTGTGATGATGCCGCTCTACGTCACGCACGAGCTGCACCTCGGCGCCGACAAACTTGGCTATCTGATGAGTTGTTCCGGCGTGGGCTCGCTCACCGGCGCGCTCGGCTTGCTCGCCATCCCGCCGGAGAAACGCCTTGGCCGCATGCGGGTCGCCTCCTTCGGTGCCGTGCTCGCCACGCTCGCTTTCGGTTTCGCGCAAAACTTCTGGCTCGCCGCGCTGAGCATGATGTTCATGTCGCTCTGCCTTTCGACGAACTTCGGCCTCGCCAACACCGTCGTGCAGGAGCGCGCGCCCGACCACATGCGCGGCCGCGTCTCCGCGCTCGCCGGCCTGTCGTTCTTCGGGCTGATGCCCTTCGCCGGGTTGGGCATCACGAGCCTCGCCGACGCCATCGGCATGCGCCCCGCGATCCTCGTCGGCGCGGTGCTTTACGGCATCGCCGCGATGTGGGTGCTCCTCGGCGCCGGCCGCCGCGCCTGCTCCGAAAAGCCGCGCCCGGCGGACGAAAAGCCGACCGCCCCCGAGCCGACCCCGGGTGAGACCGCGCTGGAAGCTGAAGGGGCGTAAAAAGGCAGCGCCGGCCTGCGTGGTTTCAGCCAAGAAGCCGCCGCAATCGCGCCGTGGTCTCGGCGCGGTCCAGTTCGCTTGCCGCGACTGCCAACGTCAGAGCTTCCCGCTCCGACGAATCCGGCGGCGGCTCGATTCCGTTCAAGCGAAGGAGCACTAGAGCGCTACTCGTTTGCGTCTGTCTTTTTCCAGCCCCGGCAGGGGCGACAGA
>CAXTRS010000507.1:0-3071 GCA_964246635.1 uncultured Chthoniobacterales bacterium | reverse complement strand
CAGCTTGCCGGCGGGACGCCGGCAAGAACGGGCGGGACGCCCGTGCTCCCCTTCCCGCGCCACACGCGAAAAAGGACAAACGGAGCCACTTCCGACTCCTCCTCCCAACGATTCATCGCTGCTGCCTGCCGCCAAGCTGATGGATCCCTTCCGAAGTTCATGGAAACCCCGGCTGCAAGAACTGGCAACACGGGGTCATGATGTTCAACCCCGCCCCGACACACTGCTATTACTGGCCGCAGCCTTCGATGCATGATCGCTAACTTGGACGACGAATTTTGGGATCAGCTCCTCACCCGCATGGAAATGCAGAAGGTGGTGCCGGTGATCGGTCCCGGCGCCATTACCTTCGGCCCCGACGATAGTCTGCTGCACCCCTGGCTCGCGCAGAAAGTCGCCGACAAATGTCATCTCCAGTTCTCCCCGGCCGATTTGCCGAAGACCTTGCAGCAAGTCGTCGATGAGCAGCGCCGCAGCGGCGCCACGCAGGTGGAAAAGCGCGAGCGGCTCGACCTGATCCATCTCCACCTCTTCAATCTTCTCAATACCTTCGGCGTGCATCCCGGCATCACGCTGTATCGGCTGGCGAGCATCAAGGATTTCCAGCTCTTCCTCACCACCAGCTTCGATCCCTTGCTCGCCCGGGCCGTGGAGGTCGCGCAGCCCGCGGCGCGGCCCGCGGATTGGGTGCGCGCCATTTCCTTCCGCGATGGGTTTCGGGACCTGCCCGCCATTCCTGGCGATCTGCCTTACGCCTGCGTCTACCATCTCCTCGGCAAGATTCGCAAAGCGCCGGACTGCGCCCTGTGGGACGACGAAATCCTCGCCTTCCTGCGCGAGCTCGACCAATACTTGCGCAAAGCCGGGAACCTCTCCGCCGCCCTGCACGACTCGCACTTGCTCTTCTTGGGCATGAGCTTCGATAATTGGCTGCTGCGGTTCCTGGTCCATATCCTCAAAGGCAAGCACCTCTCGGAACTCGACCGCGACCAGCTCTACTTCTCCGAGAGCTACGAGGCGGCCGAGCGCGACAATGTCGTCGTCTATTTCTCCCGACTTACCCAGCAGTTCCGCGTCCTGCCGATCCACCCGCACGAGTTCATTGCCGAACTGGCCCGGCGATGGCGCGCAAACCATCCCCAGACCCCCGAAGACGCCACCCTTATGAAACAAGCCCATCGCCTCGCCCATGCCGCGCCTGGCTGCATCTTCCTCAGCTACGCCTCGCCCGACCTGCCGGTCGCCGAATACCTCGTCAAACAACTCCAGGACAAAGGTCTCCTCGTCTGGTTCGACAAACAGCAACTTCTCCCCGGTCAGCAGTGGGAAGCCGAATTCAGCGAGGCCGTCGAGAATACCTGCGGCCTGTTCCTGAGCGTCATCTCGGAAACCAGCGCACAACGGCTCACGGCCTACAACATCCTCGAGCGCAACCTCGCCGCGAAACGGCGCGATCGCTTTGCCGACACCGAGGTCTTCTACATTCCGCTGCGCATCGATGAAGGCGAGCCGCACATCCCGCCCAACGAGCCCCGCAGCACCCGGCGAATCCAGGCCATCCGCAAGCCCGGCGGCCATCTCGACGACGACTTCATCGAATACCTGCGCCAACTGCAGCTCGAATACATCAAGCGCAACGGCCTTACCTTCACTCCGCCGCCGCCGCCGGCCACGCCATGAGCTTGGATGCGCATCTCTCGCCCTCAGTCGATCTCGAGCATCCGTGGCTCGGGCTGGAGAGCTTTGGCGAGAGCACGCGCGCCTTTTTCTTCGGGCGCGACACCGAGACCGCCGCGATCCTGCAGCGGCTGCGGCGCCATCCGCTGCTCGTCCTCTACGGGCGCAGCGGCTTGGGAAAAACCAGTCTGCTGCGCGCCAGACTCATGCCGGACTTGGTCAAGCTCGGCGCCCGTCCCGTTTTTTTTCGCATCAGCTACCGGCCGGGAGAGGCTCCCCCGTTGGAACAACTCGCCCTCGCCCTCGAAGCCCGGGAGCCCATCCAGCTCGACGGCCTCGCGTTGCCCGCAGACCCGGCCAGCCGGCTCTGGCTCCATCTCCACCGCCGCGCGCGCCAGGCTCCGATCACCCACCTGATCCTCGACCAATTCGAGGAGGTCTTCACCCTCGGCGCGGAACTGCCCGGCGCCGATGCGCAGGTGCAGGGGGCCCTGGCCCTCTTCGTCCAGGGCGCCATCCCCCCGCCCGTCGAGGCGTTGCTCGATGAAGGCGAGCGCTTCCTCGAACATTTCCGTCTCGACGTGCCGCCGCTGCCGGTGGTCCTGAGCGTGCGGCAGGATTATGTCTTCGCCTTGAATCGCTGGCGCAACCAACTCTCCAGCCTGGGCGAAAACTACTTCGAGCTGCACCCGCTGCGCGGTCCCGCCGCTTTCCAGGCCGTCTTCAAGCCCGGCGAACTGCGCTGCCATTACCGGGGCGGAGTCGGCGACGGGAACAAAACCGACACCGGCCTGCCGCCCATCGTCAGCGAAGCGACCGCGGGACGCATCGTGCGCTTCGTCGCCAAGAAAGGCGAAGACACCCCGCTCGAGGAGATCGAAGCCGTCCCGCCCATCCTTTCGCTCCTGTGCCAGGAGTTGAACCTGCGCCGCTTTCCGCCGCCCGGCGAAACCGCGGCGGGCGAGCCGGCCGCCGCCCAGATCGACTTTCGCGAAGGCGACACCGATGTCGCCGCCATCATCGCCAACTTCTACGAGCGCTGCCTGGCCGGGCGGCCGGAAGCGGTGCGGATTTTTATCGAGGAAGAACTCGTCAGCAGGAGCGGCGCGCGGCTCGCGCAGGACGAGAAGAGCGTCGTCGCGGTCTTTGCCGAGGGCTGCGAGATCCATGGCGCCGCCGATGCCCGGCACGCCGCCGGCTATGGCGATGCCGGCGCGGCGCGCGCCTGCCTGGAAGAACTGGTCAACCAGCGCCTGCTCACTCCCCTCGGGGACGACGAAAATCCCAGCTACGAACTCATCCACGATCTCCTCGCCGCCGTCGTGGAAAAAAGCCGCACGGCGCGCGAGGAACGCTTCGCCAAAGAACAGGCCGACCTGCGCGCGGAGGCGGAC
>CAXTRS010000506.1:0-3073 GCA_964246635.1 uncultured Chthoniobacterales bacterium | reverse complement strand
GGCTTCGAGCACTACGAGGTTTCCAATTACGCCCGGCCGGGGCGGCGGGCGCGGGGTGCCGGTGGCCAGACTGCGCGGGAGCGGCTTTCTCACCGAGCGCGTGCGGCCCGCGCCGGGAACGCTGATCCGGGTCCCCGTGGATCGTCACGGCGTGGTGCGCGTGATTCTGCACGCGAGCGAGCGACCGCTGCAAACCGATCTCGGCGATGGGGAAATGCTGACCGGCGCGCACTGGGAAATCGGCGTCCCGGTGCGGCCGTTTTGATTTTCTGTAGCGGCGGTCTGTGACCGCCCCTTTCCTCCGCTGGCAGCGGCTCAGTGCAGGGGCGGTCACAGACCGCCGCTACAGGGCGGAAAATTCTAGTTTCCGCGAGGGAACAAACGGCCGGCTCGCCGGTCTTACGAGCGACGGTTTTTCCGGCGTGAACCATCCTGCCAAGTCGTCCTCCACTTCTATCGTCCGGTCCGCTTCAAAAAAGCTGTCCTTTCCTCCACAATGAAGTTTGTCCGATTCGTCTCGTTTTTTCTCTTTCTCTTCGCCGCCGGCAGCGCCGCTTTCGCGCAGACCACCACGACCTGGCGCGCCGCGAATAATCCGCACGTCATCAACGGCACCGTCACGATTCCCGCCGGCCAGACTGTCGTGATGGAACCCGGCGTCATCGTGCAGATCAACGCGAACAGCACGCTGCTCGTGCAGGGAACTCTCAGCGGCACGGGCACCGCGACGAACCACATCCGCATCACTGGCGCCGCGGTTGCCGCCTCGCTGCTCGAAATCAGCGGCCCCGGCAGCACGCTGAACGTCCAGTTCACCGACATCCAGGCGCAGACGACGCCGGGCGACGATAGCTCGCTGCTCTTCGCCGACTGCACGTTTTCGGGCAAGGGCACGATCTTCAACGGCTCCGTGCTCCAAATGGAAAACACGCACGCGCCGTATCTGCAATTCAACCGCTGCGCCTTCGTCGGGGATACGACTTACTCCAGCGCCAGCCTGTATGTCGCCTACTGCACGGTGGCGATGCGCGACACCACGTTTTCCAACGGCTCGTTTTGCTCGATCGACCCGGCTTACGTGTTGCTCGACCGCGTCACTTCCACGAACTCCGCGCAGTTCGGTATCGGCCTCGGCCCCGACGCCGATTTTTTCGTCAACAACGTCACCGTCACGAACGCTGCCTTCGAGGGCCTGCGGCTCGGCGGCGACACGCGCCAGGGCACGAACGCGCTCCTCGGCCCGAACGTCACGCTCACCGGCAATGACTATCCGGTGCACCTCACTTTCGCCGGCCTGCGACCCGGCAGCACGATCCCGGCGACGGGTAACCGCAACAATTCCATCCACGCTTCCAATCTCGCCGGCGGCGGCGGTTACTGGCCGAAGTTCCAGATCCCGTATTTCGTCGATGGCTCGCCGCTGAACGTCGCCGGCACGCTGCACATCCTGCCCGGCGTGACGGTGAAAATCGCGCCGTTCGCCTACATCATCGACACCGCGTTCGGCGACGGCGTGCGCGCGCTCGGCACCAAAGAGCAGCCGATCACTTTCGAGCGCGCCGACCCGACCCAGGCTTGGTATGACCTCCACTCCGACCGCACCGAAGGCGGCCGCATGCGCTACTGCATCGTCGATGGCAACACGGACGGCGTGAACGGCGGCGCGTGGCGGCTGGAAAACCTCATCATCCGCAACAACGGCATCGGCACATCCGGCGGCGCGTATGTCAGCGGCACGCAGTATCTCAACAACGGCACCGGCCACTACGCGAACGGCGGCAGCCTCAACGGCGGCGCGAACCCGAACACGTTCGAGGGCAACGGCGTCGGCGTCTATTATTCGCCGGACGCCACGAACGTCTGGTGGGGATCACCGACCGGCCCGACGACCCCGCGCAATCCCGGCGGCACCGGCGACAAAATCACCTCCGATTTCACGCCGTTCACGCCGTTCCTGCGCGCCCGGCCGGACTACGCCGACGGCCCGCCGCTGGTCACGTTTTACCGCCCGTCGTTCCAGCAGCATCCCGGCTCGAAGGTGACCCTGCGCTGGGAAGCCAGCGACGACGGCACGATCGTTTCGCAGAAAATCCTCTTCTCCGCGGTCGGCAATTTCCCTGGCTCGTTTCAAACCGTCGCCACGCTGCCCGGCGACCAACGCAACTATGAATGGACGGTGCCGACGATCGGCTTCCAGGTCGCGGGTGCGAACTCTTACATCAAGATCGTCGCCATCGATAACACGGGGAAAGAGAGCTTCGACGAATGGGAAATCGTCATCCCGACCGACACGATCCAGGGCACCGTCACTTTCAACGTCGCCGCCGGCCAGACGTTCCGCACCGGCGAGCGCACCGTCCAGCTCTTCACCCCGAACGTCGAGCCCTACATGAGCGAGGTAGAGCGCTACCTCGAGATCGTCGGCGGCGAAACGCGCAAGACTTACAGCCACACCATGCCGCAGCTCAGCACGGACACCGCGCGCTTCGTCATCTCTTACGGCGACACGTCGAACCGGCGCACGTATTGGCGCAGCGAGTTTTTCAAAATCCGGCCCGATTCTCGGCTCGGCGACGCACCGCCGACGGTCACGCTCACCGCCCCGACGGCGGGTCAGGCGTTCACGCCCGGCGGCGTCGTGCCAATCACCTGGACGGCGAGCGACGACGAAGGCCTGCGCGGCTTCGAGATCGCGGCCTCTTTCGACCACGGCCGCACCTGGCAGCCAGTCGCGCGCGACCTGCCCGGCGACGCGCGTTCCTACAACTGGCAAACCGCCCCCGGCGCCGGCTACGCGGACGTGCGCGTGCTCGTCGTCGCGAAAGACTGGCGTTTCCAAACCAGCTCCGACGGCGCGAATCGCTCTTTCGCCATCGGCGCTGGCGACGCCTCGCAGCCCGCGCCTGCCAGCCTCGTGCTGAACCCGACGAGCATCGGCCCCGGCCAATCGTCGCAGGGCACCGTCACGCTCACTGCGCCGGCTCCGGCCGGCGGCGTGATGGTGACGATTTCCAACGGCGGCGCGACGTTCGTCACCCCCCCCGGCCACCAAACGCTCCCCGCCCGCGCGCCC
>CAXTRS010000505.1:0-3080 GCA_964246635.1 uncultured Chthoniobacterales bacterium | reverse complement strand
CGCCCGGCGTCCCTGGCTTGCGCTTCAAGCTCATCGCCGAGCAGGCGGGCGGTCTCGGGCCCGGCGCGTCGATCATTTATAAAGGCATCACCGTCGGAAAGCTGGAGACGCGCACTTTTCATCCCGAGAACGGAGAAGTCGAATTCTCCGCTTTTATCGATAGCGCCTATGCCCGGCTGGTGGACGAGCGCACCCGCTTCTACAACTACGGCGGCATTGACTTGAAGATCGGCGCCGACGGCGTGCGCCTGCGCTCCGGCTCGCTGGAGTCGCTGCTGGCCAGCGGCGTGACATTTACCGCTGACCCAAATGCGCGGCGTCTGCGGCCGCAGCCGTTGCGCGACGGCATTGCCTTCACCCTGTTTGGCAGCTACGACGAAGCGACCAAGCCCACGCTGAAGCCCACGCTGCCCTATCTGCTGCTTTTCACCAACAGCGTGCGCGGCCTCAGCCTCGATGCGCCCGTGGAATTTCGCGGCATCCGCGTCGGCACCGTGGTCGGCATTTCCTTCAAATACCTGCCCGACGATCCCGAGCGCCGCGTGCCGGTGTTCATCAAGATCGACCCCGGCTTGCTCGTGGAAATGCCCGAAGGCGGCGACCCGTCTGCGGCTCAGGCGCTCATCGCGCAGAGCGTCGAGAAGGGCCTGCGCGCCAGCCTCAAAACCGGCAGCTACCTGACCGGCCAGCTTTTCGTGGACCTCGATTTCCTCAAGGACGCGCCGCCTGCCACCATCGCCCGCGTTGAAGGCTACGAAGTGCTGCCCACGACTGGCTCCGGCTTCGATGAGTTACAGGAAAAACTCGCGGCGCTGCTCGATAAGCTGAAGGCCCTGCCGCTGGAGCAGACAGTCGAAAACGCCAACGGCACCCTCGCGGCCGTGCGCGACGCCGCGGGCAATCTCAACAAACTTCTCGCTCAGAACGAAACCCAGGCGCTGCCCGGCGCCTTGCGCAAAGACTTGGTCGAATTGCAAAAAACGCTCTCGGGTTACAACGAAAAATCCGTCTTCTACCAAGACATCTCGGAAACCCTGCGCCAGTTGACCGACACTTTGCGCTCGCTGAAAACCCTCACCAACACTCTGGATCGCAGCCCGAATTCCATCCTCTTCGGCAAGCCCGGCGGCGTCGCCCCGCCGCGCGGCAGCCGTTGAACGAAAAACTGCCGCGCCCCGCCGTTTGTTCACTGCTGATCGCACTACCTCCTTCCCGATGCGACCCCGTTTTTTCCCGCTCTGCGCCCTCGCGCTGCTACCGTGTCTGCTCGCCGCGTGCAGCGCTTCCCAACAATACTACCGCCTTAACGCCGATGGTCCTGCCCCGCTGACCAATGCCGGCATTAGCCTCGGCGTCGGCCCCGTGTCACTCCCGGGTTATTTGGACCGCGCCGAACTTGTTTTTCAGAGCAGCGACAACCAGTTCCAAGTGCCCGCAAAAGTGTTTTGGGCCGGCACGCTGCAAGAGAACATCACTCGCGCCCTCGCCACGGATCTTGCCCGGCGGCTCGGCTCCGGCAACGTCCTGCCTTATCCGTGGCCGCCCGGCAGCCGGCTGCGTTACCAAGTCGCGCTCGAGGTCCGCCAGTTCCAAGCCGTCAGCGGCAGCGGTGCCATCCTGGATGTCACCTGGCGCGTCGAAGACCCAACCTCCCGGCGCACGTTGCGGCGAGGCAGCGGCAGCTACCGCGAACCCATCGTTGGCGATGGCTACGGAGCCGTGGCCGCCGCCGAAAGCCGGCTCATCGCGCAGCTCGCCGACGCCGTCGCGCGTTCGCTGCGTTTCTAACACCACGCGCGCTCCAGCGAACAGGCTTCGGCTGTCTGGCGACAGTCCGAAGCGGTCGGAAGGAGAGAAGACGCAGCTATCGCGCAAGCGACAACAGACGTCGCAGACGGGCGAAGACCGCAGACCTCGGCCGCGATGGCGACGCGGCGGCGGCACGTGCTTTCTGCCGCTTGTGCGCGAAGCTGCGCGCGGCCAGACGCAGACCAGTCGTGTCGATCGCCAGCACAGCGGCTGTGTCGATGGCGGAAAGGCCAGCGCGACTGGCTTCGCCGGCAGGATCTTTGAAGAAGCGTGCGCGCCCTTCCGCGTCGGTGTAAAGCCGAGCCAGGAAGACTTCCAACGGCAAAGGTTGCTGGCTCATTTTATCGGATTAAAGGGCGGCTGCATCAGCTCACTGCGGTCATGGTGGCCTGCGCGCGGCCGCGGGCGAGCGCGGCGCGCGCCTGCCCCAACTCGTCCAGCAGTTCAGCCATTGGCGGGTATTCGCCGTCGCGTTCGAGGATGACGGTGAGCGGCTGCGGGGTGCGCGTGGCGACGACGCTGAGCAGTTCGTAAACTGGATCGGGCACTGGGTGCAGATGATCGTCGAGAATGCGACGCGGCTCGTCGTTAGCGTCCGCGTCACCCTCAAGCTCCTGGCCGCCGGCGATGTGAATCGCGCCGATGCGTTCCGGCGGCAGGCGCGCAAGAAATTTGTGCGCGTCAAAGCCGAGATTCCGTGCGTTCACATAGACGTTGTGCAGATCGAGCAGCAACGGCAGGTCGGGTTGCGCCTCCAACAATGCCAGCAGCCAGCCGGCTTCATCCCACTCGCTGCCAGGTGGGTCGATGAGCGTGGCGATGTTTTCCATCGGTGGCATCGTGCCGACCGTCTGCGCGGCGCGCGCGAGATTGGAGAGCGTGCCGTCGAGGGTGCGGCGGTTGCGCGGCGGGGCGGCGAGGTGGCCGATCTCGATGCCGCCGGCGCGCACGAACGCGAGATGTTCCGACCAAAACTCCGGCCGCACGCGCTCGACCAGTCGCGCCATCGCGTCGAGCCGCCACTGCTCGACCGGCTCTGCGGACGCCAGACCCAGGCCGACCCCGTGCAGGGTGATCGACACCTGTGCGCCGAGGGGGCGCAAGCGCGAGAGCTGCGCATCCGGCACGCCGAAATAATCGTCGGCAATGACCTCGACGATGTCGATGCGGTCGAGGTTGGCGAAGATGCCGGCGGCCAGTTCCGGCCGCCAGCCGAGACCGACGCGGTCTTGAGCCGCCGAATTCGCGCGCGTCATCGGTCGCCCCTTAAC
>CAXTRS010000504.1:0-3083 GCA_964246635.1 uncultured Chthoniobacterales bacterium | reverse complement strand
GAGATGAAGACATTGCACGAACTCGCTGGGCAGCCCGTCTTTGCTCCCGAAATGCCGGCACTCGCCGTTTTTCAGACGGCCCAAACCGCCGCCATTGCTGCCGAACCAGACCGTGCCATCGGCGGCTTCTTTCACCGGCGCCACCGCGTCCTTTACCGCCGCGCTGACTGCTTCCTTCGCCGCCGCAGCGGTGTTTTGCACGGCCTCCCTGGCGGTCGTCGCCAGCGCTTTCACTTCGTCCGCGGTGTTTTTCACTTCGTTCGAAACATCGCGCACGGCTTGCACCGCTTCCTTCAGCGGCGCCGTCACTTCCCTCGCGGCATCTTTGAGCGAGTCCTTCACCGTCGCGGCCACCGCTTTCACCTCTGCCTGGGCCTCCTTCACGGCGCTCTCGACCTCCTTCACGGCATTCCGCAGTTCTTCCGCCGCCTCTTTGACCGGGCCAGTAATTTCCTGCGCAAGCCCGCGCGCCATCGCCGCGGCGTCCTTGATGGCGCCCGTGACCGCACCCGAAGCGTTCTTGACGAAACCCACGGCTTCGCGGAGCAAATCGCGCAGTTCATTCGCCCCTTCCTTGACCGGCGTCAGCGCGTCCTTGAGCCCCGAGGCGAGGCCCGCGGCTGCCAATGGATCGAGTGCGCTGGCTCGCGCTCCTGCTGCCTGCCGAGGCTCTTCCACGAACGGTTTCCCATTCTGCGCCGCGATGTCGGAGACTGTCTGCGTGGGAAAAGCCTGCGCCGTCGCGGTGTGGTGCATGCCTTTGGACTTCTCCACTTTGCCCGCCCCGGAATCGGCCGCTTCCTCCGGCATCTGCGCAAGGTCGAGCTGCCGAAACGCCTGGGGCGTCTGCGGCTCCGGTGCGCCGCCCGAATTGATCAGCACCATCCGCCCAACGATCGTGACGCCCGAGTGATCGATCTTGATGAAATTGCCATTCCCGGCACTGAGCGTGATGGACGGCGCCTCGACTACCACCTTCCCACTGGCATTGATGCTGATATTCGCTCCCGACGCGACGTTCACATTTTTCTGGCTCACCAGGAGAGTATTTTCTCCGACGAACAGCTGGGAATCTTTCACCACGTATTCGACGGCATTCCCGCCCGTCCGAGTGGACCGCTCGCCTTCGACGTTTTCGAGCAGATGCCGGCCCACGGTTTCGTGCTTGTCCTTCCCCGTGTATTCCCTGCTTTCTTTGCCCACGATCACGTGCTTGCTCACTCCCGTCCATTCGCGGCTTTTCTCGATGACCCGCGTATCCATCAGCTTCTGCCCATGGACGAAGATTTGCTCTTTGCCTTTGGCGTCTTCGAACCGCAACTCATTGAAGCCTCCGCCTCCGGGATAAGTATTCGTCTTCCAGGAAGAGCGCGTTTTCAGCGCCGACGGATTGTAGGGATGCTTGTTTTCGTTGTTATAGACTCGCCCGGTAATGATGGGCTGATCCGGATCGCCATTCATGAACTCCACGAGCACCTCCTGCCCCACGCGCGGCAGGCTCATGAAGCCATACTCTCCACCGGCGGAAGCCTGGCTCACCCGCACCCATTTGGAACTCTCCGCGTTCGCCTTGCTGCGGCGGTCCCAATAGAAGTGCACCTTCACCCGGCCGTGCTCGTCGCAGTGAATCTCCTCGCCCGGCGGCCCCACCACCAACCCAGGCTGCGGGCCGCTGATGATCGGCTTGGGAGTGATGCGCGCCGGACGAAAGACCGCTCCTTCGGGCAACGCGCTGATGCGTCCCTCGAAGTGATCGCCCCCGCCCGCGCCCGTCGCGGCGTAGGAATCGAGCGTGAGCGAGAGCGCGCTGGAGACGATCAGGTATTGACGCTCCTGATCCATTCGTTCCGCGCGCGTCAAGCGGAACTTGTATCCCGCAGCCATCGCGCGGGCCGTCACCTGGGCGTCGATGGTTTCGTGGTTGGCCTGCGCCTCTTGCAGCCGCACGGAGGAAAGCCGCTCGCCGCTTTCCGATTCCCGGTAGTAACCCGGATACTCGAAGTGCACGAACCGCGCCGCCGCATGGCGTTTCTGCCGATCCTGTTTCGCGCGCAAATCCTCCTTCGGCGTCTTGAAGTTGTAGTCATTCATGGCGAACCCGCCCGGGCTCACCGTCTTCTGCAAGCGCATGCTGTAGAGATAGCCGTCCTCCATCACCCCCGTCCGCGGGCGCCACTCGATCTGCGAGCGCAGAGGATTCACCGGGTGGGTGGTGGCACTGTCTGTGATCACCATCGTATGTTTCCCATTCTCGTGCTGCCACCAGTAGTAAATACCCTCGTTCTCCATGATTCGACTCACGAAATTGAACGCTGTCTCGTTATATTGCACGCAGAAGACCTTGGGCTTGTGCTGCTCGGTCAGCTCGAAGCGGAAATCCTTGAACCCGAAATCCGTGAACACCTCCTCGAGAATCTGCGGCACCGTGCGGTCCTGAAAACTGCGGCAGTCGCTCGTCCGCGTCAGCAACCACAGCCACGGCACCAGCTTCGCGTGATAAATGCCGGCCCCGTTTTCATACCCCAAAAAGGCGAGCGAAGTGATGAGTCCGTTGATATAGCGGGTCTGATTCAACTCGTCGGTCTCCAATTGGATGCGGACCGTCGCGTTGAGTCCGATAAGATCATCCGGATCCACGTCCTGCTGGGCATCCAGCAGCGTCAGGTTGTAATCGAACAGCCGCCCCAATTCCTCGCTCCCATTGAGAAAGCGCAATAGTAGCCGATCCTCGCCCAAGGGCGTCTCGATCGAGGCGAAGCGGTGTTTTTGGATGGGCGCAGCCATGGAGGAGACGTCGTATTGGATGACGTAGGTGCCGCCCCTCGGCAATCGAAAAATGGATTTCGCGCAAATCGTTTTGCTTCAATCTTCAGCCGACACGCAGGCTTCCGACCGAAAATACAAACGCAATTGCGACCTCTTCCTATCTTGATATAGATGCGACTATAAACTAGAGCGTCGCTCAATTGAGTTAGCCCCGGCAGGGGCGCCAAGAGCCCTAGCCCACGGCGTGAGCCGTGGGGGTCGGCTGGCAGAGCGCCCAGTCCCGACAGGGGCGCAAGCACAGGCGCGGGCAAAGCCCG
>CAXTRS010000503.1:1129-3090 GCA_964246635.1 uncultured Chthoniobacterales bacterium | reverse complement strand
GAGGTGGCTCGGGCGCGGCTTCGGCGAGGACGGGCGGCGGCGCGGGCTCGTCGCCAAACCAAGCCCCGAAAACCGCGACCAGCCGCGCGAGCAGCCACGCCCAGACCGCGAAGTAAAATCCGAGATAGGGCGCGAGGGCGAACCAACCTGATGGTGTGACGGTCGTGAGCCACGAAAAAACGCTCCAGAAAAATACCAGCCCGGCGACGTAACCCAGAGCCGCGGCGCGCAGATCCGGCGAGCGCAGCGCGCGGCGAAATTTGCCCTTCGGCAACGACGACATCGGCGCCGTGTCTGCACGCGCCGGCCAGACCGCGGCGACCAGCGGCGTCAACGCCAGCCAGCAGAGCCAGGGCTGATCCCAAAGCGGAAACGCCAGCGTGAGGGACCCACCGCTGCCCGCCGCCGCCAGCCAGGGCCAGAGCAGCCGCAGCCAGCGCGGCAGCCGAGGCAAAATCGGGTCAGTTGAGTGCGGCGCGTGCGTCATGAAAAATCGGCGAGCGGGAGGATAGCCGTGTCCGCGCGTTTGTCATCCGCGCCGGCCTGTTGTAGAGGCGCTTCCGCGAGACGTTCCGATTGAATAAACCGGCTCGCCAAGCCGCCTCCAAGGAGGCCCGCAATGCAGCCGGCATGGGAACGGCTCTCGAACTCTTACGCGCCCTCGGCTCTCGCAATTTCCGCCGTGTCTAAACCTTCCGAAACCTCCTCTTCCGCGGCGATCGACGCGCCTCCGGCGAATCCCGTCGTTACCTCGTCCCCGCCGCCTTCTTCGCGACGGCGCCGCTTGCGTCAGCGCCCAAAAACGCTCGCCGGCCGGCTGACGCGCATCGCGCTCATCTTCGCCGCGCTCGCGCTGCTGGTCGCCGTCATCGCGGCGGGCACTGCGCTGTTCACTTATTATCAGATGGCCGGCTCGTATGACCTCAGCAAGGTCGGCCAGATTCCGTCGCGCTCGGAGGTCTTCGACGCCGACGGCGCGCTGCACGGGCGCATCGACAGCGTGAACCGCGAGGTCGTGCCGCTGCGCGACATCGCGCCGGTGTTTTTGACGACGCTCGTCGCGCGCGAGGACGAACGCTTCCGCCAGCACCACGGTGTCGATTACGAAGCCATCGGCCGCGCGCTGGTGCGCGATCTTCTGCGGCACGGTCCCGGCGCGCGTCGCGAGGGCGGCTCGACGATCACGCAGCAACTCGCGCGCAATTCGCTGCCCATCGGCCGCGAACGCTCCCTGCACCGCAAGCTGCTCGAAGCCATGGTCGCCGTGCGCATCGAGCAGCGGTATTCCAAAGACCAGATTCTCGAAGCCTACGTGAACCGCATCTATCTCGGCGCCGGTGTGTATGGCGTCGAGACCGCGGCGCAGCGCTACTTTGGGCATTCCGCCAAAGAGCTGACGCTCGCCGAGTCCGCGCTGCTCGCCGGCATCGTGCGCAGCCCGAACACGAACTCGCCCGCACGCAATCCCGCCGGCGCGCGCGCCGAGCGCGACAGCGTGCTCGACCAGTTGCTGACCCTGAAAGAGGCAACCCCCGAAGAGGTCGCCGCCGCGAAAGCCGAACCCGTGCGCGCGACGCCGAAGCCGGCGCAAACGCTTGCCACGCGCGACTACCTGATGGACGCCGTGCGCGCGCAACTCGACGACATTCTCGGCGCCGGAGACCTCGATCTCGGCTGCCTGCGCATCTACACCACGATCGATCCGCGTCTGCAAAAAGCCGCCGAGCGCGCGCTGCAAACACGCCTGGAAAATGTCGAGGAAAGCCGCGGCTACGATCATGTCACTCGTGCGGACTGGCTGAAAGCTCACCCGCTCGCGGGCCAGAAAAACGTGCCGGCCGGCGAGACGGCCGATAACTCCTCGCCGGAGTATCTGCAAGGCGCGCTGCTCGCCATCGACAACAAAACCGGCGCGATTCGCGCGATGGTCGGCGGACGCAATTACGAGGAAAGTTCCTATA
>CAXTRS010000503.1:0-1119 GCA_964246635.1 uncultured Chthoniobacterales bacterium | reverse complement strand
GATCGGCAGCACCTTCAAACCGTTCGTGTATGCGGCTGCGTTCGAGCGCGGGATGCTGCCGACCACGCCAGTGGAAGATTCGCCGATCCGGCCCGGTGAATTTTCGCAGGCCGCGAACAAAGGCGAGGGCGCAAAGCCCGACAACGAATGGTCGCCTGGAAATTCCGATGGCCAGTTTCTCGGGCTGGTGCCGGCGGACGTCGGGTTGATCCAGTCGCGCAACATCATGGCAATCCGCGTCGGCGAATGGGCGGGGCGCGACAACGTCCATCGCGTCGCGCAGAAAGCGGGACTCATCGACGAAAAAACTGCGGCGTTGCCTTCGATGCACCTTGGCACCTTCGAGGCAACGCCGCGCGCGGTGGCCGGCGCGTATTCGGCATTCCCAAACAAAGGCGTCGCGCGCACGCCGTATTTCATCGAGCGCATCGACAGCGCCGACGGCGAAACGCTTTTCCGCGCCGCGTCGCAGCCGGGCGCCGAAACGGGTGTCCCCGTGACGACTCAGCAGGCCGCGCAGGAAACGGGCAACCTGATGGAGCGCGTGCTCACCGAAGGCACCGCGAAGACCGCGCACAGCCTCGGCCTGAACATCCCCGCCGCGGGCAAGACCGGCACGACGAACGATTTCAAGGACGCCTGGTTCGCCGGCTACACGACAAGCCTGACGTGCGCGGTGTGGGTCGGCCTCGACAAACCGCAAACGATCATTCCGAAAGGCTACGGCTCCGCGCTGGCGCTGCCGATCTGGGTCGATTTCATGCAGGCGGCGGCTAACGTCGGCGGTCCCGGCGGCGCGCAAAAGCGTTACCCGGCCTTGGCCTTGCACAGCGGCTCGGCTGCGCCAGCCTCGGCGGCGCGTCAGACCGTCGCGGCGAGCGCGCCGACGCCAGCAGCAGCTTCCTACGCGCAGGCAACGCCGCCTCCGCCGCTCGCCAGCGACCCGTCCGTACAGCCGGACTCTTCGACGCAGGAACCCGGCAGCCGATACATTGTTGACCAGCGCACCGGAAAGATCATCGGCATCGACAGCTCCGAGGCAGCCGCGCGCGAGCAGCTTCTCCGGCAGCAGGAACTCCAGCGCGCGCAGGCGTTGCAACAGCAGCAGGCACAGCAGGC
>CAXTRS010000502.1:0-3095 GCA_964246635.1 uncultured Chthoniobacterales bacterium | reverse complement strand
ATTCAGAAATCAGCAAGACGTTCCTCGGCAAGCTCGGGATAGCAAAAACGGAGAAAGCGCGCGCAACCCGCAACCCGCAACCCGCAACCCGCAACCCGCAACCCGCAACCCGTCACTCCCCATGTCCGTTCCCGACAGCCAGCTCGCGCCGGTCGGCAACGACTATCTCGAAACGCGCGCCCGGCTCGGCACCGCGCTCTTCGCGCTCGGCGCGCTGGCCGCGCAGACCCACGCCGCGCCTGCCGCGCTCGAGACACTCGCGGGTCTCGGCGCCGGACTGCACGAGCCGTTGCTCTTCGTCGTCATTGGCGAGGTGAAAGCGGGCAAAAGCTCGCTGCTCAACGCCCTCTTCGGCCGCGCGCTTTGCCGCACCGGCGTCGAGCCGATCACCGACGCCGTCGAGGTTTTCAAATACGGCGAGCCGGCGCGCGATGTGCGCGTTTCGGCCGCGCTCACCGAGCGCTTTCAGCCGATCCGGCTGCTGCGCGATTTTCATCTCGTCGATACGCCGGGCACGAACTCGATCGCCGTCGAGCACCAGGCGATCACCGAGCGTTTTGTGCCGCGCGCCGACCTCGTCGTGTTCGTGTTCAACGTCGTCAATCCCTGGGGCGAAACGACGTGGAAATTTCTCGAACACCTCCACCGGCACTGGCTCAAAAACGTGCTCTTCGTGCTCCAGCAATCCGACCTGCGCGACGAGCGCGACATCGCAGCCATCACGCATCATTTGCGCCAGACCGCGCTCGGGCGGCTCGGCCAGGCGTTCCCAATTTTTGCGGTCTCGGCGAAGAAGGCGTTTCTCGCCAAAACGCACGGCGTGGACAAGGAACGGCTCTGGGCCGAGAGCGGGTTCGAGCCGTTGGAAAAGGCGATCTCGCAGACCGTCGCCAGCGGCGCGGCGCGGCGCGAGAAGCTGCGCGTGGCGACGACCACCGCGCAAACCATCCTGCGCGAGTTGCGCGACCGCACGCGCCGGATCGAGGAAACGGTCTCGGCCGACCGCGCTGGCCTGACCGATCTGCGGAACGTGATCGCGGAACTCAAAACGGGGACTTTCCACCAGCTCGCCGGCTACCCGCGCGGCTTGGAATCGGCCTGCGATCGCGTCGGCTGGAACGGCGAGGCCGAGCTGAACGAACGCCTGCAGCCGTGGCCCGCGCTGAAGCTGCGAGTCCGCCGGCAAAAAGACTGGCTGAACACCTTTGGGCAGGAGAACGAGACCCGGCTGCGCGAAGCCGTCGCCGAAGAAATCGAGGCGCTCGTCGCGCAGCTGGAAAATCATCTGCGGCTTGTGTGGCGGCAACTGCACGAACAATTCCGCGCGCGCCTCAGCGGCAGCAGCACCGGCGACGGTGCGGACGGACGCAAACCCGGCGAATTCGAGCGCCAGCGCGCGCAGCTCGTCGGCGAGGCGGGCCTCGTGATGCTCGGCCAATCCACGGACGCGCAAATCCGCCAGCAGATGGACGAGCTCTTCTCCTCCGCGCCAGAGATTGCTTCAGCGCCGGCGACCGGCGGCGGCGGCCTCGCGACGCGCTTGCTCGCGCAGCTTGCGAGCGCGGGGCTTTTTGATTTCAGCGGCGTCGCCGCGCAACTGGGCACCTCGCCCGTCTTTGGATCACGCGTGCGAACAGTTGCCGTGTATCGCTTCGAGATGGCGAAGAAGCGGGACGGAATTTTGCAGGCCGTGGCCGATTCGCTGCGAGGAGCGATGACGATGTTTTACGAAAAACTCGCGGGCATCCAAGAGCCGCTGGAAACGTTTTGCGCTGCGCAGCAAGCGCGTCACCGTGCGGAGATGGAGCAGGTGAAAGCGCTGGAAACGAATTTCGCGAGCATCGCGGGAGGGTTGTAGGAAAACCTCACGCGGGGATGCCTTCAGCGCACCACCTTCGCAGTGAGCGCGCGCAACACGCCCGGCCAGCGCTGCGCCAGGGCGAGCGTCCAATCCGCCAGCCGCGGGTGGAGCACGGCCGCCCGCGCGAGGCGGTTGATCCAGAGCCGGCCGCGTTCGCGGTAAATGCGACGGTGCGCCGTGGCGTAGTGATGCGCTGCTCCAGCCACGGTCCATTCGCCGCGCGCCGCGCGCACGATCGCCGCCGCCGCCAGTTCGCCCGAACGCAGCGCATAATAAATTCCTTCGCCGGTGAACGGCTCGACCACGCGCGCCGCGTCGCCCACGAGAAATACGCCGTCCGCCTGCGCCGGCATCTGCGCGGGCGCGCGGTCGAGCGGGGCGATCGTGCGCCAGTGCGGCCAATCCGCGGGCAGCCCAAACTCGGCCTGCGCCCAGGCTCGCAAGCCGTCCAGTTTTTCCGGCGCCCCGACGAGCGAGAGATTCAATTCGTCGCCGCCGACCGGCGCCAGGCCGCCATAGGCATATCCGCCGCCGGGAAACCAGCGCATCTGCACCAGACCGGCCTCGGAGAACTCCGGCGGACAGCGCGGCGCGTGCGTTTGCAGGCCGACGCGGGAAGGAAAGGCGGAGGGCGAAATGGCAAAGCGCCCGCCGCTCGCGCGCGGCAGCATTCCGGCGATCCGCGCGACGAGCGAATTGCGGCCATCGGCGGCCACGACGAAGCGTGCCTGCGCAACTTCCTTGTCGCCAAATTCGACTTGGAGGTTTTCCTCTTCATTCCGCATTCCCTTCACGGCGGCGTTCTGCGTTACTGCCGCGCCGAGCTGCGCGGCGCGCGCGAGCAGGTGCGCGTCGAGCACGCTGCGTTTCATCGTGATCTCGCCCGGCGTTCTGCCGTCGGCCGCCGGCAACGGAAAACGCACCCGCCGTCCGCGCGTGCCGACGAACTCGACTTCGCGCAACACCACGTGCGGCAGCGCGCGCAGCGTTCTATCCACGCCGAGTCGCACCAGCACCGGCCAGCAGTCGGGGTTCAGGCAATCGCCGCAGACTTTTTCGCGCGGAAACAGGGCGCGTTCGAGCACGCGCACGCGCAAGCCCGCCGCCGCGCAGAGCGCCGCACAACTCGCTCCGGCCGGGCCGCCGCCGACGATTATCGCGTCGTAAAAATCCGCTTTCGCCATTCCCGCCACGTTAACGCGTGTCGGCGGGTTTCGCTCCGTCCATGTCGAGG
>CAXTRS010000501.1:0-3096 GCA_964246635.1 uncultured Chthoniobacterales bacterium | reverse complement strand
GTGTTGATCGCGCCGAGCCGGTGCGCGTCGAGATCGACCTCGCCCACCAACGCCAGCGCGGCCGTCTTGTGCGGCAGCGTGAGATTGACACCGAGAAATCCGCATTTGGACAACAACCGCAACGCCTCGGGAAGTTCCTCCTGCCGGATGTGCAGCGGCGCGTAACGGACCGGCAGCCCACAGGCGGCGAGCGCGGCGTTGTGCATCGCTGGCGAAAGCGAGTGCGCCACCGGATCGCCCAGCACGGCGAGGCGCGGAATTTCTTCCGCGGGCCGCGCGTCCGCCGTCGCAGTCCATGCGCGCAGGTCGGCGAGGATAAATCTGGAGCGCGGCCGGTCGTTCATCCTCTTCTTCGGACAGATGACTCACAGCCCCGTCGGCACGGTGCGCAGCTTGTCTTCCCAGCGGGTGAGCAGGTGCAGCACGATGTTCGTGCCGAACTTGTAGGCGTCGCTCAACGGCTTCGGCTCGAGGTTGCGAAAATAAATTTCGCGGTGGCTCCAGATCTCTTTGTTGATGGCGACGAACTCGTCGTGCGCGTCACGCCGTTCGTCGTATTCGCCGCGCTCGTTGAGTCCGATTTGCCACATGTCGCCGTAATCGTTCGCCGTATAGAGCACGGCGATTTCACCGTAAATTTTCATCGCATAAATCGGCTCGCGAAAATAGTTCAGCCCCGGCGGCACATCGCGGATCTCGGGAAAATAGGTCTTCGTGAAAATCGCGTGATCGCGCGGCAACGCCTCGAAGTCCGCGCTCTCGCCGACGATGCGTTTCATCTCGCGGCGAAACGCGAGGTCGAAGCGCGAACGCCGGCCGGGAAGTGAGCTGTCGCCCCAGATCGCGCCACCGAACTGGAGGTATTGCCGCAGGTTTTCGACTTCGGTTTCCGTGAGCACAAAGTCTTTGTGGCCGGTGAAAAAAATGAACGGCGGCTTCACGCGAAACAGCGCATCGCTGGCGAGTTCGAGCGGCTCGGGATCGGCGGCGGCCTTGATGCGGTCGGCGCTCCACTTATTGATGAGGTAGAGCAGATTTGGCAGCGCGCCGGCGGTCGCTTTGCCGTCCCGGAAGCGGGTCGTCGAGTCCCAGTCGCCGCCCGCGTATTTCGCCACGTAGGCGGTGAACCGAAACGTGCGGTTGCGATGGACGCCGCTGCCGCGTTCGCTCGCCGGCGCGCCGGTGCCGGCTTGAAACGCGACCATGCCGCGCGCGATCTCGCGCGGGATGCCGCCGAAGACTGCGGTGGTCGGCGCGGACGGCCCCGACACGGTTGCCGGCACGATGGTGCGCGCCGTTCCTCCGGCAGCCGGCGGCACGAACACCGCGGTCGGCAATGAAAAATCGCCCGGCAGCGCCGGTGCGGCGGTGAGCAACGGCGCCAGAGACGATACCGGGTCAGTCGCGACCGACGACGGCGCTCCGGCCGCTGGCTGCGCGGCGGCCTGCTGCAGCGCCTGAAGCGCGGCATCGGGCGGAGCAGCGGCATCCGTCGGCACGGCCACATTGCCGCCGAGGAGATCGTCGAAGTCCGCGCGCGGCGCGACGTTGCGCACCCACACCACGCCGCCGAGCACGAGCACGAGCACGAAATGAATCGCCGCGGAGATGATGAAAAACCGCGATTGGCCCAGACGCGCCGTAAACTGCCGCAACGCCTGCGCATTTAAAAAAAACCGGGAGGGACTGTTCACAAGTGGGAGAGTCGGCGACGACGAAAACCGGGAGTCGTTTTACGCGGCAGGTCGTCCGAAGGCAGCAGCATTCAAGAGAGGATTAACAGATTTTTTAGAATTACAGAGCGCTGAAACGCGGCCTGATCTTGCGCAGTCGGCTCCGAACGGCTTTGGGGGAGCACAGGCGTCCCGCCTGTTGATTTTGGCGTCCCGCCGAAATCCTCTTCTATCTCCTTCTTTTGCTGCGCAAGGTTTGCCTAATAAGAGCTGCCGGGCGAGACGCCCGCCAGAACAGGCGGGACGCCTGTGCTCCCCAAAAACCTTCTGCCCAAAGCGCGCCTCGAATTCTTGCGCAGTCCACTTTCTCTGTGCCTATGCTCCGGGAGAATCCGAGCATCGAAACCGCGCCCGAAAATCGCCTGCTCGCCCACGTCCAAAACAGGCCGCGCGGTGCATTGACTTGCCTTCCGCGCTGGCCTACGCTGGCTTTGTGAATTATTTCACAAGGCCTCCCGCCACCGCCCCGGCCGGGCCGGCGTCTCTCGGATCGCTGCCCGTTTACGCCGCGAGCGCGGCGGTCGTTTCCAAAGCTGTGCCGCCGCGAGAAATCCAGCAAATCACCGCGCTCATCCGGCCGCAATTGCGCACCGTCGAGGAGGCGATTCTGGCGCAGGTGCGCACGTTCGATCCCGCCGTGCAAGGCTACGTCGCGTATGCCTGCGCGACGAGCGGCAAACGGCTGCGGCCGGCGCTCGCGCTGCTGGCGGCCGGCGCGACCGGCGAGATCGCGGAGCGGCACGTTTCGCTCGCCACGATCATCGAGCTGATCCATCTCGCCACGCTCATTCATGACGACATCATGGACGGCGCCGAGACGCGCCGCAGCCAGCCGACGGCCAACGCGCGCTGGGGCAACGCGATCACCGTGCTGCTCGGCGACAGCCTGTTCGCGCACGCGCTCGATCTCTCGACCCATTTCGACGACGCTGAGGTGTCGCGGACGATCGCGCGCGCGACGCGCGAAGTTTGCACGGGCGAAATTTTGCAAACCCAGCGGCGCTTCGACCTGACCCTATCGCAGGCCGACTATTTTCGGATCATCGAACTGAAAACCGCCACGCTCTTCGGCGTCGCCGCCGAGCTGGGCGCGCGGCTCAACGCCGCCCCGGAGCCGGCGGTGCGCGCCTTGCGCGATTACGGCCTGAAGCTCGGCACCGCTTACCAGATTTACGACGACTGCCTCGACCTCGCCGGCGATGAGACCCAGGCGGGCAAGACACTCGGCACCGATCTGCAAAAGGGCAAGCTCACCCTGCCAATCCTGCACCTGCTCGAGCTCGCCGGTGACAACGGCGCGCGCGCGTCGCTCGATCACGCGCTGCTGCAAGGCGACGCCGAGAGCTTCGGCGCGCTCCGGCTC
>CAXTRS010000500.1:0-3103 GCA_964246635.1 uncultured Chthoniobacterales bacterium | reverse complement strand
ACCCCTCTTATCTTATTTTTTTATTTTTTTTTTTTTCGTTTTGGGCTCGCCCGCGCGAGGCCGTTCCAGTTCCAGTTCAATGCATCGTTTTTATATCTCTCCCACCGTGTGGAACGCCGACGACTTGCGGCTCGATGAAAGCGAGTCGCACCACGCGCTGAATGTCCTGCGATTGAAGGCGGGCGATAAGGTCGTCGCGTTCAACGGTCGCGGCGTCGAGGCCACGGCGGAAATCTCGCCGGAGAGTGCGAAGGGCGCGGTGCGTTTGAAAATTCGCCAAACCGCCAGGACGCCGTCGCTGCCCTGCCGCATCACGCTGGCGCAGGCGATCCCGAAAGGGAAGAACATGGATTTCATCGTGCAAAAAGCCGTCGAACTCGGAGCTGGCGAAATCGCGCCGCTGCTCAGCGAGCGCGTCGTCTCCCGGCTCGACGATGCCGACGACGCCGCGGCGAAACGAGAGAAGTGGCAGACCGTGGCGATCGAAGCCGCGAAACAGTGCGGCCAGAATTGGCTGCCCGAAATCGGATTGCCGCAATCGCCGAAAACATTTTTCGGAACTCGTGGCGCGAGCAGTTTTGACTTGATGCTCATCGCCTCCTTGCAAAGCGACGCCCGCCATCTGCGCGAATACCTCGCCGACTTTTCCGCCGCGCATCCGCCGCGTGCGCGCCCCGCCAGCGCCCTGGTGCTCGTCGGCCCCGAGGGCGACTTCACACCCGCCGAACTCGCGCTCGCCCGCAGCGCCGGCTGCCGGCCGATCACACTCGGCCCGATCGTCCTGCGCGTCGAAACCGCGGCACTGTATTGCCTGAGCGTGTTGTCTTACGAGCTGCTCTCCGCTCCGGTTTGAAACTCGCTAATCGTTGCCGCGCGCACGCAGCGAGCGCCAGCGCGACTTGAGGTATTCGCGCGGCGTTTCGCCGCGCGTCGCACGCGTCCAGTGGCGCAACGCTCGCTGAGACAACAGGGGGTGATAGTCGAGGCACGGCATCAAGTCGCTGCAATGGAATTCGACCCAGCCGATTTCGTCCTCAGTAAGATAATGTCGCCAGCGCGCGATCGGCTCGGTGGTCACGGCGTCGAAGTCGGCGCCGCTCGCGGAGTTGCCCGACCATGGGCGGCCCGCTTTTGTCGGAGTCAGCAGCGGGTCGAGATCGACCGGGTCGGCGGAGACTTCGAGAAAGTCGCACACGCGCGCCAGCCACGCGGCCGGATCGGCGACGAGTCGCTCGTAAGGCACGACGAGCGTTGGCGGTTGAGAACTCGCCGCGCGCAACGCCAGCCGTGCTGCGGCGCGCCAGTGCGCGACGCAGAAATACGCGGAAAAACGCCGCGTGCGCCGCGTCTTTTCCAGCGCGATGCGCGCGGCGAAAATCGCGCGGGGATCGCGCACGGTAAGCAAAATTTTCGCCGCCGGAAACCGCCGGCGAATCGCGGGCAAGTGATCGCGGTTGGCCGGAGTTTTCTCCAGCCAGCGCGTCACGGTATCCAGCGGCCGGCCAAGCGTGTCGGCGTAGGCTTCGAGCAGCAGCGCGAGGAGGTCGCGCCGGGCGTTGGCGGGGCGAAAGGCGAGCGCCTCGAAGCGCTCGAGCAATTCGCGGCGTGGAAAAAAACCGGCGTAGTGCCGTTCGCGCCGGCCCCACTTTGGCTCGCCGCCGAAGAGCACGCGGGCGAGCGATTCGCGCGTGAGATAATCGAATTGTTCGCGTCGCGAGCGCCGGCCGTATTTCGTCAGCACGGTCGGGAAATAGGCAGTCTCCTCCGGCAGCGCGAGCAGCTCGGGATGACCGTCAAGGAGCGCAACGAGCAAAGTGGTCCCGCTCTTCGCCTGTCCGGCGATAAACGCGGCGCGCGCGTCGAAGGGCAGCGCGGACACGGATGTCGTCGGCACGGACGGACCGGAAATTTTTAACACAGAGGACACAGAGGCAGAGGCACAGAGAACACAGAGAAAGCAGAAAAACCAGAGGCTCTTTTTCCTGCCATCCCTCGGTGTCTCTCGGCGCCTCTGCCTCTGTGTTCTCTGTGTTAATTTTACCGCGTCGCCGCGCCGCTGGCGACGCCCTGCACGCTGCGCAATTCCACGTCGCCGACGTGCAGCCCGAGCGCGCGTTCGGCCACGCGCAGGAAGCTGTCGCTGGCATCGGTGAGCGCAACGCGCAACGCGCCAAGATGATCGTCCGGCGCCTGGAGGCCAGCGTCGCGTAAAAGGCTCTGCACGGCGAGCGCGCAGTTGTGCGCGCTATCGACCAGCCGCACGCCCGGCCCGGCCAGGCGCGCGAGGGCGGGGGAGAGCAGCGGGTAATGTGTGCAACCCAGAATGAGTGTGTCAATGCCTGCCACCAACAAGGGTTGGAGATAACGGATGATGTGCTGCTCGGTGAGGTTGTCTTCGAGCATGCCTTCTTCGATGAGCGGGACCAACAGCGGGCAGGCCTGCGCGGTGACGCGCAGTCGTGGCGCCAGTTTGTGCAGCGCCCGTTCGTAAGCGCCGCTGGCCACGGTGGCGCGGGTGCCGATGATGCCGACCCGGCCGCTCTGCGTCGCCTCTGCCGCCGCGTGCGCGCCGGGCGCGATGACGCCGATGACCGGCACGCGCAGCGTTTCCTGCAAACGCGGCACCGCGAGCGCGCTGGCCGTGTTGCACGCGACGACGATCGTCTTCGCGCCCTCGGCGAGCAGCAGGCCGCAGATTTCCTGCGAATAGCGCTCGATGGTCGCTGCGCTCTTGCCGCCGTAAGGCACGCGCGCGGTGTCGCCGAGGTAGAAAATATTTTCCGCCGGCAGCAGTCGGCGTAACGCGCTGACGACCGTCAATCCACCGATGCCGGAGTCGAAGACGCCGATGGGTCGCAGGCGTTCGCGGCGGGCGGCGTTGTCAGTCGTAGAGGCGAGGGAGTTGTCAGCGGGCGCAGGCATAACAATAAAAAATTACTGGTGGCGGATAGTCCGGGACGGAGCGGGGGAGCACGGGCATCCCGTCCATCGTGGCCGTCGTCCCGCCGGGCATCCTTTTTTCAACCGAGATGCCATTCGCAGGCGGCTTGGATGGAAAGGCAGCTTTTCGGCGGGACGCCGAAAAGAACGGGCGGGACGCCCG
>CAXTRS010000499.1:0-3110 GCA_964246635.1 uncultured Chthoniobacterales bacterium | reverse complement strand
TGAGCAAGCCGACCTCGCGCACGAGCGCCGGCTCGACCAGCGGCCGGTGCGCCAGACCGGTCATCGCGACGATGGGCAGCACCAAGCCGGGCAGCGCCGTGACGCCCAACCCTTGCGCGACCAAGGCGACCAGCGGCGGCACCCCGGTCGGCTCGTAGAGATTGCGCACCTTCACGCCGGCTTGGAGGAACGCGGCGTCGGTGAAGTGCCGCACGCTGCTCGTTGGCGCGCTGCCCAGGAACGGGTAACGCGCGAGGTCCGCCCAGCGCACGCTCTTTTTGCGCGCGAGCGGATGTTCGGCCGGGCAGAGCGCGAAGAAGCGGTCGCTGAGCAGTGGCTCGAAAACGACGTCGGGTTCGGAATCATTCGCGCAGAATGCCAGCCCAAAATCGGCCCGCCCTTCCAGCACCGTGCCGAGCACGCCGCCGGAGATGCCGTCGAGGAGGAACACATCGACATCCGGCCGCTGTTTTTGAAATCCGGCGATCACCGGCGCGAGCACCGAGACCGCCATGGATGGCATCGTCGCAATCGCCACCCGCCCGCGCCGGCCGGCGATGAATTGCTCGAAGAGGCGCAGGCCGCTTTCGAGCTCCTCGGTGGCGCGTTTTGAGAGGCCGAGAAATTCCACGCCTTCCGCGGTCAGGACCACCGCGCGCGTGCTGCGGTCCAAAAGCCGGCAGCCGAGCGCGGCTTCGAGTCCTTGGATCGCGCGGCTGAGCGCGGATTGGGTCAGTCGCAAGGAGCGCGCGGCTTCGGTGAAGCTCCGCAGCTCGGCGTCCAGCGCGAAAGCTTCAAGCTGTCGCAGGCTGATGTTCATGCGCATAAGTCATGGATTGATGAGTTTATTATCCTAGCGGGAATGAGCGCTCCGACGCAATCTCGGCGCCGTTCGCCCTCAGATTCCTCGCTCATCCCCAGCCCATCTCCAGCCCGCCATGAACACGAATCGCAGCCAGACCCCGCCTGCTCACGATTGGGACACCAACGCGCGTTGGGCCGGCATTGCGCGACCCTACGCACCCGCGGATGTCCAACGCCTCCAAGGCAGCGTTGTCGTCGAGCACACGCTGGCGCGGCGCGGCGCGGAAAAACTCTGGCGCCTGCTGCACGACGAACCGTTCGTGCCGACGCTCGGCGCGCTCACCGGCAACCAGGCGGTGCAGCAAGTCAAAGCCGGATTGAAGGCGATCTATCTGAGCGGCTGGCAGGTCGCGGCCGACGCGAATCTCGCCGGCCAGATGTATCCCGACCAAAGCCTGTATCCGGCCAACAGCGTGCCGATGGTGGTGAAGCGCATCAACCAGGCGTTTCAGCGTTCGGACCAGATCGACCATGCAGAAGGCAGGAGCGGGAAGACGGATTGGTTCGCGCCGATCATCGCCGATGCGGAGGCCGGTTTCGGCGGACCCTTGAACGTGTTCGAGCTGGTGAAGGCGATGATCGAAGCCGGCGCGGCGGGCGTGCATCTCGAAGACCAGCTCGCGAGCGAAAAGAAGTGCGGCGACGGACGTGTTCGACGTGCCGACGCTGGTCATCGCGCGGACAGACGCCAACGCCGCGGCGCTGCTGACAAACGACATCGACGAGCGCGATCATCCGTTCCTTACCGGCGAGCGGACCGCGGAAGGTTTTTACCGGGTCAAGGCCGGGTTGGACCAGGCCATCGCGCGCGGTCAGAGTTACGCGCAATACGCCGACATGGTTTGGTGCGAAACCGCGGAGCCAAACCTGGATGAAGCGAAGCGTTTCGCCGAGGGCATCCACGCGAAATTCCCCGGCAAGCTGCTGGCTTACAACTGTTCGCCGTCGTTCAATTGGAAGAAGAAACTCGACAGCGCGACGATCGAGAAATTCCAGCGCGAACTCGGCGCGATGGGCTACAAATTCCAGTTCGTCACGCTGGCCGGATTCCACGCGCTGAACTACTCGATGTTCAGCCTCGCGCGCGGCTACCGGGAGCGCGGCATGGCGGCGTATTCGGAATTGCAGGAAGCCGAGTTTGGCGCGGAGGCCGTCGGCTACACCGCGACGAAGCACCAGCGCGAAGTGGGCACCGGCTATTTCGATGACGTCGCCCAGGTCATCGCCGCTGGCGAGAGTTCAACGACCGCGCTCCACGGCTCGACGGAACAGGAGCAGTTTCACTAACGAACAAACACTTTTTGTGTCGTCATATGGCCGGTGATAAACAGCTTCGAGAAGCCGGCTGCTTTTGAGTAAGTTAGCTGGCAGGAATACGTCGTGTTACTGGTCAGGCGGCCGGGTGTTTGCCGCTGAACTTCTTCGGTAATGCGTGCGTCAACTTCGGGTATCCCGGTTCCGCGGAACAAATCGAGGGTTGCGATCCTCCCGGCCTCATCCGTCTTGAAGCTGAGTGAAATCTGCCGGGCTGCGTCGTCCGCGTTCGGTGTCCGTGTCGAATGCTGCGCGGGAGTCGTGCTCGTCTCTGTCTTAGGGTGACCACTTGTGGCGCAGCTTGCGAGCGCGGAGAGCAGCAGACCTGTGCCTACAGTCCGGATTGGACGACACCTTTGCCGAATCATCATTGAAGCGGGCGGGTTTCGAGCACCTTCGGATCCGAAAACCCGGCATCGGCGGAATACGTCAACTCCACCGTCGTCACGGTCCCCGGCTGCGCCTGGCCAGGCCAGCTCGACTTGATGGATTCGCGCACGAAATCATCCGTGGCTTGCGAGCCGCTGCTCTGGCGAAATTGGATGTCCACGATTTGACCGGCGGGATCGGTGGTGATGGCGATGACCATGCGCCGGGTGCGCCGGTCGATCGGCTTGCGCGGACGCTCGCGCGGTTTGTCGAGGCGCGCGCGGGTGTCCGACCTGCCGCGAAACGCGGAGCAACCCGAAAAAGTAAACGAGAACGTCAGGCAGCTCGAAAACAGCGCGGCGAGCACGCACGGGCGGGAAAGGAGAAAGGAGGGCATGACGAGTGTGCTTTGACCGGATTGAGCGCCCGAAGTCAACACGATTCCCGGTCGTGGGTTCGTTTGTTTTTGCGCGTGATTTTGGGCAGGGCGGGGCGCCCGCCCTGCCTGGCAGAACACCCCCCCCCCGTCCCCCCCGCCCCCCGCCGCGGATTCCCGCCCGCCC
>CAXTRS010000498.1:2421-3111 GCA_964246635.1 uncultured Chthoniobacterales bacterium | reverse complement strand
TAGCGGCACGCCTCGGCGCCGAGCGCCCCGTGCAGCGCGGCGCGGTCTGCGCGGCTGACGCGGCGCGCGATCGCGCTCGCGCAGCCCGTCGCGCCGGCAAAGTTCAGCAGGGCGAGGAGCGTGGATGGATTCAGCAGCGCCAGCCGCCGCCACGGCTCGCGAAAATCGAGCCAGGCTTCGCCGAGCAGACCGTGCCGCGCGAGCAGCAGCCGCGAGAGCATGCGTCGCCCCGGCGGCGTGCGCCGGAGCACGGCGAGCGCGGCGGATGGGAACCCACATTCGGCCAAGTGACTGGGGTCGGCATAGCTCGCCGGGTCCGTGTTGAAGCTCAGCGCCAGCGGCAACAGCCCCTCGGTCTGGCGCAGCGCGGTGAGCGCCGCGCGGAGGTCGCTGCTGTGGCGGTCGGCGGTGGTGGCAGGCACGATCATTCGCTCGTCAGTTCGCGTTGGGCAGCGCGGCCACCGGCGGACGCGTGGCGGTGGCAGTGAGCGCCCCTGCGGTGGGCAGGGTTTCCGCGCCGCCGGCTCGCGCTGTTGCCGGCCCCTGGCGGCGCGCGCGCAAAAAGAAATAGCCCGCCAGGAACACGGTGAGCGCGAGCAGCGCGACGAGCGCCCCGAGCACCCAGCGCAAACGTTCCGCGGAGCCGCGCGCGACCCGCAGCGAAAACACGTCCTGCCAGCCCGCGCCCGC
>CAXTRS010000498.1:0-2411 GCA_964246635.1 uncultured Chthoniobacterales bacterium | reverse complement strand
TGGCCGGTGACCGAGCCGTAGCATTCCATGATCGCCAGCCCGCGCCCGCGCCCGCGTTGCCGCCCGGCGCGCCGGCGTTCTCGCCGCCCGACCCTTCACCGGGCAATTCGACGGGAAACAGCGCGAGCGAAACTTTGTCCAGCGACAACCCTTCGATGCTGTTGACCACGAGCGTTTTGATTTGGAACGCGGAGTTTTGCAGGTTGCGATCCGCGCGATGCCGGATGAAAACGGCGGCGGACGACGGCTGCGCTTTTTCGGTGAACGGGTCGCTGTTGGGCAGGTTGATGTGGACCCGCGCGGTGAGCACGCCGTCGATGTGCGTGAGCGTTTCGGCGATCTCTTCCGACAGCGCGCTCATGAAGCGGATGCGCTCCTCGGCGGGCGAGGAAACCAGGCCGCTTTTCTTGAACGCCGTCGCCATGCTGGTGAACTTTTCGCGCGGCAGGCCCTGCGCTTTGAGGATTTCCACGGACTCCGCGAAACGGTCAGCCGCCACCTTCACCGTCCAGGTGTTTTCCTCGCCCGCGGCTTTCTGCGCTTCGATGCCGCGCCGGCGCAGGATCGCGATCATCTCGTTGGTTTCCGCCTCGCTCAGCCGGGAATACAGATCGACCGTGCCGCAGCCGGTCAGGAACATGCACGCGACGATGAGCAAGAGCGCTGACGCGCGGCGATAGACCCTCTGAAGTGTCGCTCGCACACGGAGGAAGAGAGCCAAAGACGGGTCGAGATTTTTCATGGCGGTAATTCTTCGCCGGTCGCCACGCGCAGACGCTTGCCGCGCTGGTCAAACACCGCGCCGGTCGGCTCGATCGCGACCAGGGTCAGCCCGCCGGGCAGCACGGCGCCGACAAAATATTTCCGGCCGTTGAGCAGCGAGATATAGCCCATCTGGCCCGGCCGCACGCCGACGAGCCGCAGCGGTCCCGGCGCGGCCGGTTTCGTCGCGGCGGCCGTGGAGGACGGCAACGACCCGTTCGCCGCCGTCGGCGTCTGCCGGACGGGCGCGCCGGGGCCGGTGAGCACTTTTTCGTCGCGCAGCTCGACCAACCCGGGAACGTTCTGGCTGAGCGTTTCGCGCGCGCGTTCCCACGCCGCCGGCGACTCCACGCGCCCGTCGGCTTCGACTATCCCAATGCCCGCGCCGCGCAGGCTCACCGGCAGGCTGTAGGCGCGGATCACTTCGCGGCAGGACGCCAGGGTTTCTTCGTCGCTGTAAATCGTTGCGGCCACCCCGTTGTTGAGCCGCCTGACAGTCGCTTCCGCCTCCTGTCGTTGCATGGCGTTCTCCACGTAGCCGCGCGCCGTCGCGCGGCCGTTGCGTTTCAGAATTTCGGCTTTTTGGACAAAGCCCAATTTGCGCAACGCCTCGAGCGCCTGCCGGCCTGGCTCGACGTGCGGCGGCGGTTGCTGCGCCGCCGTGGAAGCCGGCGACCGTGGCGATTCGCCCGCTGCGTCCTGCCAGCCGAGCCAGGCGCGCATGCCGATCCAGAAAAGGGCAAGCAACGCGGTGAAGGCCACGACCCACGGGAAGAAACGCGGCCACGAGAAACCGCGGTGCTCTGGTCTTTGCGGCGCGCCCGCCGGCGCAGCGGTCACGGTCTCATCCGCGACTTTCCCGGCACCGTTTTGCGAAGCCGTTGTCGTCGCTGCGGGTTGCTCGGCAGAAAGCAGAGCCGGCAGCCGCAGAGTATCGAGCGCCGGCCAGGCACTGCCGTTGGCCGGGCCGAAGACGAGGTGTGTCGCGCCGGCGGTGATCGGCGAAAACGGCGCCCAGCGATGCCGGCCGTTGGAGACCGCGGCGCCTGATACCAGCAAGGGTGAAGCGAGCGGCACCAGCTCGATGCCGTTCGCCGCCACGGCCAGCTCGAAGTGGCGCGCGGCGAGCAGCCGGTCGCTCAGAACGATGTCGCAATCCTCGCCGCTGCCGACGAGATACGCGCCTTCGCGCAAGCTGACCTCCGCACCCTGGTGTGGGCCGGACAACACCTTGAGCAGGTAAGTCGGCGCACGCTGGTGGGGGGAGTTAGCCATGGCTCACATTTCAACGCAGGGCTGCGACCGCCTCGTCGCGATCACCGTAGAGCTGGAAGATCGAGGAAAAGCCCGAGATATCGAACACCTCGCGCACCGCGCCATGGAGCGAGCTGACTGCCAGCATGCCGCCCGCCGCCTTGAGTTGTTTGGCGGCTTGGATGAACACGCGCAGGCCCGCGCTGCTGACGTATTCCAACTGCGCGCAATCCAGCACGATGCGGCGCCCCTGGCTGTGGCGCAGCACCTCGCTCAGCTTTGTGCTGACCGCCGGGCTGGTGAGGCCATCGAGCCGTCCGCTGAGGCTGAGCACGCAGACGGCGCCGTCCATGGTTTCGGTCAAGTTCATCAGATGTTTTTGGGTAGGGCGTGGG
>CAXTRS010000497.1:0-3114 GCA_964246635.1 uncultured Chthoniobacterales bacterium | reverse complement strand
GCCGCTCGGAAGCGAACGCGGCGCGCACCGCGGACGAGATCAACGCCGCCCGCGCCGGCGCGGCGCGCGCGTATGCCGTCGATGTCGGCGTGCATGCGGATGTGCAGGCCCTTGGCAAACAAATCCTCGCCGACTTCGAGCGGGTGGACATTCTGGTCAACAACGCGGGCGTGACCCGCGACGGCCTCGCGTTGCGCATGAGCGAGGAGGACTGGGACGTGGTGCTCGACACCAATCTCAAGGGCGCCTTCAATTTCATCCAAGCGTTTCAACGCGGCATGTTGCGCCAGCGCGGCGGGCGCATCATCAACATCGCCTCGGTCAGCGGCCTCACCGGCAACGCGGGCCAGGCGAATTATTCCGCCAGCAAAGCCGGCCTGCTCGGGCTGACAAAATCGCTCGCGCGCGAGTTCGCCGGCCGCGGCGTGACGGTCAACGCCGTCGCGCCCGGTTTCATCACCACCGACATGACCGGCGCGCTGCCCGAAGACGTGAAAAAGACCGTGCTCAACAACGTGCCGCTCGCCCGCTTCGGCACGCCGGATGAGATCGGCGCCGCCGTCGCGTTTCTCGCCAGCCCGGAGGCGGGTTATATCACCGGTCAAGTGCTCACGGTGGACGGCGGGATGGTGATGTGAAGAGGAGTTGCGGGTTGCGGGTTGCGGGTTCCGGGTTGCGGGTGAGGGCATGCTCGCTGTTAGAGATGAATGCGTGCGATAAGCAGACCGAAAGCTGAAATCTGCGATCCGTAACGTTCGATTGGCGCAACTCGCAACTCGCAACTCGCAACTCGCAACCCACTACCCTTTTTCCATGCACCTCTACGTTCTCCGTCACGCCGACGCCGAAGACCTCCGCACTAGCGATGCCGAGCGCGCGCTGACTGCGAAAGGCCGCAAGCAATCCGAAGCCGTCGCGCGCTTTTGTCGCCGGTCGGCTGTGCGGCCGGATTACATTCTCACCAGTCCGTTTCGCCGCGCGCAACAGACCGCCGATGCCGTGGCCGCCGCGCTCGACACCCCGAGCGTGGTGGAACCCTTCCTCGCCAGCGGCATGAACGCCGCCACCGCGTTGCGTGAACTGCGCGCCTACCTCGGCTGCCAGGGCGTGCTCATTGTCGGCCACCAACCCGATCTCGGGGAACTCGTCGCCGCGCTGCTCGGCCTCGATTCGCCGTTGAACTTTCCTGTTCCGAAAGCCTCGCTCGTCGCGCTCGACATTCGCTCGCTCGGGCGCGCGGGCGCGTCGCTGCTCTTCGCCCTGCCGCCGCGGCTGATGGAATGAAGACAAAACCGCGCCTCAGCGCGCCACTGCCGGGCTGGCGCGCAGCGGGATCGGCAGGCGGTTGAACACGGGCGCCGGCGCGCTGACGGCGTTGGCCAGCCCCGGCGTGAGGTCGGCTGGCAGCACGAGCGCGAAGTGGTTCGTGCGCAACAACTGTAGCAGCGCCTTGTAAAACTTCAGCTCGCAGCAGTCCGCGCGATGGAAGAGGTCTTCCACCGTCATCACCGCGCTGTAGCAAACCTGCCAGATCGTTTCCGCCAGCGGGCGCAACGCTTCGAGGTCCGGCTCGGCCGCGCAGGACCAGTCGAGGTTGAGCTTCATGCGCTGAAGCGCCATCCCTGGCTCGGGCAAATATTCCATGAGCAGCTTGAATTCGTCGCGATACTGCAAGCCGGTGATCAACAGATCCGTCGGGTTGCGCTTGATCGCCGGGGTGTGCGCCAACCGCGACGAGCCGCCTTCGGTGATCGCAAAAGAGAACGTGCCGGTCAGGTTTTCGTGCAGGAACAACTGCCAGAATGCCTCCTCGCCGACGAGGTGATAAAACTGCGCGCGCTGCACCTGGCCGGCTTCGAACAGGAAGATCGCCACCGTGTCGCCCGCATCGTTGTTGATCGCCAGCTCGCCGGTCTGCGAACTGTTCAGAATCGTCTGGTAAATCGTGACTAGATCGAAGTTGGCGAGGTTGCCGCTCAACTCCAGACAATTGCTCTGCACGAACGCAAGATCGCTGACTTTGATGAGCTGACTGGCGACCTGCTGGCTGACGTAATAAAAGAACGAAGGCACCCGTTTTATCAATTCCTGCACGCTCGTTGGCTCGCATGTGCGAATCGCATTTTTGCGCGGCGTGTCGCTCAGCACTCCCATTTCGCCGAACATATCGCCTCGGCCGAGGTAGGAAATCGGCGTGTTGTCGGCGTGGCGTTGGGTCTCATGGACGATCTCCACTACCCCGCGGGTGATGATATAAAGCGCGTCGCTTGCGTCCCCGCCAGAGTAAACCGTGACGCCTTCCGCCAGATGGATGACTTGGGAAAGTTCGCCGATCGCTTTAAGCTCGATGGGTCGCAGAGAAGTGACGAAGCTAAAAAAGTCGCCTTTGGCCATGGAATCCGGCCGCGTCGGTTTCCCCGGTGGGTGGGGGGAAAGCGCGGTGCGAATGTTTAAGCAGCTTTTAGTCCAGCGTTTCCGCGGGGGGACGCGGGCAAGCGCCAGAGCCGCCTCTACAACTCGGACGAGGCCCGGCGTCCGTCGCCTTCATCGAAGTCGGGGGGAACGATCCGCGCGTAGCCGAGGTCGAGGTGCAGATGGTCATCCGTCTGGCCCGGGCCGTGACCGTGCGGCAGGACGTTGACGACCGGGCCGAGGTCGCGCGCGAGCGCGGCGTATTTTTCGATCGCGGCAGGCGTGTTCAGCAACGTGTCGCCGACGCGGAAAATATCCGCCGCCACCGCCCACTGGTGCGGGCCGAGACACGCGTCTGGGTCAGCCAAGCCGGCGTCCAGGCGGTGCGATGGCGAACGGTAGCCGCCGTTGGCCGCGACGAACACCGGCACGTTGCCGGCGCGCTCGCGCAAGCCTTCGAGAAAACGCGCCAGCAGCGCCACGGCGCACGGCACGTAGTGCGGAAATTCCAGCAACAGCCGCGGCGACTCGCGGCAATCGACGACAAGCAATTCGCTGAGTCGAAAGTGGGGCGTCAGCAGCGTCTCCTTGGCCAGCGGCCAGCTCGCGATTTCAAAAAAGAAGCGCGGCAGCCGGTGCGCGTGGCCGCGGCTGTCGCGCGCTAGTTCGTCCGGCCGCAGCAGCGCGCGCACGTCTTCGGGC
>CAXTRS010000496.1:0-3116 GCA_964246635.1 uncultured Chthoniobacterales bacterium | reverse complement strand
TTCGACTCGAGCACGGCCCTCCCGACCGATCCCAGCCCCACGGCGCGGGCCACCGTCGTGGTCGTCTCGGGCTTCTATGGCACGACGACCCCGGCGGGCTTCACCGCGCCGAGGGGTGCGTGCTTCACGGTGGGCACCGGTTCCCTGGGCACGGCCACTTCGCTGTTGACCATCAACTTCAACAACTTCAACCCGGGCGCGACGCTGAAGTTCGGCATCGGCCGGCGCAACGACGGGGTCAACGTCTTCGCGCAACTCTCCGAGGTGCTCGGCGGCCAGACGCCGTCCAGCCCTGGCGCGCTGGTGTCGGCGACGCAGAGCGACTCGGGCACGCCGGCCACGGGCCGCTTCAGCAATACGTTCAAGCAGAAGTGGAATTACAAAGTCGGCTACGGTTTGATCGACGCGCAGGCTGCCGTCAACAAGCTGCTCGGGCTGTAATCCAGCCCAAGCTGGAAAACTTCCAGCGATCGTCGCGGCGGCCACTCGCCCGGGCGTGGCCGCCGTTGTTTTTTGGGCGAATCGCCGCATCGTCGCGCCGGCCGCTCGCTGACAACCCGCAAATTCTGCGTAACCTGCCGGCCTCCCGATGCAGACTCTTCCCGGCTTCCGCGATTTCTATCCGGCCGATTGCGCGGCGCGCAATTACGTCTTCGGCAAGTGGCGCGAGGTCGCCCGGCGCTACGGCTTCGTCGAGGTGGACGGGCCGACGCTGGAGCCGGTCGAGCTTTACAAAAAGAAGAGCGGCGGCGAACTCGTCGGCCAGCTCTTCGATTTCGTGGACAAAGGCCAGCGCCACGTCGCGCTCCGGCCCGAGATGACGCCGACGCTCGCGCGCATGGTCGCCGCCAAGGAGCGCGAATTCAAAAAGCCGCTGAAGTGGTTTTCGATCGCCAACTATTTCCGCTACGAGAAACAGCAGAAAGGCCGGCTGCGCGAATTTACGCAACTCAACTGCGACTTGATTGGTGAAGCGTCGTCGGCGGCGGATGCGGAAATGATCGCGCTGGCCATTGATCTCATGCGCAGCTTCGGGTTAACCGAGCAAGATTTTGTCGTGCGCATTAATGATCGCAACGTTTTTACGAAATTTCTCAAAGATCGCGGAATCGATACGGAGCGTGTGCCAGAACTTCTCCAGATCATCGATAAGATGGACCGTGAGCGCCCTGAGGTCACAAACGAGAAGCTAGCGGCTCTCTGGATCACACGGCCATATTTTGATAAATATCTCGAACTTCCCCCATCTCATTTGAGTGACTCACTCGGTGCTGTTGAAGCCGATCTCACGGCGCGAGGTCTGAGCAAATTCGTCGAGTTCGATCCGAAGATCATGCGTGGTCTCGCGTATTACACCGGTGTCGTCTTTGAAGTCTTCGACCGCGGCCTGAAATCGCGCGCCCTCGCCGGTGGCGGCCGTTACGATGACCTCATCGCCACGCTCTCCGACGGCGCCGTGAAGCTGCCCGCGCTCGGCTTTGCCATCGGCGACGTCACGCTGCTCGACCTCCTGCGCGAACTGCCGCACACCGCCGCCGCTCTCGGCGCGACCACGAAATCCGCGCACGCGCCCGAAATCTTCGCCGTCATCGCCGACGAATCCGTTCGCCCGCAGGCGCTCGCCAGCGTGCAGGCATTGCGTGCCGCCGGGCGGCGCGTCGAGTTCCCGCTGACTCCCGCCAAGGTTGGCCGGCAGTTTCAGAACGCCGAATCTCTCGGCGCTGCGTTCGCCGTCATCTTTGGGGCCGAATGGCCGCTGGTGAAAATCAAGCATCTCGGAGCACGCTCCGAGACGGTTGTCAGCGCCACCGAGCTGGCGGCATCTTTGGGCCGGCTCCTGCCGGGTCAAAATTAGCCGCGGCGCAAAATCAGTCTTGCGAGTCTGGGGGAGAGAGTAGCCCCGCCTCTGCGGAGTCAAGCTGGGGCACTGAGTGTCGCTGCGGATCAATTTCGCGTGGTGGACTACTCTGGACTTGAAGAGGGACGGTGTCTGTAAAGTAGGTCACCGCCCGGATGCAGAGCTTCTCGACGCCTGTTTTGGACGCGCCCGCCGCTCATCAGGGCAGCCGACCCATTTTCTCCCTCTGCCGGCCTCCATTTTAACTGGTCCGGGGAACAAATTAAGACCTCCGGGGCACAATTTAAGACCTCCGGGGAGGAAATTAAGACATCCGGTGCGCAAATTAAGACAGTCGGGCGACAAATTAGGACAGTCGGGGCACAAAATAAGACAGTCGGGCGACAAAATAAGACAGTCGGGCTGCTAATTAAGGCTTCCGGGCCGCAAATTAGCGTGTCCGGGCGCGCTTCTCCAGCGCCCGGACGTATTGGCAGGCATCCCACAGCCCAAAAATTTCGCATGACATTTCTGTCCAAGGGGAACATGCTGCGTTTGACCCTCTCTTGGGAGAATGCGAAAAATCTTGGCTCAGGCGAAAGCGCCATGGCTTCTCCAGCTTCCTGAGAATCGAGACGGTCGTCAGCCGCCCGTCTCGCGCTCCTGCCATGAAGCAGATCACCATTCGATTGGAAGACCACGACGACGGCGTTATCAACGTCCGCACCAGCCTGAATGATCAGCCGCACCCGGTGCCAGCCGCCCAGGCGACTGCCCTTTGCGGACGCGCGGACGATCTGCTGGCTGGATTTGAAAGCGGCTACCGACCGCTGGTGGATCCGGTTGCTCTGAAAGCACTCGGCGCCGAGTTGCGCGACCTCTGCCTCGGACCCTTCTACGACGACCTGCTCGGAGCGCTTCACGGCGGCGGCGAAGGCCGGCTGCTGGTCAGCTCCGAATCGTCGCGCTGCCTCAATCTGCCGTGGGAACTGCTGCCGGGCGCGGATGGCAAGTTCCTCGTGGAGGACGGCCGCTGGGCGATTCGACGCTCCACGCGGCGGCAGCTCCTCCCGGCGTCGGCCGGGCTGGTGGCAGCGCCGCTGCGCGTGCTCTTCTGCGCCGCCGCCCCCCTCGATCTCGTCGGGTTGGACTACGAAAAAGAAGAGGAGGCCATCCTCCACATCGCCGATCGGCTCGGCAGCAAAGTGCAACTCGACATCGCCGAGACCGGCGCGTTCGACGATCTCCGCGATCTGATCGCCTTATTGAAACCGCACGT
>CAXTRS010000495.1:981-3122 GCA_964246635.1 uncultured Chthoniobacterales bacterium | reverse complement strand
TGTTGGGCGACCTGAGAAACTGACCCCCTGGCGACACGAGGAAGTGACCCCCTCGATGTAAGCGAGGAGGGAGTGATGACATCGTTGAGTTCGAGCCGACCTGAGCTGCCGGATGTGGTGGTTCGGGGAGAGGAGATGCTGCAGCCTGACGAGGTGGCGGCGATGATGAGGCTGCACGGGCTTGGCTGGGGAGCGAAGCGGCTGGCGCGGGAGTTCGGCTGCGCGCGCAACACGGTGCGGCGGTATCTTCGTCAGGGCGGGCCGATGCCGTATCGGCAGCCTGGTCGCAGGTCCGCGCTCGATGGCCTGGATGGCTGGCTGCGCGAGCGCTTCTTCCGGCATGGCGGCAATGCCGACGTGATCCGCCAGGAGCTTGCCAGCGAGCATGGTGTCGTGATCGGGCTTCGCCAGGTGGAGCGGCGTGTCGCTGGCTGGCGACGTGAGTTGAAGGCGCAGTCGCGCGCGACGGTGCGGTTCGAGACACCGCCGGGGCGGCAGCTGCAGATCGACTTCGGCGAGACGCGGGTGTGGATCGGCGACGAGAAGCTGCGGGTCCATCTGTTCGTGGCGACGCTCGGCTTCTCGCGGCGGCTGCACGTCCGCCCGTCGGTGCGCGAGCGGCAGGCGGACTGGTTCGAGGGGCTGGAGGGTGCGTTCCTGGCGTTCGGCGGCGTGCCCGTCGAGGTGCTGCTCGACAACGCCCGCGCGCTGGTCGATCATCATGACGCTGCGACGCGCGAGGTGCGGTTCAATAGCGGGTTGCACGCCTTTGCGCGACACTGGGGCTTCCGGCCACGCGCGTGCGCGCCGTACCGGGCGCGGACCAAGGGCAAGGACGAGCGCGGCGTCGGCTATGTGAAGAAGAACGCGATCGCGGGCCGCCGCTTCGCGAGCTGGTCGGCGTTCGAGGCGCATCTGGCGGCGTGGACGCGCGCCATTGCCGCCCGGCGCGTCCACGGCACCACCGGTGAGGCGCCGATCGAGCGGTTCGCGCGCGAGGCGCCGGCGCTGCGGCCGCTGGGCGGCCGTGCATCGTTCGGCCAGCTGCGCGACCTGGTCCGTCGCGTGCGCGCGGACTGCGCGGTCGACATCGACACCAACAGCTACTCGGTGCCCTGGCGGTTGATCGGCGAAACGGTGCAGGCGACGATCTGCGCCGGGCGGATCGTGATCCGCCATGCCGGCGAGATCGTTGCCGATCATGCGCTCTGCTCCGGCCGCCGCGAGCGCGTCACCAATCCCGCCCATCTTGCCGGCGTCGTCGGCGCCGATGGGCCGGTGCGACGGATATCGACGCCACCGCCACCATCATCACCTCCGCCGGCATCGCTGCTGCGGCCGCTTGCGGAGTATGAACTCGCCGCGGGAGGAGGATGGTGATGGCGGCGATCGCGCACGATGCGCTCGTCGCCATGCTCGACCGGCTGAAGCTGACCGCGATCCGCGACCAGCTCGACAGCCTGCTCGACGAAGCGGCGCGCTCGGAGATGACGCTCAGGGAGGCGCTTGGCTTCCTCGTGTCGCGCGAGATCGCCAGGCGCGACGAGCGGCGGATCGAGATGGCGACCAAGCTCGCCCGGTTCCCGTTCGTGCGCGAGCTCGATGGCTTCGACTGGAGCGCGCAGCCCTCGCTCGATCAGCGCCAGATCCGCGACCTCGCCACCTGCCGCTGGATCGCGCATGGCGACGCGCTCCTGTTGCTGGGGCCGCCGGGGACCGGCAAGACGCACTTGGCGGTGAGCCTCGGGCGCGAGGCGATCCGCCACAACCACAGCGTCCAGTTCGTCACCGCCGCAACGCTGGTGGCGGCGCTCGCCAAGGCGCACGGCGACGGCAGGCTTGAAGAGCAGCTGACGCTTTATGCCAGGCCCAAGCTGCTGATCATCGACGAGCTCGGCTACCTGCCGTTCGAGCCGGATGCCGCGCACCTGTTCTTCCAGCTCGTCAGCCGCCGCTACGAACGCGGATCGATGCTGGTGACGTCGAACCGCTCCGTCGTCGAGTGGGGCACGGTGTTCGGCGACGCCGTCGTCGCGACCGCGATCCTCGACCGCCTCCTGCACCACTGCAGCGTCATCACCATCCGCGGCGACAGCTACCGCCTGCGCGAAAAGCGGCCGGGGGGGGGGGGGGGGTAAGAG
>CAXTRS010000495.1:0-971 GCA_964246635.1 uncultured Chthoniobacterales bacterium | reverse complement strand
CCCGCGCCATCCCCCCCGGCGGCCCATAACGCGCCGGGGGGGGTTTTTTCAACTCCGCGGCCACGGCGCTCAATCCAGCCGCAACCATCAATCCATGAGGGGTCAGTTCCTCATGTCGCTAAGGGGGTCAGTTCCCGAGGTCGCTTGACATTCGTCCCGATCCTCGCACGCAGGGACTGTTCATGCTCGACGTCGGCGCTGAGCATCGCTTGCGGTTCTCTGGCGTTGGTGAAAACGCGAAGCGAGCCAAGGCGCCGGCACTGGCAACGATAGAGGAGATTGAAGTGATCGGTATCGAGCATGTCTGACCGCCGCCTCGGCGCGCCTGTCGCCGCCCGGTGATGGCGCACCTGCCGTACAGTCCTAGCCGCGGGATACGCCCTGGCAAGTTGCTCGAAGAGTTTCTCGAGACGCGCGACATGTCGGCTCGCGAACTCGCACGGCGATGCGGCCGATCTGCCAAGTTAATCGTCGAAATCCTCGCCGGAAAGGCGCCGATCGAACCGGAGACGGCGCTCCAGTTCGAGCGCGTGCTCGATCTAGACGCCGATCTCTGGCTCGGTCTCGAGGCGCACTACCGTCTCCATCTCGCGAAGGCGAACGAAGTCGAGCGGCTCGCGACCGAAAGCGAGTGGGCTGCGCGTTTTCCGGTGAAGGAGCTCGAGAAGCGCGGGCTGTTCACGCCCGCCCAGGGAGGGAACCGCGTCCGCCAGCTGCTCGAGTTCTTTGGCGCCGGTAGCGTGGATGCGTGCCGCGAGCGTTTTAACGAGCTTGCCGCGGTTTCATATCGGCATTCGCCATCATTCGAGAGTCACGAAGAGGCGCTCCTCGTTTGGCTGCGTCTTGGCGAGCGGAAGGCGGAGGAGTCAGATTGCGCACAATACAGCAAGGCGCGTTTCGTGCAGGAGCTGCGCGGCATCCGCGAATTGACGGTCCTGTCCGTAGACGAGTTTTTGCCTGAGCTCCAGAAG
>CAXTRS010000494.1:0-3144 GCA_964246635.1 uncultured Chthoniobacterales bacterium | reverse complement strand
GTGCGCACGCAGATCAGCGAACTTCTCAATGCCGAAAATCCCACGTTGCGCGACGACGCGGCGCTGCGCTCTCGCGCGCTGCTGCCGCTGTCCGAGGTCGAGTTGCTCCTCCCGGCGCGCATCGGCGATTACACCGATTTCTATTCGTCGCGCGACCACGCGCACAATGTCGGCACGATGTTGCGCGGGGCGGAAAACGCGCTGATGCCGAACTGGCTGCACCTGCCGGTGGCGTATCACGGCCGCGCCAGTTCGGTGGTCGTTAGCGGCGCGGATGTGCGCCGGCCGCTCGGTCAGACGAAACCACCGAACGCGCCGGCGCCGTTGTTTGGCCCGACGCGCTCGCTCGACTACGAATTTGAAATGGGCGCGCTCGTCGGCCCCGCCAACGCGCTCGGCGAGCCGGTGCCGATCGCGCGCGCGGAGGAGCACATCTTCGGGCTGGTGCTGGTGAACGATTGGAGCGCGCGCGACATCCAGGCGTGGGAATACCAGCCGCTCGGGCCGTTCCTGGCGAAGAATTTTTGCACGTCGATTTCGCCGTGGGTCGTCACGCTCGACGCGCTCGAGCCGTTCCGCATTTCGCAGCCGCCGCAAGACCCGGAGCCGCTGCCGTATCTGCGCGACCCGGCGGGTGACTGGACCCTCGACATCCAGCTCGAGGCGCTGCTCCAGCTCGGCGGCCAGGGCGAGTGGCGGTCGATCGCGCGCACGAATTTCCAGCACCTGTATTGGACGCTGCGCCAACAGCTCGCGCACCACACCGTCAACGGCTGCAACCTCCAGCCCGGCGACCTGCTCGCGAGCGGCACGATCAGCGGCCCGACGCCGGAATCGCGCGGCTGCCTGCTCGAACGCACGTGGCGCGGCAGCGAGCCGCTCGCGTTTCCCGACGGCCAGACCCGCACCTGGCTCGAAGACGGCGACCGGCTCACTTTGCGCGGCTGGTGTCAGGGCGATGGCTATCGCATCGGTTTCGGTGAAGTGAGTGGCCGCGTCCTGCCGGCAACGGTGACCGACGCCGCATCGTGAGCGGATGGGGCTTGTCAGCGGATCGTCGCCCTGTTTATAAACGTCGGCGTGACGCGCCGCTCGCTCGCGCTGCTTTTCCTGACGCTCCTGTTGTCGCCGGGCCTGCTCGGCGGCTGCGCGGGCACCTCGAAATATGCCAGCGCACCCGTCGGCAAATTCGAGGGCAAGGTCCGGCTGCGCTGGGTCGGCGAGGACCAGTTTGTTTTTGAACCCGACCCGGCATCGCCGTTCAAGTTCATCCGCGCCAACGGCGACGTGATTCAACCGCAAGCCATGTTCACCGACGGCGGTTCGATCCCACGGATTCTTTGGGCCTTGCCGGGCTACTCGCCGTGGGGTTGCGGCGCCGCGTTTGTCATCCACGACTGGCTCTTTGTCGCCAAGCATTGTCAGCAGCCGATCGGCCAGGTGCCGGCGAACCGCGTTTACGATGTCAACACGGCGGCCGACACGATGTCGGAGTGCATCAAAACGTTGATGGTCACCGGCCTGGTGCGGGACGATCCGCTGATCCTCAACAGCATGGATCTCGCGGTGCGCACGCAGATCGCCCGCGACGCCTGGGAAAAGGGCAAGTGTGTGCGGCCGCCGCGGGAAGATGCGCCGACCTTCGACAGCGCGCTCCACGGCTTCGTGCGGCCGGAGATGCTCCGCGCGGTTCCGCTCCAGCGCAAAGTGCGCGAGCAAAGCTTCGACTTCAGCCGCGGGACCACCCGTTGAGGCGGACGCGCCGCCGCGCCCGGAATTTTCCTTTGCAACGGTCTGCGCTATGGTCCGCGCATGTCCGAACACAAAGCCACGATTCGCTGGGAGCGCCGCGCGAGCGACGACTTCCTCAAAGGCCGTTATTCGCGCGAGCACAAGTGGAGCTTCGACGGCGGCCACACGATGGACGCCTCGCCCTCGCCGAGCGTCGTGCCGGCGCCGATGTCGAACCCCGCGTTCGTCGATCCCGAGGAGGCGTTTGTCGCCTCCTTGTCCAGTTGCCACATGCTGACGTTTCTTTTCATCGCGGGCCGCCACGGTTTCGCGGTCGAACGCTACGAAGACGAGGCCGTCGGCACGATGGCCAAGAACGAGCGCGGCGTGCCGTGGGTGAACAAAGTCACGCTCAACCCGCAGATCACCTACGGCGGCGACAAGCAGCCGACGAGCGACGACCTCCCGAAGCTCCACCACCTCGCCCACGAGCAGTGTTTCATCGCCAACTCGGTGAAAACCGAAGTCGTCGTTGCCGGCCTCGCAGGCCACTGAGTCGGCCGCTCAAGCCACGCGCACGCCGGTCAATTCGGCGTCGCGCGCGGCGACCCAGCGGCGGCGCTCCATCGCCCAGAGCGCGAGGATGGTGAGGAGGTCGGTGACGACATGGAAATTGCGCACACCTTCGTATTCCGGCGGGAGCAGGGTTGGTTCGAGGGTGCCGCGCGCGGTTTTGATTTCCGGCGTTTCGGGCGCGGCTTTGATCGCCGCGAGCGTGGCGTGCCGCTGGAGGGTCACGTCGTGAATCGCGCCGATGTTCTTGTAAGCGAAAAAAGCGAAGAGCACGGTGACGAGAATCGTCGTCACGAGATCGCGCTGTTTGCGGATGGACGAAAACGCGAGCAGCCCGCCGATGATGACGACATACAGCGTCCAATAGTTTTGCAACGCATTCGAGCGCTCGAAATAAAGATGAATCAATTCGTTGTAGCTCATGGGGTCGGGGAAGTTGGGCCATTAGAACGCGTGGACCGTCGGAAGCGAGCAGATAATTCCGGAGCCTGGCGAGGGCGTTTCCTCGCGCCCCTTTGCCTCGCCGCTGCGCTGCTGCTCGCCGGGCCGGGCCGGGCGCAGGTCGCCGGCGAGCCGCCGTTCCGCTTCGAGCGCGACACCTTCGACTTCGCCAATCAAACGGTCTGGGAATACCGCGACGGCGTCCCCCAACTGCGCCAGAAGACCGCGGCCGACGGCGCGAAGCGCGACGCCTACACGCGGCGCTGTTTCGTCCTGGCGCGCGGGGCGGTGCAGTTTCACAAATTCGCCCGCTTCGAGCCGCACGCCGCGCCGCTCGACGACGCGGCGCTCGCCCGGCGCGTGCGCGAGCTCGCGCGGCGGCAGCCCTGGCGCGCGTCC
>CAXTRS010000493.1:0-3152 GCA_964246635.1 uncultured Chthoniobacterales bacterium | reverse complement strand
GGTTTGAGCAACTCCGGCCGCGCGCGCAGGGCAGCCGCCGCGACGTCCGGCACTCCCTCCTTGCCCGCCCGCGCCAGCAGCGCGCTGTAGGCGGCGAGGAACGCCCGCGGCTTCGCCGCCGACACCGAGGCCGACCCGCCAGCAGCCACCGCCGAGCGCAGTTGGTCGTCAGCGGGCATGGCGCGCAGCGGCGACACCGGCTGCATGGCCATCAGCCCCAAGGTTGCGGCAGCAAGGACAAAACGAGTCAGCGCTGCACGCGAGGAAAAAGTTTTCATGAAAGGAAGAAGACGGATGAACGACGCACGGAGACGTTGCAGGCCCCATGCCGTGGATGGGACGCCTCGCACGATAGTTCAAGCTTCGTGGCCGCTTGGCAAGGCGATTTTGCGAAGGTTCCGCGGGCAGTTACCCACTTTCGTTTCTGAGCCAGGATTGGCTCGGTGCAGCGGTTCACGCCCGCCATTCATCACCGCTCATCGCCGCCAAGCCGGTGGCGCTTCCTGACGACGGAGTTCCAGGCGGTGCAGATTGCGTTCGGCGGCGCGGAGGCGGGCGATCTGCCGTTGCGCCACGGCGTCCGCGACCGCGTCAACGGTCGTGAAAGCAGGCGCCGCGGCGGTCTGCCGGGGAACCACGGCATCAACTGCCGTTCCGGGAGCGACTGGCTGGCCGGCCCAATCGACTTCGCCCCCCGCACACACCACGCGAATCCTGGCGCCATTGTCTTCCCCCCAAATTCCAAACAAACTGCCCGCGCCAGATCGCACAGTGCCGACCGTGGTCGCGACAACGAGGCTGGAGAGTGCCGCTCCTTCGGGCGCGGCCAGTGAAACGAGCAGCGCACCCTGGCGGAAGGCAACCGCCGCCTCGCGCGCGGTGATTTTATCGACCCGTTTTTCGATGCGCAGACGCTGAATTTCCAATGCGCTGCCGGGTTCCAGCGCAACGTCCATGCCGGGCAGGAGCGACAAGGCCAGCGGTTCCGGCGAGTCCGGAGCATCGGCCACGGTGTCATCGTCGTCGTCAAGGTTGCTGCCGGCGTTCCCTTGGATTATCTCGGGCGGGAAACGAGGAAAATTCCGGTCGCCACCAGTCCGTAGAATCTCGCCTTCGTCAGCGAGTGCGCCGGCGCCGAGCGCTCGTTCCCGCGGATCGTTGGGATTCCCGGCCGCCCTTGCCCAAGCCTCTGCGTTCTGCGCGAGCACCAGCGCGCGCACGCGCACCCGCCAGCAGCCCACCAGCGCGAGCGCGCAAACGGCGATTGCCACGGCTCGGATGAGCTCAATGTGTGATAACGCGCGTGCGGACCGCGCAGTGAACGCGACGCCGGAAGCTCCGGGCCGATTTGGAACTGGGACCATCGCTGCCGGAATGAACCGTGTTTTGCGGCAGGCGGCGAGAGCGATTCGCCGCGGACTGGCAATTTCGCCGACGCAAACGGCGGTGGTGATAACGATGGGTGAGCCCGATTTCCCCGGAGCGGGCGCTCCGTTCGCGACGATGTGAACCGCCGTCCCGGTTTTCCTCTGTCCCCCAGCCGTGAACCCTGCTATGGAGCGGCTCGGTGTTACCTCCACCGCCTGCGCTCACCGCTGCTGCCGCCCGGCCGCCCGCCATCTCGGGCGCGACCACCCGCCCCCCCCCCCCCACGCGTATCGTCGCGCATCGGCTGCGGTCCCACAGGGGCCTGCGTTGCGCTGGCGGGCGAGTGGTCGATCAGCGAGCAATACGCCTACGGCTGGCTCGTGCCGTTTCTCGCGCTGGCGCTCTTCGGTCTGCGTTGGGAAAGCCGGCCGGAGCCCGACCCGCCGGCGGCGGCGTCGCCGGGCTGGCGCGGGCTGCTCGTCCTCGGCGGCGCGCTGCTGTTCCTGCTGCTGCCGGTGCGGCTCTTCGAGGACGCCAATCCCGATTGGCGGCTGCTCGGCTGGCTGCACGCCGGCGCGGTCGCCGGCCTGACCCTGCTGTGGCTCTGGGTGCGCGGCGGGACGCGCTGGGCGCGGCACTTCGCTTTCCCGGTTGGCTTCTTTTTCGTCGCGGTGCCGTGGATCAAGAGCCACGAAGAATTCGTCGTCGGAGGGCTGATGCGCGTCGCCGCCGCGGTGGCGGCCGACGGCCTCGGCGTGCTCGGCATCCCGGCGCAGCTCGAAGGGAGCCTCATCCGGGTCAGCACCGGCGTGGTCGGCGTCAACGAAGCCTGCAGCGGCGTGCGCGGCTTGCAGACCTCGCTCATGATTGGGCTGCTCCTCGGTGAGTTGAACCGGCTCTCGCCGCGGCGTCGTGTCGCGCTCGTCGCCCTCGCCGTGGCGCTCGCACTGAGCGCAAATGTCGTGCGCGCTTTTACCCTCGTCTGGCTCGCCGCGCGGCACGGACTCGGCACGGCCGAACGCGGGCACGACGCCGCCGGCTATACGATCCTCGGCGTCGTGTTCGTCGGCACGCTGCTGCTCGCGCTCTGGCTGAAAGGAATGCGGAATGCGGAGTGCGGAGTGCGGAACGAAGAAATCAGGACATCCCGCATCGAGCATCCAGCATCCAGTCTCTCGGTCATTCCGCATTCCGCACTCCGCATTCCGCACTTCTCTATTTTTCTATGGCTCCTGTTTGTCGAGCTCAGCGTCGAAGGCTGGTATCGGTGGCATGAACGCGGATTGGTCGCGCGGCCGCATTGGGCGGTGCGTTGGCCGCAGTCCGCACCCAGCTTTCGCGAATTGCCGATCGACGAGCGCACCCGCTGGCTGCTGCACTTCGACGTTGGCAGAGCCGCGCGATGGGAATGGGCCACCAACGGCACCCACACGTCGATTCTGCCCTCGGCCCAAACACCCATCTGCCTCACCTATTTCTTCCGCTGGAAACCGGGCCGCAACTCCGTCCGACTCGCGGGCGCGCACCGGCCCGACGTCTGCCTGCCCGCGAGCGGCTGGATGCAAACAGCCGATTACGGCGTGCGCTTTTATCCGCTCGCTGCGCCGCTGTCATCGGGCGAGCGCATTGCCACGAGTTCCTTGCCCTTTCGACATTTCGCGTATGCGCGCAGCGGCAGTCTGGCTTCCAGCGCCATCGGCGCAATTTCGCCGGCAGCGCACGCGCATGTTTTCTACTGTCTCTGGGAAGATCGCACTCTGCCCGCGGCAACCGTGGCAAACGAG